>JACKLQ010000003.1 GCA_024235835.1 Thiobacillus sp. | reverse complement strand
TCCTTTCGAGAATGAACTGGCGGGCATCACGCTCCCCGGCGGGAAGCAACGGCCCGCCAAGGGTGATAAGACGAATGCGATCGATGCGATGGCTTGAGATGGAGGGTCCGCGTTAGGCAGGTGTCCAGTCCCCCGACATCAAGGCTGCTTGCGCTGCCTCGAACGCCAGGTAGAACTCCTCGGACACCCGCGCAAAGTCGCCGCTCTCCTCATCGAAGGCAGCGATGAAGAACCCCCAGCCCAGACATTCCATGACGATCTGTTCATGAACTTCCATGGTGGTCTCCCCAAGGAATGGCCGGGAAGACCGCATCCCGTCAGGGAACGGACGGTTCCCCGGCAGGGTGGATGGAAGGGAAAAACACAGCCCTACTGCGCGGTGCTGTCCGAATGGGATTGGGGTGGTTCGACAGGCAGCGTCACCGCCTGGCCGTCCACCTTGGCGAAGCCGATCTTCAGCAGACGCCCCTTGATGGCGACGCCTTGCTGACCGACCTTCTCGCCCCGTTCGTAGGTGAAAAGCTCCGGATATATGTCGCCGATCCGGAAGCCGATGACCACGGGCTTCTTCCCGTCGACTTCGGGCTTCAGCATGGCGACGATGCGCCTGGCCTCACCCCCGGTGACCCGGAGATCGAACTTCGTGTACTCCACGTCGTTCGGATCGCCCCGCATGGCCGAGATGGAACAGGCCATGAAAGGCTGGCCCTTGCGGGGTTTCACCTCGCGGATGCGATTGAGATAGCCGACCCCGTTCACATGCAGGTCGAAGAAGGCCTTCTCGCCGGCGGGCGTGCCGGTGGTGGATTGGGATAGAGACTGTGCTTGGGACATGGAACTCTCCTTCGGAAGAAAGAAAGGGGAACCATGCCCCGGACGGGGAAGGGGTTCCCCGCTGGGTGGATGCTACGGATGGATACGGAATCCCCGGTCTTGCGACCGTTCCGGTTTCAGGGACTGACCGGGCTCGAAGGCGCCTTGCGGCAAATGGCGGGATCATTCCCTGATCCCGACGGGTGCAGTGCGGTGCAAGCGAGCGGTTCTCCGCCAACGAAATACACTCTCAGGCTACCAAGGCTGAAAGCCTTGTCAAGCGGGGCTTCGCGGGCATGGGGATAGGGAATATCAGGGAAAGCTAGAGCAGGCCTGGTTCGGTGGATGGGAGAGCTGCATCCGGCAAACGGCAGCTATATGCGCTTCTTCCATCATTGTGCCGAGCCCCCTTATCGGGCAAGTCCTCGGCCAGAACGGCCATAGCCAGTTCCCATGACTGTACGTCCGTGAATTTCTGCCTCCGAAGCCTCAATTAGGCAGCACCCGCCTCAATCTGGGCAACGCTGATTCAATGGCTGCTATCTGATGCACAGCCGACGCTCCAGCATGGCAGAGTAATGGAGCCGCTGTGCTTTGCATCGCGCTGCTGCATGGCCGTCAAACCACCATCCGGTCCTGGGGGAGCAATGGGGGGCACCACTCCCGCCTACCCTTCCCTTTACTTGGCCAGCGTGTCATCCACCAACTTGAAGACTCTGCCGTCCTGAGCCCGACATGTGCCCTGAACATCGGGTAGATGGCTCACCCACTCGCAGTCCAAACGCTCCCCGTCCTTGGTTTTCAATACGGCTTGCCCTTCCCGGATATGCCGACGATGAATGCGAGACACATTGCGGTAGACCCCTCGGCATTCCAGGTTCAAACAACGCTCACTCTCCCATTCGCCCACGTAACGCTTGCCATCGAGCGTCACTTCCATGGAATTGTGAACAAGCCAAGTCAATGTCAGCGTGCCCACGGCTTGTGTGGCATCGTTGGCATCTTTGAGGGCCACATTGGAGGCACAACCGGTCAGGGCGAAGGCCAGGATGGTGAGGAGATGACTAAGTTTCATGGTGTGTCCTTTCTTCGAGTTGAATCGATTGGGCTTGTTTATCAAAGCGCCTCGGCCTCGCGGTCGGCCATCAGGCGTTCGGCGTCCCGGCGTCCGAACAGCCAGAACAGCGCGGGGGTGAGATAGGTATCCAACAAGGTGGAGCTGATGAGGCCGGAGAAGATGACCACGGCCACGGGGTGCAGGATTTCCGTGCCAGGTCGCTCGGCCTCGAACAGCAACGGGGCGAGGGCAAAGGCGGTCACCAGGGCGGTCATCA
Source organism: Thiobacillus sp. (assembly GCA_024235835.1). Taxonomy (NCBI): domain Bacteria; kingdom Pseudomonadati; phylum Pseudomonadota; class Betaproteobacteria; order Nitrosomonadales; family Thiobacillaceae; genus Thiobacillus; species Thiobacillus sp. The sequence continues at coordinate 289,795 of JACKLQ010000003.1, read as the reverse complement.
GCACCGGCGCCAGACGCTCCAGGGAGCCGCGCACGATCATCTTGTGGTCGAAGCCCTCTCCCTCGCGGCGCATGAGGTTGATGTAGTGGCTTACCTTCAGGATGCCATTGCGTACCGAGATGCCGGCCAGGGTGATGAAGCCGATCAGCGCCGCCACGGAGAGCGGCTGGCCGGACAACCACAACCCGATCACGGCCCCCACCAGGGCCAACGGGATGTTGGCCATAATCAGCAGCGACAGCCGCGCCGATTTGTAGCGGCTGTAGAGCACCACGAACATCAGCGTCAGCGAGACCACGGACAACAATCCGACCAGCTTCGAGGCCTCCTCCTGGGCCTGGAACTGGCCGCCCAGGGTGATGAAATAGCCCTCCGGCAGCTTCGTGTCTCCAACCACCCGGCGGATGTCCGCCACAACTTCGGACAGTGCCCGGCCTTGGGCGTTGGCGGAAATGACGATGCGGCGCTTGCCGTCGTCGCGGCTGATCTGGTTGGGGCCGTCGCTGTCCTCGATGGTGGCGATGCGTGACAGGGGCACGCTGCCGTTCGGGGTGCTGAACTGGATGCGGCCCAGACCCTCCACCGTGCGCGCCGACTCCGGCAGGCGCATGACCAGGGCGAAGCGCCGCCCACCCTCGATGATCTGGGTGGCCCGCTCACCTTCCACCAACCCTTGCAGCATGGCCAGGATCTGCGGCGTAGGTACGCCGTATTGGGCTGCCGCCGCGTAGTCGATGCGCACCTTGATTTGGGGTGCGAGCACCTGCTTTTCGACTTCCAGGTCAGCCAGGCCTGGGATGCCGGCGAGTTTCTCCCGTAGCCCCTCCGCCTGGGCGCGCAGGGTGTCCAGGTCATCGCCGAAGAGCTTCACGGCGATCTGGGCGCGCACGCCCGACAGCATGTGGTCGATACGGTGTGAAATGGGCTGGCCGATGCCAATGGCTGCCGGCAGGTTGACCAAGCGCCCGCGGATATCGGCCAGGATATCGTCCATCGGCCGGGTCAGTTCGGTCGCGGGCTTCAAGCCCACATCCAGTTCGCTGACGTGCACCCCCTCGGCATGTTCGTCCAGTTCGGCGCGACCGCTGCGCCGTCCGACGTGGACCACCTCGGGTACTTGGCGCACCAGCACCTCGGCCTGTCGGGCCAGGGCGGACGATTCGGCCAGGGTCACGCCAGGATTGAGGCGCAGGCCGATGAGCAGGGTGCCTTCGTTGAACGGCGGCAGGAAGGTGGTGGGGAAGAACGGCACCGCCACCGCCGCCACCAGCACTGCCGTGGCCCCCGCCGCCAAGGCCGCACGGGGTCGGTTCAGCACGGATTGCAGGCTGCCGCGATAACGCACCTTGAGCCAAGCCAGCAGTTTCGTGTCGCCGTGGTCGAGGGACTTCATGCGCGGCAGCAGATAGAACGCCAGCACCGGGGTGATCGTCACCGAAACCACCAGGGAAGCTAGAGTCGAGACGATGAAGGCCACGCCCAGCGGTACGAACAGCCGCCCCTCCATGCCTGGCAGGGCGAACAGCGGCAGAAACACCAGCACGATGATGAGGGTGGCATAGAGGATGGCCGAACGCACCTCCAGGGTGGCGTGGGCTACCAGTTCGATGGGGTGCAGGCGGTGCTCATGATGTTTGATTCGTTCTTCCTTGAGCCGCCGCAGGACGTTCTCGATGCCCACCACCGCGTCATCCACCAAACCGCCGATGGCGATGGCAAGGCCGCCCAGGGTCATGGTGTTGATGGACATGCCGAACTGCTTGAACACCAGCGCGGTCATGAAGATCGATACCGGGATGGCGGTGAGCGCGATCACGGTCGGGCGCAGGGTGCCCAGGAAGAAGAACAGGATCACCGCGACGAACACCGAGGCGCCGATCAGCTTGCCTTGCAGGGTATCGATGGAGGCCTCGATGAAGCTGGCCTGTCGGAAGGTGACGCGGGGCTCGGCCATACCCGCCGGCAGGCCCTGTTTCAGCGTGCCCAGGGCGTCCTCGATGGACCGGGTCAACCCGATAGTGTCCGCCGTGGGTTGTTTCTGGATGCCCAGGATCACCGCCGGCCTGCCCTCGAAACCGGCATCGCCACGTTTTATGGCCGGGGCGAAAGTCACCCCGGCAATCTGGCGCAGCAGGATGGGTTGCCTGTTACGGCTGGTCAGCGCCAGGTTCTTTAGGTCCTCCAGGCGGGAGGTGCGGCCCAAGTTGCGGATCAGGTATTCGCGGCCGTTGAGTTCCAGAAAGCCGCCCGAGGTGTTGGACGAGAAACCGCGCAGGGCGTCGTCGAGCTGGTCGTGGGCGATGCCCAGCTCCGCCATGCGCACGGTGTCCGGCTGCACCTGGAATTGGCGCACCTCGCCGCCGATGGGGATGACCTGCGCCACGCCGGGGATCGCCATGAGGCGGGGCCGAAGCACCCAGTCGGCGTATTCCCGCACCTCCATGGGTGTGATCTTTTCCGTGTCGATGGGGATGGCGATCTGCATGATCTCGCCCATGATCGAACTGATCGGCCCCATGCGCGGGGTCACGCCATCGGGCAGGCCTTCTTCCATGGAGGTGAGACGCTCCGAAACCATCTGCCGTGCGCGGAAGATGTCGGTGCGCCAGTCGAAGGTGACGTAGATGAAGGACAGCCCGGCGCTGGATACCGAGCGCACGCTCTCCACCCCCGGCAGCCCGTTCATGGTGGTCTCCAGCGGGAAGGTAATGAGTTGCTCTACCTCCTCCGGGGCCATGCCACCGGCCTCAGACATTAGGGTGACGGTGGGCTTGTTGAGGTCGGGAAATACATCCACAGGGGTGCGGGTCAGGGTGAACGCGCCGTAGGCCATCACCACCAGGCTGGCGATGATCACCAGCAGCCGGTTGCTCAGGCTGTTGTTGAGTAGCCACTTGAACATGACAGCGCCCCTACCTGACCTGATTGACCAGGGTCGCGGCGCGCACCACCACCCGGTCACCCGCTTTCAGTCCGGCGGTCACCGCCACGTTGGCGCCGTCCAGGGGCTCCACGGTCACCGTGCGGGGCTCGAAATGTTCCGGTGCGATCTTGACCCAGACGATGGCCTGGTTGGCCGGATTCTTCACCAGTGCCGCCGCCGGCACGCGGTAGCCCTGCACCGTGCTTCTGGATAGGGCATAGACCTTCACCGGCTGGCCCACCGCCAAGTTGGCCAAGGCATTGCCCTCGCCCCGGAACAACAGCGGCAAGGCCTGCTCGCGCAGGCTGCGGGCGGCACCGACGAAGGTCAAAGGCACCCGAACCTCGCCCACCGCCAGACTGCCTGACTCCACGTCCTGGGCCTGGCTGGTGTCGTAGGCCAGCGCCTCGATGCGCAGGCGGTTGGGATCGACCACCTCGAACACCACCTCGCGCGCCTCGACTACCTGGCCGGCCACGGCGTTGCTCATGGCGATGACCCCTGACACGGGAGCCACCAGGGCGTCTCGGTTGGAAAGTCCCGCGCCCAGGGCAGCGATGCGACCAGTGAGGCTGTCGATCTCGCTTTCGGCAGCCTCGATGTCCTTGCGCGGGACGGTGTCGGCCAGTTCCTTCAAGCGGGCCAGACGCTTTTCGGCCAAGCCCTTGGCGGCACGCAACTCCGCCAACTGGGCGGCCTGGTTGGAGCGCTCGATCATACCGGCGGAAGGCACCACCCAGGCCAGCACCTGGCCTTTCCTGACCCGTTGTCCGATGTTGGGAAAGCCGCGCGGTCCGGGCTCCAGCCGGCCGGCGATGAGGGCCTGCACTCGGCCGCCAGTATTGGAATCCATGACCACCTTGCCGGAGAGTTCGAAGGCGCGGGGCAACACAGCTTCCTCGACCGGCAGTGTGCGTACGCCGATCTGCCGTTGCGCCGGCTTGGGCAGGAACACGCCGCCGTCCGGCAAGCGCTTGGGACCGTTGCTGTTAATGGCGGCGGGGGCGTCGCCGTGGTCGTGGCCTTCGCCGGCATGGGCGCCAGACACCAGGGCCAGGCAGAGCATGGCCAGAATGGCAATGGGCTTCATGCGGCACCTCCCGGACGGCGGCTACGCAGGCGGCGGATGAGCCAGGCCAGGCCGACCAGGACCGTGCCGGCGATAGCGGCCCAGAGAGCATATTCCTGCCAGCCGTGGACATGGTCAGTCTCGGTTGTCCCGGTTTCTTCGTGGATGTCGAGATCACCAGCCAGGTGGTCGGTCTCCTCGCCGGCCCTGATGGTGGCGGCCACCGGTATTTCCCCCGGTGCGAGGGACTTGGCCAGGGTGGCCTCGAATTCCCCTTCGCCATGGGCCTCCACCGGTACTTTGACACCACCCAGCGTCAGTTCGAGCTTGGCGTCCTTGACCGGGCTGTTATCGGCAGCGTGGTCGAGCCAGAGGGTCAAATGGGTACCTTCGAGCACGCCAACCAGTTCGAAGAGATCGGACGCAGCGGCGAAGCGCGGCAAGGCGGGGCCAGACGTAGCGGCAGGGGCGTCGCCGTGGTCGTGATCCTCTCCGGCCCAGGCCGCCATGGACGCGGTCAGGACCAGGGCCGCCAGCAGGTGTGTGGGTTTCATGGATTGTTCTCCTGGTTATTCGGGTAGCAGGCCCATGGCCTGGCGCAAGGCGGACACCGAGGCGGCCAGTTCGACGCGGGCACGGGCGGCATCGCGCTCGGCCTCGGCCGCCTCACCCTCGATGCGCATACGGGTGGGCAGGTCGGTTTCACCCAGGCGGAAGGATTTCTCGAAGAAGCCCCGTGTCTCGTTGGCCAGCCGCGCCCGCTGTTCAGCGGCGGCCAGCCAGGCGCGGGCCGACTCTTCACGTTGACGGGCGGCGTCGATCCCGGCGGCGACGCGCTCCCGTTCGACGGCCAACCGGGACTCCGCCTCGGTTTCCTCGGCGGCGGCCGTGGCGACGCGGGCCCGCTGCCGGCTGTCTGAGCCGAAGGGAATGCGCACACCCAGGGTGAGGGTCTGGGACCAGGCATCCCCGGCATTGGCCCGGTCGCGCGTGGTCGCCAGCCGCAGTTCCGGGTTGGCACGGCTTTGCACGCCGGCCAGCTTCCGGGCGGCGCGGGCCGTTTCAACCTGGGCTGACCATTCCTTCAGGAGCGGATGGGCATCTCCTGCAACGACGTGGGCGGGCGTGGGCTCGGCGGTGGTGGATACAGCGTCCCGCACCACTTCGCCCGTGAGGGCGCGCAGCCGTTTGGCAGCTTCGGCCAACAGCCCGCGCGCTCGCGCGACTTCGGCGATTGCCCCTGCCACAGAGGCATCGGCCTGGTGCCCATCGGCCCGTGACAGGTCACCCGCCTTGACCCGCCGGGCCACGTCGGCTGCCAGCCGCTCGGCGTTCTTCCTGCGTCCTTCGGCGGCCTCCAGATCGATGCGCGCCAGGGCCAGGGACCACCAGGCCTCGCGCACTTCGCCAGCCGTGCGCAGTCGTGCAGCCTCCAACTGACCCTCCAGCGCGGCACCTTCGACTTCGGCCAGGGCGCGTTGGCCAGCCCGCTCGCCCGGCAACCAGAGTGGCATGGCAAGCCCAGCTTCGAATTCCCGGCTACCGTGGTCACGATTGAGCTGGTCCGTCTTATAGGAAACCTCCAGGCTGGGCGGCTCCGCCAGCCAACTGTCGGCGGTTTGCCGGCGTGCCCCGACGGCATCGCGCCGTGCCCCGGCGGCACGCGCCTCCGGCTGGCGTGCCCAGGCGGCCTCGAAGGCCTGGTTGAGATATGGCGGGGTTTCCACTGCCCAGGCAGCGGAAACCAGGGCGGCAAGCGGGATGCCCCATGCCATCAGCAAGAGGGAAACACGGCCTCCCAAGCAGCACGCAATGTTCATTTGAAGCCTCGTCCTGTTGCAGCCACCCAAGTGGAGGGCAGCCGGAATGCGCGTAAATGCTTACGTCAAACCCGGCGAGGCACACGCGACAACGAGGGGATCGAGGAACGCGCCAACCTGCCGGAGTTTCAGGCGAGGTCGGCTAGAGGGGGGCGGAACAGGGAGCCTGGCGGCGGGGTGGGCAGGAAGACCCGATAGGTCATGGCATCGCGGCCTTGCGACGCCGGTAGCAGGGGCGGGTTTGCGTCGATGACGGCCTGCGTGAAATGCGCGTGGCAACTCGGGCAGTCGGCATCGAAATCGCTGTTGCCGGGATCGCTATCGGCTTGGGCAGCGCTGGCCTGATGCTCATGCGCGTGGTGACCGAAGTGCTGCTGGGCCTTGCCATCCTGTTCATGCTGGCAATAAGCCGCCACTGCCGCAGTGGACCACTGCAACGGCAGGAGGAGCATAAAAAGGATGGCTACGAGCTTGCGCATGCCGGGGATGCTAACTCAGCGCGCGCGTGGCGTACAACCGAGACCGAGGCGGTCAGCGCCAGTGTCGCCATCACGCCGGCTACCAGCAGGTCGGGCCAGGCCGTGCCGGTGCCGAACACACCCAGGGCGGCCAGCGCCACCGCTACGTTGCCGATGGCGTCATTGCGGCTGCATAGCCAGACGGAGCGCATGTTGGCGTCCCCGTTGCGCCAGGCATACAGCATGATCGCCACGCCGACGTTCACCGCCAGGGCCAGCAGGGCCACCAAACCCATGGTCAGCGGCTCGGGTGGGATGCCCAGCGCGGCAGCCCAGACGGTCTTGGCCAGCACCAGAACGCCATAGGCGCCCATGGTGACGCCTTTGATCCAGGCCGCCCGTGCACGCCAGGCCAGGCCCATGGACAGCACCGCCAGGGAGAGACCGTAGTTGGCGGCGTCCCCCGCGAAATCGACCGCGTCGGCCAACAGCGAAACCGAGCCGGATTTCAGGCCGCCGCCGATCTCCACCACGAACATCACAGCATTGAGGACAAGCGCTATCCACAGTGCCCGGCGATATCGCGGCGAAATGGCGGTAGTTGAAGCGTCACAGCTTCCAGAACACGAGCAACCTGGCATGGCCACATCTTGCAGTGAGGGGATGGCCACATTGGAAACCTTGGAGCCACTCCAGGGTCAAGAGGGTAAAGTCATGCCGTTGATGATGGGAGTCACCCATGCGCATAGGCGAGCTGGCGCAAGCCACAGGTGTAGAAATCGAGACCATCCGCTATTACGAGAAGGCCGGGCTGCTACCGGAGCCCGGACGCGAGGCCAACGGCTACCGGGCCTACCAGCAGCAGCATCTGGAACGGCTGGCCTTCATCCGTCATTGCCGGGCATTGGACATGCCGCTGGAGTCTATCCGGCGATTGCTGGATTTCGTCGCCCATCCAGAGGAGCAATGTGGCGACATCAACCGGTTGATCGACGAGCAATTGGCACGAGTACAGGCTCGGCTCACCAGCTTGCACGCGCTGGAGAGACAACTTATCTCACTGCGGGCTCAGTGCGGGGAGAATCACAGGGCCAGCGAGTGTGGGATTCTGCATGAACTGGTTGCTGCGGCGCATGGGGAGGCTTGCGCCTGTCATCCGATTTGATGCCTGATTTGGCCGAACAGCGCGCCTACGGTGTCAGGCAGGCCTCAGATGCAGTCCGGCCTCTCGAATGACCGATTTTCCTGGATGACGAGGGATCGCAGCAGGTTCCAACTTGCCCCTAAGTGCATCGCCTGATTGCTAGCGTTGGCCTGAGAGGAACATGGAGGTCCGGGTACCCTTGCGCGTACTCACACTCACGCCCTAGTGCCCTGCAGGATGACTTGCCCGTTTGTTTGCCTCGAAGCCACCTTTAGCCTTCCAGCCTTCGAAGCCATCCTGCAGCACCTTGACGTTATCCCACCCGAGCAGACGGAGCGCGAACACAGCCTGGGCGGAGAGGGAGCCGGAGTTGCAGTAGATCACCACCAGTCCGTCCTTGGGGATATCGTAACGTTTAGCCGGAATCCGACGCCAGTCAATGTTTCGCGCGCCCGGGATATGGTCCTTGGCGAACTGCACAGCATCACGGGCGTCGATGACCAAGATACGTTTCCAGTCCTCCTCTGGGATTTGCTCTGGCCAGATCAGACTGCTGCCGTACTCAGTGAAGTCCATGTACTCCTCGATGGTTTCGGCTGCGGCGGCCTTGTCTGCGGCATGGACGGGCAGTGCCAGTAGGGCGATGCTGGCAACGAGGGCAAGCAGGGTCTTGGACATGAAGTTCTCCATGGTTTGCGGGTTAATGCCGGGCAGGGTTAAGACGTGGGTGGGTCTCTTCGCCCACCCACCAGACGATGACGCCGGATACGAGCATGGCCGCAGCCGTGAACCAGAATCCGGCCTCGATGTTGCCGACTAGGCTGGCTACTGCCCCCAGCAATAGGGCGCCGATGCCATAGCCAAGGTCGCGCCAGAAGCGGTAGATGCCGATGGCACTGCCCCGCCAGTTGGGATGAGCGATGTCGGCGACGGCTGCCGACAGGTTGGGGTACAGCAGGGCCATGCCGAAGCCAGTGACGGCGGCGGCGAAGGACCACCAGATTTCGCCCTCGCCCAGCAGGGTGAGGGCCACGCCAGCACCGCACAGCCACATACCCCAGATGATGGGCTTCTGGCGACCGATCTTGTCCGAAAGGTGTCCGGTGAAGAACTGGGACATGCCCCAGACGAAACCGTACACCCCCACCACCCAGCCGATGCCAGCCAGAGACAGACCGCGCTCATAGAGCAACACGGGATAAAAGACCCAGACCAGAGCGTCGACAAACTTCTCCACGAGGCCAGCCTGGCTGAGGGCGAACATGCGCCGATCCCGCCAGCTCATCAGCGTGAACACCTCCCAGGTCGTGGGCTGGTCGTCGATGTTGGTGGGATAACGGGGCTTTGGCCCGGTGACCTGGCCGGCGGCGTGTTTCTTGCCCTCGGCGTGGGCCCAAGGCAGGGTGTCCTTCACCCAGAGCAGGGTCAGCAGTCCTGCGACAAGTATCGCTGCCAGACCGAACACGAACAGTCCCAAGCGTGGCCCAAGGCCGGCAGCCATGTAGCCTGTGACGATGCCGGCCACCGCCACGCCGAAGTAGCCCGAGAACTCGTTCAGACCGATGGTCAGGCCCCGCTGTTCAGGCCGGGTGAGGTCCAGCTTGGCGGTCTGGGTCATGGACCAGGTGAATCCCTGGTTGATACCGAGCAGCACGGTGGCGAACACGATCCAGTCCCAGGACGGGGCGTAGAGGATGATGAAGGGGATTGGCACCGCTGCGACCCAGCCCCAGAACAGCACTTGCTTACGGCCAATACGCTCGGACAATCGACCTGCAACGAAGTTGAGAGTGCCTTTGACGAAGCCGAAGGCCACCACGAAGGCCATCAACATCATGAAGGAACCCTTGGCGACGCCGAACTCGGATTCAGCCAAGGCCGGCACCACCGTGCGGGTCATGCCGATGGTGAGCCCCACCAGGAAGACCTGAATCAACTGATGGCCGAACTGGGCGATGTTGTGACGGATGCCGTAGCGGTAGTCCGCCACTTCCTGGGCAACGGTCATCTCAAGCGCCCAGGTTGAAGGCCACCATGCGATCCATTTCGGCTGGCCGGGGCGGGATTTCCTTGGTCAGGGAGGCGACGAAGTCATCCTTCTCTAGCGCCAGGATGGGATTCCAGCGTTTTTCAAAGCCCAGGGTGGAGCCGGGCTTGCCGGACATGCCAGCACCACAAACGCTGCCGGAAGTATGGCCGGGATAGATTTCGACCTCGGGCGCCAGAGATAGGAGGCGCTGGTGGATCGATTCGTGGATCTGCACGGCCATCACCGTCTCCTTGCCGGCCAGGTCGGGCCGTCCCACGGCACCGATGAACAGGGTGTCCCCGGTGAGCACGAACCAGGGTGCCTCGGCACGACGCTTATCCGTCACCAGCACGCAGATGGAATCCGGCGTGTGGCCGGGGGTATGCAGGACGTCGATGTAGACGTTGCCGACGTCGATGCGCTGGTTGTCCTTGAGGGGCTCGAAGGGATACTTCACCCGTCCCGCATTGGATTCGTGCAGACAATACTTCGCGCCCGCCTTTTCGGCCAAGGCTCGGCCCCCGGAATAGTGGTCGGCATGAACATGGGTGTCGATGACGTGGGTGATCTTCACGTCCTGCTTGGCCGCCTCGGCCAGGAACCAATCCTCGTCGCCCAGAACCGGATCAACGACTACGGCCACATGGCAGGAAGCGCAGCCGAACAGGTAGGAAAGCGTGGCCTCCTTGGCCAGAAGTTGGCGGAAAAACATCGTTGTCTCCTCGTTGGGTGTGATTCAGAAAACCAGAACCTTGTCGGACTGCTGGGTCCAATGGACAAGCTCTTCCAGAGTGGAGCGCCGCGCGCCCTCCAGCAGTTCCGCATCTGTCATGCCGCGGGCATCCATGCAGGTGCCGCACACCGCCACCTCTCCGTGGCGGACGACCCGGCCCAACATCAGATTGATGTTGTAGAACCCTTGGGGCACCTGCTGTCCCCGCTTGGCGCAGAGGGCGGCGTCCCCCATGAGAAAGAGCCGCACCTGCTCTCCTTCCTGCTTGGCCAGCGTCCCGGCCAGGCGCAAGGCGTTGTAGGGGCGTTCGTTGCCATAGGGCGCATCGTTGAGGATGAAGAGATACCTGGCCATCAGGTTTCTCCGGATTCGATGGGGAGTCCTGCCGCCAGCCACTCCGGCAAACCGTCGGTGATCTTGTGGGCGTCGTAGCCATGCTCCCGCAGCAGTTGCACCGCCTCGGCGGACAGCATGCAGAAGGGGCCACGGCAGTAGGCGACGATCTCCTTGTCCGCAGGCAACTCGGCCAGGCGTCTCTTGATTTCCTCCAGCGGCATGGAGCGGGCGTAAGGCAGGTGCCCATTGGCGTATTCATCTGAGGGACGCACGTCCAGCACCACCACATCACCACGCCGGGCTTTTTCCAGCAGGCCGCGCCGGGTCTCGGCGTCCAGTTTCTCCGGAGTCGAGAAGATCTGGTCCATGGCCACCTTCAGTTCCACCAGGTGTTCCTCGGCGACGGTACGCAGATTGACCCAGAGGTCGCTGACATCGCTGCCAGTCAAGCGATAGGCGATGAAGCGACCCTCGCGCCGAGTCTCGACCAGGCGCGCCTCCTTTAAGACCCGCAGGTGGGCGCTGGCAAGTTTGATGTCGATGTTGGCCTCTGCGGCCAGGACTTCGACGGTCTTCTCACCTTGAGCGAGTATCTCCAGAAGTTCCAGCCGCTTGGGACTGGAAGTGGCCTTGCCGATGCGGGCGACCTGTTCGTAGAGCAGGTCCTTGAGTTGGCGCTTGTTCATATGTCTAACAATCTAACGATGTTTAGAATGTAGCAGGTGCAAATGCAAGATTCAATCGTGTTATCTGTCTGTAATGGCCGAGCTCGAGACGTTTTGCCACCGGCCCCATCGGGCAGATTATTGGCTATGTTCTCAAATCACCTTCATCGGTAGCCACATCTCGAAAACCGTTCGGCCCGCCGTGGTGGAAGCTGAGATTCTGCCTCCGTGAACGTCAACTATTGAACGGACAATGGCGAGCCCGAGACCCGTGCCTCCAGAACTGCGCGCGGGGTCGCCCGTATAGAAACGATCGAACAGGTGAGGAAGCTTCTCCGGGGAGATCGTTCCGGGGTTCTCCACGGCGATGACCGCGTGATCCGACTCTAAGGTGAGTCGAATCGTCACGCTGCCGCCAGTTGAGGTGTGGCGGATGGCGTTGGCCAGCAGGTTGGACAGGCCCCGGCGCAGCATCAGGCGATCCCCGGGTACGCTTGCCTCGCCTTCAAGAAGTATCTGGATGCCATGCTCCTCGGCAACGATGCCGTGGAACTCGATCAAGTCCTGGGCCTCTCGCGTAAGGTCGACCGTCTCCCGGTTCGGCACGATGAGCCGGTTGTCGGCCTTGGCGAGGAACAGCATTTCGTCCGTCATCCTGGCCAAGCGCTCATATTCTTCGACGTTGGATTGCAACACGCCACGATATTCATCGACGCCGCGGGCGCGGCTCAGGGCTACTTGTGTCTGGGTCATCAGGTTGGAAATGGGCGTCCGCAGTTCATGGGCAATGTCTGACGAGAACTCCGACAAGCGCCGGAAGGAATCGTCCAGTCGGGCCAGCATGGCATTGAACGACTGCGCCAGTTTTCTCAACTCGGAAGGACTGCCTTCCTCCGGCAAACGGGTCATGAGTTGTTCTGCCGATATCTCTGTCGCAAGGTCACTGAAGCGTCGTAGTGAAGCCAGACCACGATGGGTGGCATACCACCCCAGCCCTGCGGTCGCCAGGGCGGCCAGGGTCATGGCCAGCCCCAGGGTAAGGTGGAAACGTGCCATGAACAGTTCGTGATGTCCGATATCCTGGGCCACCGCGACGTACTGGGTTTCGGAGGTGCCTGCGACGACAGGCACGACCTTGCCCCGGTAGTTATGTTCCCCCAGACGCCATTGTCGGAGCCCACCAGCCAAGCACTCAGCCTGCTGGGTGGAGCAGGTGCTGGCATTCAACAAGGTGGCCGGGAAGGGTGCGCCTGGCGTGGCAAACCAGACGGCCCCATCGGCGTCCGTCACCGCAACGAACAGGCCATGATGTCCGACCAGCGCATCATCCAGCTGTTTCGGCAACTGCGCCATGGCCTCTTGACTGTCAGCGCGTTCGATCAGGTGGCGAATCAGCTCCAGCTTGCCATCCAGTTCATGCCGGTCGGATTCGATAAAATGCATTTCGACGGCGCGTGACAGAAATAAACCCGTTGCCAGCAGGACCGCACTTGCCGCAATGGCAAACAAGAGGCTGATACGAGCTGTCAGCGATAGGGACTTCATGGCGAGGTGGTCTTAGGCGTCAGATCCACGAGGGAGCAACTCGTTTTTCGATTGGCCAAACAATGCGGGCTGGCTGGTTCAAGTTCAAAAGAACATGACTTGGCCTGGAGCATGTCCCAGTCGGCCTGAGCATAGGCGTGGTGGGGTAGATTGGGCGGGTAGTACACGCAGCCGAAGCACAATGCGTTTACCTCATCCGTTGTAGTCGTCATAAGAGGGGGGCTCCTTGTCGATGTTCGAATTCGTAATCAACGCTCACTGTCATCCAATACGTAGCCCATGCCGCGCACGGTGTGGATGAGCTTGAGTTCGTGCCCCTCGTCGATCTTCACCCGCAGGCGGCGCACCGCCACGTCGATGACGTTGGTGTCGGAGTCGAAGTTCATGTCCCATACTTGGGAGGCGATGAGGGATCGGGGCAGCACTTCTCCCTGCCTGCGCATGAACAGTTCCAGCAGCGCGAACTCCTTGGCGGTGAGGTCGATGCGCCGCCCGCCCCGGCTGGCACGCCGGCGCAGCAGGTCCAGTTCCAGGTCAGCCACCTTGAGCAGCGTCGGCTCCAGGCCGGCACGCCCGCGCCGACTCAGGCTCCTCACCCGGGCGAGTAGTTCGGCAAAGGCGAAGGGCTTCACCAGATAGTCGTCGGCACCCAGTTCGAGGCCCTTGACCCGGTCCTCGACCTGATCCCGTGCCGTCAGGAACAGCACTGGTGTCTCCAGGCCGGCCCGACGTATGCCGTCCAATACCTGCCAGCCGTCCAGCCCGGGCAGCATCACGTCCAGGACGGCCACATCGTATTGGCCGGCTCGGGCCAACTCCAGCCCATCCCAACCGTCCCGTGCCAAATCAACTACGAAACCGGCCTCGGTGAGCCCCTGTTTCAAGTAGTCGCCCGTCTTGGGTTCGTCTTCAACGATCAGGATTTTCATGTGGCAGATGACTTTCAGATGGCTACATCCTGCCACAGCCCGTGGCCCCATTGATGGACATGACAGGTTTGTAATCCGCGCGTCATGTTCGCGTTGGCGTCACACATTCAGGATGGCCTCACGTTCACAACATCGTGACCTGCAAGGAGGAAGCCCCCATGAAAACAATGTTTGCCATCCTCATCCTGACGGTGGCCATGCCAGCGGCTGCGGCCTCACCGCCCGAGGATGGATACCGTTCCAGCACCGCCGATTACACCCCCTACCGCGAGGCACCCATAGCCGACTGGCGCATGGCCAACGAGGCTATGGGGCCTATGCACGGCCACATGGGCCACATGATGGTCGCGCCCGCCAGTGCCGTTGGCGGGAAAGGGGCAGACAGTTCAGCGCCCCAATCCGGATCGATGGAGACGGGTGGCCACCACCATCACAAGGGAGGCCAGCCATGAATCCTTTGTACCCAATCGCCGGAGCTTCCCTGATGCGCAGGGCCAAACTGCCCACCTTGCTGCTGAGCCTGGGCGTGCTGGGCGGTTGCGCCTCCTTCAGCCCGGATGGTGGCCTGGACAAGGTCACCTCGATCACCCAGGAACGCATGGCGGTGACGGCCCAGCCGATCCGCACCGAACAGGACTCCTCCCATGTCGCGGAAGAGGTGAAACGCCTGTTGGCCGAGTCGCTCACCGCTGAATCCGCGGTCAAGATCGCCGTGCTCAACAACCGCGGCCTGCAAGCGGACATGGCGAGTCTTGGCATTGCCGAAGCAGACCTGGTGCAGGCCGGTCGGCTACGCAATCCCGTATTCAGCTTCGAACGCACGTCAGGCGGCGGGGATGTGGACTACGGACGTAAGTTTCTGTTCGATCTACTGGGCCTGATGACCTTGTCCACCCGCAGTGATATCGAGCGTCGCCGATTCGAAGTCACCCAATTGCGCGTCGCCAACGCAACCCTCGATCTGGCGCAAACGACCCGACAGGCCTTTTTCGACGCGGTGGCGGCCCAGGAAAGTGCCAAGTACCAGGAACAGGTCCTGTCCGCCACCCAGGCTGGCTCGGAACTGGCACGGCGCATGGCCGACGTGGGCAACTTCAGCCGCCTGCGCCAGCAGAAAGAACAGCTGATGTATGCCGAGGCCACGGCCGAGCTGGCCCGGGCCCGTCAGAACGCAACATCAGCACGCGAACGCCTGACCCGGGTGCTGGGCCTGTCCGGCCAGGCGCGGCATTTCAACCTGCCTGACCGGCTGCCCGACCTGCCCGCCGAGCCGTTGGCTGAAAAAGACCTGGTCCAGCAGGCCATGGACAGCCGCCTGGACTTGCGCATGGCCAAGACAGAGATCACGGGCCTGGCGAAAAGCCTGGGCCTGACCCGGTCCACGCGCTTCGTCAACGTGCTGGAGGCGAGTTACCTGAACAACAACAGCAAAGGCAGCCCCCACCTGCGCGGCTACGAGATCGAGGTCTCGCTGCCCATCTTTGACTGGGGCCAGGCCCGCACCGCCAAGGCCGAGGCCCTATACACCCAGGCCATGCACCGGGTGGCCGAGATGGCCGTCAACGCCGAGTCGGAGGTGCGCGATGCCTATGGCGCCTACCGCACGGCCCATGACCTGGCCCGCCATTACCAGGACGAAATCGTGCCGTTGGCCAGGCGCATCTCCGAGGAGAACCTGCTGCGCTACAACGGCATGCTCATCGGCGTCTGGGACTTGCTTGCCGACAGCCGACGCCAGGTAGCCAACGTCAACGCTGCCATCCAGGCAAAGCGGGACTTCTGGCTAGCCGAGAGCAACCTTCAAATGGCCATGACTGGCAGCGGCGCGGGTAGCGTCAGCCTGTCCGGTGGTGCCGCCATGACCGCCGATGCCGGCGGCGGACACTGAATCGACAAGGAGAACAACGAATGGATCGCCGAGCATTTCTGAGAAATTCCGGTGCCGCTTTATTGGGCGCGGGTCTTGTATCCCGGGCCGGGGCCGCGAGCCTGCCCGAGGCCCCCATCTTCACCGACCCGGCCACCCAGCCGCCCCTGCATCCCGCCACTGGCCGCCCCTACAACCCGGTGGTGACCCTGAACGGCTGGACCCTGCCCTGGCGCATGAAGGACGGGGTCAAGGAATTCCACCTCGTGGCCGAGCCCGTGGTGAGGGAACTGGCCCCGGGCATGAAGGCCCACCTGTGGGGCTACAACGGCTCCAGCCCCGGCCCCACCATCGAGTGCGTGGAAGGCGACCGCATCCGCATCTTCGTCACCAACAAGCTGCCCGAGCACACCACCATCCACTGGCACGGCATCCTCCTGCCCAACGGCATGGACGGCGTCGGCGGCCTGAACCAGCCCCAGATCAAGCCGGGCAAGACCTTCGTCTACGAATTCGAGATGAAGAAATCGGGCACCTTCATGTACCACCCCCACGCCGACGAGATGGTGCAGATGGCCATGGGCATGATGGGCTTCCTGGTGGTGCACCCCAAGGACCCTGAGTTCATGCGGGTGGACCGGGATTTCGTGTTCCTGCTCAACGCCTTCGACATCGAGCCCGGAGCTGCCACACCCAAGATCAACACTATGCTGGACTTCAACCTGTGGTGCTGGAACAGCAGGGTTTTCCCGGGCATCGACCCTCTGGTGGTGCGCCAGGGGGACCGGGTGCGAGTGCGGTCAGGCAATCTCACCATGACCAACCATCCCCTGCACGTCCATGGCGTGGACTTCGAGGTGACCTGTACCGATGGTGGCTGGGTACGTGAGACGGCCCGCTGGCCCGAAGTGACCACCGACGTGGCCGTGGGCCAGATGCGCGCCATCGAGTTCGACGCCAAGCTGGCCGGCGACTGGGCCTTCCACTGCCACAAGTCCCATCACACCATGAACGCCATGGGGCACGACGTGCCCACCATGATCGGCGTGGACCAGCGAGAGGTGACGAAGACCATCAGCAAGCTGGTGCCAGACTATATGGAAATGGGGTCCGCTGGTATGGCGGAGATGGGCGAGATGGAGATGCCCCTGCCCGACAACACCCTGCCCATGATGACCGGCTGGGGCCAGTACGGCCCCATCGAGATGGGCGGCATGTTCACCGTGGTGAAGGTGCGCGAGGACCAGAAGCCGGGCGACTACTCCGACCCGGGCTGGTACAAGCACCCCGAGGGCACGGTGGCTTACGAATGGACCGGCGAGCCCCTGGCAACGGAACGCCGTGAAGGCCCCACTGCGGATGATCAAACCCTGAAGGCGGTGAAACCCACCGGCCACAACCATTGAGGTGACCGCCATGTCGAACCTCAACCAAGCCTGGATCGGCGCCGTGGCCACCCTGGGCGTCCTCGGCCTGACGGGTGGCGCAGTGGTGTACTCGGGCCTGGCGGACGTATCCGCTGATACGCCGCATGGCCCGATCGTGTACCGCTTGCTGGAGACTGCCCGGGAACGCGCCATCGCCAGGAGGAGCACGGACATCACGCCGCCCATGGACCTGGACGCTGCCGAGCGGCAACGCCAGGGGGCGGGCAACTACGCCGCCATGTGCGCGGACTGCCACCTAGTCCCCGGCGAGGAGAACTCTGAAATCCGCCGGGGTCTTTACCCCATCCCGCCTGACCTTACCCGTGCCAATGCGACGGAAGGCTCGCAAGGGGCGGCTCGCCAGTTCTGGATCATCAAGCATGGCATCAAGGCCTCCGGCATGCCAGCCTGGTCCAAGGGTGGCATGGAGGACGCGGCCATCTGGGATCTGGTGGCCTTCCTGAAAAAACTGCCCGGCCTTTCCCCAGAGCAATACCAGTCCCTGGTCGAGGCCAGCGACGGTCATTCCCACGCCGGTGCGCCGCATGCCGAGCCGGAGCCGGCCGACAAAGGCCACGACCATGACCATGGCGATCACGTTCACTGACGCCAAACCAACATGACGGATTTGTCATCCCCCCGTCAGGCTGGCGTAGCCCGACCCCTTCCATACTGGAACCACTTTCAACAAAGGAGTTTTGCGTGAAGACCAAAATGCTCCCGCTGCTGTTCCTGGCAGGTCTTTCTACTTCCGTCTGGGCGGCCCAATCCCTGCCCGTGGTCGATGTCTACAAGAGCCCGTCGTGCGGTTGCTGCAGCAAGTGGATAGACCATCTGGAGGCCAACGGCGTCCAAGTACGGGCTCACAACACCGACGACGTGGTGAGCCACAAGTACCGCCTGGGTGTCCCCCCCGGCCACGGCTCCTGCCACACCGCCGAGGTGGCGGGCTACGTGGTGGAGGGCCATGTACCGGCTCGGGAGATCAAGCGCCTGCTGAAAGAAAAACCGCATGCCCGCGGCCTGGTCGTGCCGGCCATGCCCACCGGCTCGCCCGGCATGGAGATGGGTGGCCACAAGGACCGCTACGACGTCCTGCTGGTGGACAAGCAAGGCGGCACCCGGACCTACGCCCGCTATTGAAATTCCCTAACTTCCCTCACTGAAAGGAACACCATGAAACGTTCGCTCTCCACCTTAATCCTGGTCATGACCCTCCCCCTCGGGCTGCCCGCCCTGGCCGACATGAACCACATGAGCCATGGCAGCGGCTCCGCTCATGCCGCCATGGGCGACATGATGTCCGAAGGCACCGTGAAGAAGGTGGACAAGGCCCAGGGCAAGCTCACCATCAAGCACGGCCAACTGGCGAACCTGGACATGCCCCCCATGACCATGATCTTCCGCGTGAAGGACCCCGCCATGCTGGATCAGGTCAAGCCAGGCGATAACGTCCATTTCCGCGCTGACCGCATGAACGGCATGTTGACCGTGACCCGGATCGAAACCGTCAAATGAAATCACTTTTCCCACGCAAGGAGCTCACCATGAAATCGATGCAACGCACCACCCTGATGCTGGCCATGGCCGGCGCCCTCTCCATGCCTGCCCTGTCCATGGCCGCCGACGCGGCCAAGGATGAACACAGCGGCCACCATCCCGACCAGGCCCAGACGGCCACTCAGGCCGCCACGCCGGAGGCCACAGACCGCATGCAGATGATGCGCAAGCGCATGATGGACATGCGCCAGATGCGTGACCCCAGCAAGCGCATGGCCATGATGGAAGAACAGATGAAGGACATGGAGGCCTTGATGAAAGACCGCCCCTGTCCCATGGCGGATGCCAAGGGCGGCGGCATGGGAATGGGAATGGGCATGATGGGCGGCAAGGGTGGCATGGGAATGATGGGTGGCCAAGGCGGTATGGGCATGATGGGCCAGGGCATGCAGGGGGGTGGCATGGCCGGAATGGACGACATGATGGGCAAGCGCATGGAGATGATGGAAAAGCGCATGGACATGATGCAGATGATGATGCAGCAGCGCTCGGGCCCAGGCATGCAAGGCGGCATGGGCATGGCCGGGCAGGATGACATGATGGCCCGGCGCATGCAGATGATGGAGCAGCGCCTGGACATGATGCAGAAGGGCATGGGCATGCAAGGTGGAATGGGGCCTGGCATGCAGGGCGGCATGGGCATGCCGGCCAAGTAACCCACTCCCAGGCGGCAAGACTTTCAGATTGGAGGACATGACATGTACGGATTCGACCATTACGGCATGGGATGGGGTGGCGGACTCGGCATGATCCTGGTCTGGGTCGTGCCGCTCATCCTCCTTTTCCTGGTGATCCGCTATTTCCTTGGCGACAAGGGAGAAGGCCGCAGCAGGAGCGCCCTGGAAATCCTCGAGGAGCGCTATGCCCGTGGCGAGGTTGATCGCGAGGAATACCTGAAGCGCCGCGCCGACTTGGGAGGCTGAGCGATGAGTTCCCTGGTCAAGGACCCCGTATGCGGCATGGAGGTGGACGCCAGGCAACTGGATACGGTCTACCAGGGCATCCATTACGCCTTCTGCTCAACGCAGTGCCAGGAGCGGTTCGTGGCCAATCCGCATCTCTACATCGGCCATCCCGGGCAAGCCGCGCCCAAGCAGGAGGGGCGCGTGGTGCTCAAGCGGCGCTCACTCCTGCTTGGCGTGCCCTTGTCAGCCGAGCAGGCCGACAGGCTTGTGGCATCGCTGATGGAAATGATGGGGGTGGAGTCGGCAAGCGTAAGCGGTGAGCGGCTGGAAATCGTCTATGACCTCCTGCAGGCAACGGAACAGCAGATTGGGGCTCGTCTGGGCGAAACCGGCCTTGCCCTGGGCGAAGGCTGGCCGGAAAGACTGCGGCGTGCCTTCGTCCATTACCTCGAGCAATGCGAGGCGGACAGCCTGGAATGCCGTCCGCCACGCGGCCACGCCATGCACGGCAAGTAACCCACAACAGGAGCACACGATGTACGGATTTTCGATCACCTTGCACACGCCCTTCGGTGCCACTGTTGGGCGAGTGACGGAGGCACTCAAGACAGAAGGCTTCGGCGTCCTCACCGACATCGACGTACAGGCCACCATGAAGGCCAAGCTGGGCGTCGATGGCCGGCCTTACCGCATCCTGGGCGCCTGCAATCCCCCGCTAGCGCACCAGGCCATCAGCGCCGAGCCGGACATCGGGCTGCTCCTGCCCTGCAACGTGGTGGTGCGCGAGGGGGACGACGGTACCACCGTCGCCTTCATGGACCCGGCGGCGGTGCTCCAACTCGTCGACAGGCCGGAAATCCACGCCTTGGGCCAGGAAGTCCGTTCGCGCCTGCAACGCGTGCGGGACAGTCTCATCGAGTAAGGCTGCCGTCAGGCCATGGGACACGCCATCATGAACCCGCAACCGAAGAAAAGCTTTTCACGCAGCGGCTGGGTACTGGCGGGGTTCTTGGTGATCGCCGGCTTTTTCCTGTTCACCGAGCACCGCGCGCACTTGCTCGGCTTTCTGCCTTTCTTGCTGCTGGCGGCCTGCCCGTTGCTGCACCTCTTCCATGGCGGGCACAGTGGCCATGGCGGGAAAGATCCCGATGCGGGCGGCACGAGATGAACGCCTCCCCCGACTACGGCCTGTGGTCGCTGGTGATCGTCAACGCGGCGGTCTTCATCCTGTTCGCCTTCAGTTTCTTCAAACCGCGCACCACGCGCGACTGGCGGTCGTTCGGCGCCTTTTCGGCATTCCTGGTGGCCCTGTTCACGGAGATGTACGGCTATCCCCTCACCATCTATTTCCTCTCCGGCTGGCTGCAGAGCCGTTATCCCGAAGTGGACTGGCTCTCGCACGACGCGGGGCACCTGCTGGAGATGCTATTCGGCTGGCGCGCCAATCCGCACTTCGGCCCCTTCCACGTGCTCAGCATGCTCCTGATCGGCGCGGGCTTCATCCTGCTCGCCAAGGCCTGGGGGCCGCTCTACGCGGCGCAGCGCGGCCATCAACTGGCCACCACCGGCCCCTATGCCCACATCCGCCACCCCCAGTACGTGGCTTTCATCCTGGTCATGCTGGGTTTCCTGGTGCAGTGGCCGACCCTGCTCACCCTGCTGATGTTCCCTGTCCTGCTGTTCATGTACGTGCGGCTGGCCCGCGGGGAGGACCGCATGGCACAGCAGGATTTCGGCGCGGCCTGGCGGGAGTATGCCGGCCGTACGCCCGCGTTTATCCCGCACCTGGCCGGCATGACGGCGAAAAAGGCCTGACACGTCCGGTCACACGGGTTTGGTGATGCGCCGCGCGTGTTGGCGCGGCGGGAAAGGAGGCAAATATGGAAGGACTGTTGTGGTTTCTGATTATCGGCGCCCTGTTCTATTTCATGATGCGCGTCGGCTGCGGAGGACATAAGGGCCACGGGCATAGCCACGGTTGTGGTGGTGGACATGGGAGCCACGCCGGCCACGAAGGCGACGACGGGATCGCGCAGGAGGAACAAAAGGACCCCGTGTGCGGCATGACGGTTTCACCGGACCAGGGCTACAGTAAGGGGCACCAGGGCAAGCCCTACCGCTTCTGCAGCCGCGATTGCCTGGACAAGTTCGAAGCCGAACCGGACAAGTACCTGCAGGCCACGAGCGGCGAGAAAGGAGGGACAGCATGAAATCAGGCATCTCTTTAACCGCGGTCGGGCACGCCACCAGCCTGTTCCTGGCCATCACCTTCACCCTGTGCGTGGCTTTCGATCTGTTGTTCCCCGCCCATGCCATGTACGAATCCTGGCAGAAGCTGCTGCCCGGTTTCGAGTGGATCAGCTGGCAGAGCTATTTCCTGGGACTGGTGGAGAGTTACGGCTATGGCTGGTATTTCGCCCTGGTCTGGGTGCCGATCTACAACGCCTTCGCCGGACGCGGCACTGACGGGCAACACTCGCGTTAGCGTAGGTGCGGACAGGAAAACCGGCATCGTGGGAACCGATCGTGCGTGTGACATTGCCATCTCGTCCGCATGTGATGGCCGGCCTGCTCACCCTGGCCGCCATGCTGCTTGCGCTCGTCCTGGCCAACTCACCCCTGCGCGATGCCTATCAACTGGTGCACCACCTCCCGGTCATGGTGAGGGTGGGAACCCTGGCCATCGACAAACCGCTCATCCTCTGGATCAACGACGGCCTGATGGTGTTCTTTTTTCTGCTCATCGCCCTGGAACTCAAACGCGAAATAACGCAGGGCCGCTTGTCCAGCCCCAGGGCGATCGCGGCGCCTGCCTTCGCGGCCATGGGCGGCATGGCGGCGCCGGCGCTGGTCTATGCCGCGTTCAACGCCGGCGACCCGGCAGCCATGCGCGGCTGGGCGATCCCTACCGCCACCGACACGGTGCTGGCCCTGACAGTGCTCGCATTCCTGGGTACTCGAGCGCCGGCCTCACTCAAGGTGTTTCTCACCGCACTGGCGATCTTCGACGACCTGGGGGCGATCCTGATCATCGCCCTGTTCTACACGGAGCGACTGGCCACGCCGTCGCTGGTGATGGCGGCTTTCGGGATAGCCGCCCTCATCGGCCTCAATTTTTTCAATGTCACCCGCACCGCGGCCTATGTGGTCGTCGGTGCGTTCCTCTGGGTCGCCGTATTGAAATCCGGCATCCACGCGACCCTGGCCGGAGTGGCTATCGGCTTGGCGATCCCCTTGAATTCGTCGCAGGCGCAACAGGGCCAGTCCCTTTCGCCATCGCTGGAAATCGAACAGCACCTGCGCCCCTGGGTCGAGTTCGGCGTGGTGCCTGTGTTCGCGTTTTTCAATTCGGGTATCGCGTTCTCGGCATCCACCCTGGCCGCGCTGTTCTCACCAACTTCGCTGGGCATCGTGCTGGGTCT
Source organism: Thiobacillus sp. (assembly GCA_024235835.1). Lineage (NCBI taxonomy): Bacteria > Pseudomonadati > Pseudomonadota > Betaproteobacteria > Nitrosomonadales > Thiobacillaceae > Thiobacillus > Thiobacillus sp. The sequence continues at coordinate 266,963 of JACKLQ010000003.1, read as the reverse complement.
CCTCGTTGGCAAGCAACTCGGCATATTGGGCGCCGTGTGGCTCGCCGTGCGATCCGGCGCCGCGAAGCTGCCGGAGGGGGCCAACTGGCGGCAGATGCATGGCGTGGCGCTGCTGGCTGGAATTGGCTTCACCATGAGTCTGTTCATCGCCGGCCTCGCATTCTCTGCCCCGGAGGCATTTCGCAGTGCGCGGCTGAGTGTCGTGATCGGTTCGCTGCTATCCGCGGTGGCGGGAATTGCCGTGTTCAGGAACGCGAGGCTTGGCCGCGCGGAGTCGAACGGCAACTGAGCAGGATCGCGCCCATGAGGGCCGTATGAGCATGTCTTCAGGCGCCGGCCTTGTCGCCCCGAGCGGACTCGCTCTGCCGCTCGCTTCAGTGTTCGTGGTGGCCATGGGCTTCGGCATTGTGCTGCCCGTACTGCCATTCTTCTTGGCGCGTGTTCTGGGCGCCGGAGAAAACGAATCGATTGCTTGGCATACCGGCCTACTGACCGCCGCGTACATGTTCTCGCTGTTCCTGTTTGCGCCGTTCTGGGGACGTGTATCTGATCGTATCGGCCGCCGCGCCGTAATCCTGCTCGGATTCGCCGGCTTCAGCGTGGCCATACTGGTGTTCTCGGTTTCATCAAATCTGGCGCTGGCCTACACCATGCGAGGGCTCGCGGGATTGTTCGCCGCAGCCATCGTGCCGGTCATGTTCGCCTGGATTGGCGATGAGCAGGTCCCGGACATACGGGCGCGCAGCTTCGCATGGCTGTATGCAGCCAGTGCGCTTGGATTCCTTTTCGGTCCGGCGATGAGCGGCTGGATGACTCATGCCGGCTACCAGAATGGGCCGTTCTATACCGTGGCGGCGCTAAGTGGCCTGTTATGGTTCCTCGCATATCGGCGAATCCCTGAGGGGAGCCGAAGCCGCTCACTTTCTGTTGCGCCGGAAGTCAAGGAATCACCCTTCCTCTGGCTGCAGGCTTTGACACTGCTGGTGATGCTCGGTCTGGGCAGTTTCGAAGTGGGCATCGCCCTGCATGGGCGGCTGATTCTGGATCTCGGTCCGCGCGAGATCGGCTGGTTGTTCGCCGAATGCAGCCTGATCATGATTCTGGTGCAAACATGGGCGCTACCCCATCTGATCCGCCGGCAAGGAGGAGACCGGCTTTTGGCGCCGGGTTTCCTGGCCATGGCGGCGGGTGTTGGACTGTTGCCGTATGCATCCACATTCTCGTTGTCGCTGCTGGCCGTTGGTTTGTTTGCATCGGCCTCGGGCCTTCTGATCCCGGCACTTGCCTATCTGGTGTCGCTCGCGGCTGGTGCTGCGCAGGGGGCCGCGCTTGGTCAACAGACCGCGACTGCGAGCCTCGGGCAAGCCGTTGGTTCGGCGACTGCCGGCTGGTTGTTCACACTGCTTGGTGGCGCGTTGTTCTGGGCCATGGCCGGACTACTCTTTTTCGGATCAGTTTCGGCCTATGTCATTACGGGCATGGAAAGCAGAGGCAGATCATGATTTCAGAACAGATGAACGCTGCCTTCAACGGAACCTGTGCGGCGTGCGGCACGAGAATCCACCTTCCTCCGGATTCCGCCCTCGGGGAGGATTGCCGCTGTGAGCCCTGCTACCTGAAAGAGAGGCCAGGACAAACCCAGGCCGCAGCCGCCGATCCTTATCTAGCCTTGGCCGAATCCCTGGCCGAGGCCTTGGATGCGCGGGAACACGAAACCGGTCTGCACTCCAGGCGGGTGGCTTGCCATACCCTGGTATTGGCCAAGCGCTTCACCAGCGAGGCGGACACACTGCGTCAGGTTTATTGGGGAGCGCTGCTGCACGACATCGGCAAGATCGGCATCCCCGATGCCATCCTGCTCAAGCATGGCCCACTCGATGCGGAAGAGTGGGCCACCATGCGCCAGCACCCCGACATCGGCCATCGCATCCTGTCCAGCGCCCCATTCATGTCCGAAGCCGCCGAGATCGTGCTTTGCCATGAGGAGCGCTTCGACGGCAGCGGCTACCCCAGGGGGCTCAAGGGCGAGGCCATCCCACTGTGGGCACGGCTGTTCGCGGTCATCGATACCCTGGACGCCATCACGTCCGATCGACCCTACCGCCGGGGGCTGCCCTTCGACGCGGCCAGAACAGAAATCCAGCGCATGCGGGGCCGCCAGTTCGACCCGCTTGCCGTGGAAGCCTTTCAAGCCGAGGAAACGACCCTGCGCGCGATGGTGGCCCAGAAATGCGTCAGCATGATTGCAACGGGCAATTCACTCCCCCTCTAGCGGGGGAACCCCAACCTTCAGCAAAGGAGAACAGACATGACCTCCCGAACAATCCACTCAATGATCCTGGCCACCCTGCTCAGTGCCACGGCCGGCCTCGGCCTGGCCGACAAGCTGCCTATGCCCCCGGCTTTCACGCCCCAGGCGGACATCGAGCAAACCCTGCGCGCCTATCCGCTGGGCGTCATCACCCGGCAGGCGGCTTTCAGCCACCACGGTAAGTCCCACCGCGAGGTCAAACTGCCCAATGGCATGGTCGGCTGGGTCTACGATGTGGGTGGGCAACCCAAGGCGGTGGCCTATGGCACCCCGGCGGGAGACAAGCAGCGTGTCCGCGAAACCGAGGCACGTCACGGGGCGCGCGGCTACACCCTGGTCTTCGATAGCCGGGGACTGGTCATCGATGTGCTCTACAACGAGGAGGGCCGTCATGATGGGCTGACCGCACTCTCCCAGCAGCACATGAAAGGCATGACGCGCATCGAGGATCATGCCCATCCGGCCGGCCGGTAACAGGCCAAGGCGAACATCATCAGGCTTGTGCCGATATTTTCATTGCGACACGTGCTCTCGTGCCTGCAAACAGGCCAGGACGGATGCCACGGCACGGATGGCCGTCCCATGCCCTGTGCGGGCAGCGGCCAGGATGGGGAATTCCGGGCAGGCCTGGCGTGGCCCGCGCCGCGTTTCCAGGAAAAAGGCGGCCGGGTTCTGGACCGGCTGACCGGGCTGGAGTGGACGCGGGACGCCAATCTGCCCGAATACCCCCTCACCTGGATGGAGGCGCTGGGTTTTATGGCGCGGATGAACGAGGCGCGCCTGCTGGGCCATGCCGATTGGCGTCTGCCAAACCGCCGGGAACTGAGAAGCCTGGTCAGCCACCAGACCGGCCGTCCCGTGCTGCCCGATGCGCATCCCTTCATCAACGTGTTTCCAGGCTGGTATTGGACCTCCACTACCGCAGCCATCAGTCCCGCCCATGCGTGGTATGTGGACATGGACGGCGGCCGCATGTTCTTCGGCGGCAAGGACCAGTCCTTCCTGGTCTGGCCCGCGCGGGGCCGCTGCACCGTGCTTGCCGCCTCTGGCCAGACGCTTTGCCACGACGCCCATGGCAGCCCGTGCCCTTGCGGGGGCAGCGGGCAGGATGGCGAGACACGATCGGGCCAGCCCTGGCCCTGGCCACGTTTTGCGGACGAGGGAGAGAGTGTCGTCGATGCCCTCACCGGCCTGCGCTGGCTGCGCGGGGCTGACCTGGCCGGCGGCCCGGTCGCCTGGATGGAGGCGCTGGGCGCGGTACGGGCCCTGAACGCCACCTCCCTCGGCGCCTACGGCTGGCGGCTGCCCAACATCAACGAACTGGAATCTCTCGTGGACTGCGAAGCCCACACCCCAGCTCTGTCGCGGGGGCACCCTTTCCGCGACGTGCGCGATGCCTACTGGTCCTCCACCACCAGCCTGTACGAGCCTGATTGGGCCTGGGCGTTGTATCTGGACAAGGGGGCGGTCGGCGTGGGGCAGAAGGCAGGGCGCCACTTCCATGTATGGCCCGTGGCGGACGCGGGCACCTGTGCCGCCACTCCGTGATGGAAAGCCCTTCAAGGGGTGGCGGGAACCGGAATGATTTATTGTCGATCGTGAATGGAAAGGAGGAAGTAAAGACATGCTGAAGCATCTAACATGGACCGCCCTGCTGCTGGCATCGCTGACCGCTTGCGGACAGGAAACCCCTACGGAACAGAAAGCACTCACAACCGCCGCGCCGGCCACCCCGCAGGCTGTGAAAGGCAACTGGCCACCGCCGAAGGTGGCCCGGAATTTCGATCCGGAGCGGGTGACGCGCGGAAAGGCCGTTTATGAGCAGTACTGCCAGTCCTGCCATGGCCCCGGGGGCAAGGGACAGCCGGGCGACTGGCGGGAGCGGGGGCCGGACGGCAAATACCCGCCACCGCCCCTTGACGATTCCGCCCACGCCTGGCACCACCCCACGAAAATCCTGCATAGGGTCATCAAGCACGGCAGCCCGGGTGGCAGCGGCAACATGCCGGCCTGGAAGGATGTCCTATCGGACGCCCAGGTCGACGACGTGGTCGTCTACATCAAATCACTCTGGTCGGACGATGTGTATGCCGTCTGGCACGACATCGAGCAGCGTTCCCTGGAACCCTGAGGCACATCACAACTGGTCCGGCGCCAACAGGCTGCGTCCCAATTCAAACTCCAGTTGTTGCAGCGCCCACTGTGCCTCGGCATGGGTGGACTCCAGCATCAGTACACGCTGAAAGGCCTTGGCGGCCCAATCTTTTTTGGACAAACCCTTGCAGGCACGCCCCAAAGCCATCCAGGCCTCGGGGTTATTGGGCTCCTGCTGGGTCCATTCCGTGGCCAGACGGTCAAGGGCATGCCATTTCTTCTGGGCACCCAGATCGCAGGCCGCAAGGAAGTAACCGCTCTCGTGTCCCGGCTGCTCCCAGAAACTCGATCTGCCGGCAATCGGCTCCAGGCCTTCTGCGGCGACATGCCGCAACCAGCCCACGGGCAGGGCAAAGTGGAAGTTGCCGCCGGACTTCGCCTTGAAGGTGAGGATGCCCACCAACTGGCCCTCCCGGTCGAACAGGCCGCCGCCACTGGCGCCCCGCTCGAAAGCCGCCGAAGTCTGGATGACGCGGCCGCCATCGCACTCGCAATGGTGCAAGCCGACGATGCGGCCGTGACTGACGGCGAACTTGCCTTCCGGATAGCCCACCGCCACGACCTCCATGCCGACACGGGTTTCCCCCACGTCGACCATGGGCATGGATGCTGCCCGATGCCCGGGAAGGGTAAGAAAGCACAGGTCACGATAGGCATCGCGCAAGTCGGCCTGCACGGCCTGAGCGGTGCCGCCAACCAACGCGTCGATCCGCGCCGCATCCCGCAACACATGGCAATTGGTCACCAGGCGGTCACCGGCCAGCGGTACGGCGGAACCGAACTCCTTGCCGCCATCCGTGCGCGTGACCACCAGCTGATACACCCGAGCCGTCCAGTCCGGCTCGCCGGCCTGTGCGGCAGGCCCCAATAGCAGGACGGCAAGGAATCCAATCGTGATCAGTCCATGCGACATCTGGCACCCTTCGATCGTGGTTTCGAGTGTGACAGGGCAGAATTTCCCAGGTTCGGACGCGGCGTTCAAGGTACGGAACTTCTAACAGGGGCGGATTTCCTGGTTATTTTCATCAACGGACGATGACACATTTGTAATCCCGCCATCAGGTTCCTGTGGGTATCCCTTGCCCATACTGACTCCAACATCACAAGCAGTGATGTCCTTCTGAAACCACATAGGAGTCGATCATGAAACGCACCCACACTATCCTCGGTACCGCCATCCTGGCCCTGGCCACCACTTCCGTTTTCGCCGGGCAGTGGGACGACAACCCGGATCTGAAACAGTCCATTCTGAACGACATCACCTCCGCTGGCTTCGTCGGCACCAGCTTCTCGGCCGCCAAGCCCGAGCGTGGCAGCGGCGACGTGTATGGTTGGGTCGTACTGGACGCCCAGGCCGGCGATGTCCGCGCCTCCGCCGGTCGCGAGAAGGGTAGTGGCGACACCTATGGTTCCATCCTCAATGATCTCTAAGCGCCCCCGGCTCATAGAAAACGCCGACGCTTCATTCAATGATGCTTCAGCCCACCCCATAAACAAGGAGTACACCATGAAAACCTTCTTCATCCCTCTCGCCATTCTGACCATCGCCTCTTCATCCGCCCTGGCCCACGACTGGGACAGCAACCCCGACATGCAACAAAGCATCCTCAACGATCATGCCAGCGGCTTCGTCGGTACCAGCTTCTCGTCCGCCAAGTTCGAACGCGGCAGCGGCGACACCTACGGCTGGGCCGTGCTGGACGTCCAGGCCGGCGACATCCACGTCTCCGCCGGGCGTGAAAAGGGCAGTGGCGACACCTATGGCTCCATCCTCAACGACCTATGATCGACCGGGAAGCGCCACGGCATCCTGGCCCACGCTAGCCAGGATGCGCGGTGAAAAGCGAGTGGAGTCAACCATGATCGGATACGAACCTATCGGCATGACCTGGGGCTGGCTGGGGATGGGCCTGGCCTGGCTTGTTCCCATCATCCTGGCAGCATTGCTTATTCACCTTTTCACCGAGCCCCATGCGCGCCCCCAAGGCCAGGCTGAGCCAAGCGAACCTCCCGACAGGGAGCAGCAAGCCCTTGGGACGACCCGGCATGCCTCTTGAGAGAGAAATGACATCGCCATGAAATTACTGACCATTCTCTCCGTTCTGTTACTAACCGGTTGCGCGTCAAACGTAGCGCTAAAGGATGCGGATGACACGACACAGGCCGTCGGCACCCTATACCTCCGTTGGCTGCAACCCAATGCCATCGAGGTGACCCTGGATGGGAAACGCTATGAGGGGGATTGGACAATGAACCGATGTCTGCTGTCAGATTCCGAATGCCGTGGCCCGTATCGCAATGTCCCGAAAATCCATCGGCGCCATATCAGTCAGGGACAAGCAACACTGACCTCAAGGGAAGGTGACCGTCTGGAGTGTGAATGGGTCAGCCATCTTCCCGATTTGCGGGGAACGTGCCGGGCGCAGGATGGAAGATTGTTCAAACTGGAGAGAACCAAACCCGTGGGATGAGCCTTTCGGTCCCACCGCTGACACACATGAGGAGATTGATATGCTGAACTGGCTGAAACGAATCTGGGCCGACTTCAAGGCTTGGCAACAGGCCAATGCCGAAGCCCACGCCCGTTCCACCCCTCATTCCTGCTGTTCCGCTCCGCCGCCCGGAGCAGGCCGCCACGACACCCAATACGGGCGGTGAGTTGGTATGGCACCGGCCCACGCCCACATCCTCGACAAGGATCCGGTCTGCGGCATGACCGTCAAGCCGGATTCGCCTCACCATACTGATCATGCGGGGCAAACCTATCGCTTCTGCAGTTCGGGATGTCTGAAGAAGTTCCAGGCCGAGCCCGGACACTACCTGGCCCCGGACAAATCGGAGCAAGCAGTTTCGGAGGCTTCCTCGGCTGGCGCGGAATACACCTGCCCCATGCACCCCGAAGTGCGCCAGATCGGCCCCGGCACCTGCCCAAAATGCGGCATGGCCCTGGAGCCCGTGGCGCCCTCGGCCGAGGCGGAGGAGAACCCCGAACTGGCCGATTTCCGGCGCCGCTTCTGGTGGACCCTGCCGATGACGGTCGTCGTCACGGCCATCGCCATGTCCGGCGGCCTGTTCGACCCCCTCCTCGGCGCCGCCCGCCCCTGGGTGGAACTGGTCCTGGCCACGCCGGTGGTGCTGTGGTCCGGCTGGCCGTTCTTCGTGCGCGGCGTGCAGTCGATCGCGCACCGCAGTCCCAACATGTGGACCCTCATCGGCCTGGGCACCGCCGCCGCCTATGCCTACAGCGTCGTCGCCACGGTGGCGCCGGGCGTGTTCCCCGCCTCATTCCAGGTCGATGGCCATGTGGCGGTCTATTTCGAGGCCGCCGCCGTCATCATCTCCCTCACCCTGTTCGGCCAGGTCATGGAACTCAAGGCGCGCTCCGAAACGGGTGCCGCCATCCGCGCCCTGCTGGGCCTGGCGCCCAAGACCGCGCGCCGCCTGAATGACGACGGCAGCGAAGCGGACATCCCCCTGGCCCAGGTCCACCCCGGAGACCGACTACGGGTACGACCCGGGGAGAAGGTGCCGGTGGACGGCGTGGTGCTGGAGGGCTCCAGTGCGGTGGACGAGTCCATGCTCACCGGTGAGCCCATCCCCGTCTCCAAGGCGGCTGGCGACGCCCTCATCGGTGCCACCCTCAACACCAGCGGCGCCCTGGTCATGCGCGCCGACAAGGTCGGAACGGAAACGGTGCTGGCCCGGATTGTGCAGATGGTCAGTGAGGCCCAGCGCTCCCGTGCCCCCATGCAGCGCCTAGCGGACGTGGTGGCTGGGTATTTCGTGGTGGGCGTGGTCGTCATCGCGCTTGTGACTTTCGTTGTCTGGGGCCTGTTCGGGCCGCAACCATCGTGGGTCTACGGCCTCGTCAACGCCGTGGCCGTACTGATCATCGCCTGCCCCTGCGCCCTGGGCCTGGCCACGCCGATGACCGTGATGGTGGCCACCGGCAAGGCCGCCAGTCACGGCGTGCTGTTCCGCGACGCCGCCGCCATCGAGTCAATGCGCAAGGTGGACACCCTCATCGTCGACAAGACCGGCACCCTCACCGAGGGCAAGCCCCGCTTCCATGGCTTGGTGGCTGCGGAGGGCTGGGATGAGGCGGAAGTCCTGCGCGTTGCCGCGAGCCTGGACCAGGGTAGCGAGCATCCCCTGGCCCATGCCTTGGTGGAAGAAGCCCGCCGCCGCGAATACCACCTCAGCACACCGGAAGGTTTCGAGTCCTCATCGGGCATCGGTGTCCGAGGTATGGTGGATGGAAAGCATGTCGCCATCGGCAACACCAAGATGATGGAGGAGGTCGGTGTCGACTGGAGGCTTCTGGGCGAGCAGGCCGAGGCCCTGCGGCTGGAGGGGGCCAGCGTCATGTTTCTGGCCGTGGATGGCAATGCGGCTGGCCTGCTCGCCGTCTCCGATCCGATCAAGGACTCCACACCAGAGGCCCTGCATAGCCTACGCACCAGTGGACTCAACATCATCATGGCCACGGGCGACGGTCTCACCACCGCTCGTGCCGTCGGTCAGAAGCTCGGCATCGAGGAGGTGCACGGCGAGGTCAAGCCGGAGGACAAGGATGCCCTGGTAGCTAAACTCCAGGCCCAGGGCCGCATCGTCGCCATGGTGGGCGACGGCATCAACGACGCCCCGGCACTTGCTCGAGCCAACGTGGGTATCGCCATGGGCACCGGCACCGACGTGGCCATGACCAGCGCCCAAGTCACCCTGGTCAAGGGCGACCTGCGCGGCATCGTCAGCGCCCGGAAACTCTCCATGGCCAGCGTGCGCAACATGCGGCAGAACCTGATGTTCGCGTTTCTCTACAACGCCCTGGGGGTACCCATTGCCGCCGGGGTGCTGTATCCCGTGTTCGGTCTGCTGCTCTCACCCCTGATCGCAGCCCTTGCCATGAGCTTCAGTTCTGTATCGGTAGTGAGTAACGCTCTACGACTAAGGACCTCGAATATTTCAACTGGCTGAAGTGCTTTCTTTTGCCAACGAGCACTTAGTCACCAGGCTTCAGAGGTGACCGCTGTACTCAGAGGGCCGCCTTTGGAGCATTCGAGAATTGTCCGGTGTGTCTGAAGCGTGAGTGTGAGATCGCCGGATAAGGAAGCTGCCGTTTACCCCAGATACCGCCCGAGCGGCGGTTAACCAAAGCATTGCGGCCCTGAGCGGACTGACCAACGACGGTCCGGATTGGCCGATGGCCCGCCGGACAGCATAGCACCCCGATGTGACAGCTCTCTCCAAGGTAGCTGTCATATCTGCTCGCTCAGGTTGCGTTGCATTCATCCTCTCCCCGCCTGGCCTCGAACTCCACGCCCTTAACCCGCGTGAGCGATAACAGCACGTCATCAGCCACCAGACGCAGCTTCTCCCGGGGCTCCCCGGTCTCCCGGTCGGCCCAGGTGTCCAGTTCGAGACGGCCGATCACGTGCACCCGCGACCCCTTGCGCAGCAGCCTGGCCGCCTGCTCGGCCTTGTAGTCCCAGAGGGAGACATCCAACCAGTGGCCACCGGTCTGCTCTACACCACCCTGGCCGTCGGGCCGGTAAATATCAAAAAAGACCCGCAGTTCCGCCACTTTGCGGTCCTCGCCATTGACCTGGACGGTCTTGATGGCGGGGCTGTCGCCCAGGTTGCCCGTGCCTTGATAGATGTTCGGCATGTTTGCTCCTTTCAAATGCCTTTGGATGAGGCCGAACCCGTGTCTGGGTCCGGCGGTTGACTTCAGCATCTGGGTGTTCGCAGTGCGAACACCAAGTGGATCGCGGGGGTTCATGACTTGTGCCGGGCCGGTTCATGGCCCAGGTTCGCCAAGCTCGCCTCCTCCTGGCAACGTTTGGCCAGCCGCAGCTCATGGCGCGCGGCCTGCTCCTGAAGGTTGAGGAGCAGCGCTGCCCCATGGGCCCGCCGATACCACTGGGCCAGGGCGGGCGGCAGGCCATCGACCCGGCTCGCGATGGCCTGCCAGGTGACGTGCCGGGCAGGCCGGCCCGCCAGCCGCCAGCGCAGGGCGAGCTGGCTGTTCCTGCCCCGGGCATGCACCGCCAGGGTGAAGTCATGTCCCCCCACCGCCCTGGTCTCCCGGGACAGGGCCCGCATAGCGGCATGGATGCCATCCAGCCGGGCGCGGGCTTGCCTGGCCCAGGCTTCCGCTTGGCCCCCCTTACCCTTAAAGCCCTTTATGTCCACTCCCCAGGTGCTGACAACCTCTCCATGAGACTTGGCGGGACTCACAGCAAGGCACCTTCCCTATCCGGATTACCGGCGAACTCCCGATCCAGGGCGCCCTCCGCCACCTTCTGCAACAGGGCGAGCTCCTGCTCGGAGAGGTTCACCCGCCGGCGGGTGTGCCTCGGGGCCACGCTGCCGGTGAAGACCGGCTTGGGTACCTCACCGAAGATGCCATTCACCGCCTTGACCCGCTTGGCCGCCTCCGTATCCGCGCCGGGCAGCCAGTCGCTGCGGGACAGATCGCGCAATTCCTGCCGGATCAGGTAGCGCTCGAAGCGCACCGGGGTCTCGAACACCCCCCGGATGCGTCGGGTCACCTCCCGGATCAGCTTGCGGCCCTCGTCGTCAGTCATCAGGTCCTTGCGCACCAGGGTCTTCACCTGCCGCACCCGGTAGTCGTACTCCACAATCAGTCCCGCCACCGTGTAGCCGTAGGGGGAACGGAAACCCAGCTCAAGGGAGACCGGCTCCCGGGACTTGAGGATGGAGAAGATCAGTCCCTTCCGGGCCGCGGCCTCGAGGTGCTGCTCGCACTCCCGCCCCAGTTCGTCCAGGGCGACCTTGAGGCTCTGGATGCGCTCGCCGGTGTCGATGAGCGCCCAGTCGGCGTAGGGGTTGTCGTTGCCGGACAGGTACCAGATGGAGCGCAGGGCCGCAGCCACCCGCTTGCCACCGACGATGGGCTGCAGCTGGCCCTGGGGATCCCGTGACCGGCCCATGAACAGCCGATGGGCCTCCTGGGTATGCAGCACCATGGCGTCCGGCGCCTCGTCGATGAGCCCGCCCGCTTGGACGGCGGCCTCGGTGTCCGGCACTACTGCGTCCGCCCCCTGGCGCAGCCGCCAGGCCGACTGCATCCCCTCGAACTGGCGCAGGCGCTCGGTGTATTCGATCACCCTCGGCCAGCGGGGGTCGGACTCGTCAGGCTGCTCCGCGTCGAGCAGGTCGGCCAGCGCCATGCGCTCCGCTTCCAGATCGTAGCCGTCGGGGAAGGGATGCGACAGGGGTGGGGTCGGGGTGGAGGTTGGGTTCATCGCGGTCCTTTCGTGTTCAGGTTGCGCCAGGGCCATGCCGGTCGGGGTCGGCTGCGCCAGCTTGGGGACTTGCAGGGTGTTCGCAGTGCGAACAGCAATCGTTGGACGGGGGTTGCGGTAGTCCGGGTGTTCGCAGTGCGAACACTTCTTCCGCGCGGAAGCTTCCTCATCGCCCGACCCCTTGCACGCCCATGCCCAGCTGCGTCCGCATACGCACCAAGTGCTCTCGGGCGGCCAGGCGGGCGGCGGGGTCAAGGCCCCGGCGCAGCGCTTCCCGGTCCTGGCGCCGGGCGGTGGCCCGTGCTTCGGCCTCCTGGCGGGATTGGGCGACCCGGTAGGCGATGGTAGGCAGGAAGCGTCCTGCCCGGGCGATTCGGATCAGGGTGTGCAGATAGCCCAGGGGATTACGGATCTCCCGCCCCCGCACCATGCCGGCATGCTCGTCCAGAACCAGCTGGCGCAGTTCGGGGGCGAGCTCAGCGAGCCAGGTTCGGGCCACCGCCTGTTCGGCGGGCAGCAGTCTGCCGGAGAAGACCAGGGGGGGTTCCGCTTCGGCACTCTCTTCGCGCCTACTCCCACAACAGCCGTTGTCCGTGGTGAGCGGTGCTGCGATGGGCAACCCTGGGGAGGGGGCTGGGGGTGGGTTGGTGTTAACTTCTTGAAGTGTTTCGCCCGCTCGCGAGGGCGGGCCGCCAGGCGCCTCCTGCTGCGGGTTGGCGCCAGATGGTAAGTTTCCGGAAACCGGCCGACCGGTTGGCCGCTTTCCGGATTCCCTGTCGGCCGATTCATCGCCTCCCTGTTGGCCGCTTTGTCCGCTGCCAGGATGGCGGGAAGCGCCGGACAGGAGGGCCGCTTTCTCCTTCCCCTGGATGGCGCAGGGCGCCAGACTGTCATACCCATTTGCGTCAATCCCGTCATGATCGTCCTCCAGGGCGGCGAGCAGCCGGTCAAGACGCGGACGCACCACCCGCCGGGCGGGCAGGCCGCTGGCCCAGCGCGCCTCCAGCAGACTCTGGCCGGCGAGCCGGGTCCGCGCACTGTCCACTTCATGGCGAGTGAGCCGGCAGTGACGGCCGATGAGGTCGGGGTAGTAGTTGAGCCAGCCCGTGGTCGATCCGCCCAGGGCCAGGTCCTTGCGGCAGGCAAGCAACAGATGGGAGAGCAGGAGGCCGCCGGACAGCGATCCCGCCACCAGGGCAAGGCGCCGGTACAGGGCCGCCGGCCGGCCCAGGAGCCGGCGCAGCAAGGGATCGTCCCAGTCCCAGGCGGCAAGGCTGGCCTGGGCTGCTTCGGCGAGCCGCGTGGCCAGCAGGTCCAGATCGACCCGGAAGTGCAGGCGTGCAGGCATGCCGCGCCGCTTTTCAAGGAGGAGCCCCGCCGCCTGCAGGACACGCCGGGCGCCCGCCTGTTCGTGCCGGGACAAACCGGTCTCCCGCTGCCACTCGGCCCGGTTCTTCCAGAACCAGCCGTCGCGCTCGGGGTGATGTCGCAGCCAGTTGCGGGTCCAGGTGAGGGCCACGGACAGCAGGGCCGCGGCCTTGTGGCTGCCACAGAGGGGGGTGAGGGACGGGAAGTAGGTGATGTAGTCGCCGTCCAGCAGCGCCTTGAGGCGGTTCAGCTCCTGCAGGCGTGAGCGCGGATCGTCAGCCACCGAGACGCTCCGACCAGTTCTCGGCTGCCTTTTGTTCCAGGGCCTCGCCCAGCCGTCGCCAGTTGACCCGGAACCAGAGCACCGCCGGCATGCCCACCCGGCGTTCCTCCAGCAGGCCCCGTTCCCGGAGCTGGCGCCGGGCGGTCTCCTGTTCCCGGCGGGTGAGGCCGGTGTCCCGCTCCCACTCGGCCTGGGTGCGGAGGAACCAGCCGTCACTGTCCTCCGGGAGAGACTCGTAAGCATAACCGGCGTAGGACAGGAACAGGGCTGCGGTGATGCCGCCGGCCACAGGCACGTAGGCCCGGTGGAAGACGATGGGCTCGTCCAGGAGGTCCAGCATCAGGGCCGTGTCCATGGGCCGGAGGGCGGCGCCGGACGGTGGACGCATGCCGCCGCTCATGGCCGCGCCTCGAACTCGTGCACCACGGCGTGCAGGCTGGCCAGGGTGAATCCCGGGTAGTCCTCCGCCAGGGCCAGGTAACGCTCGGCCGGATGCAGGGCGGCATCTCGCAGGGCATGCCAGCGGGCATGGATACGGTCCCGGGTCTCCGGGTCGGGCAAGGGCGGCCGGCCACGTGGCGCCGGTTCACCCTGACGTAGGCGGTGGCGGATGGCCAGAGTCACCGCGTGGGGACCAAAGAGCTCGGCCAGCAGGGCGCGCGGCGCTTGGTGGGCGATGCAGCGCTCCAGGAGGCTGGATTCCGAGTTCAGCCGGTCCAGGATACGCAGGGCGTAGTCGAGGCTGACGGGGTCCAGCCGGATGCCGATCTTGAGGTGCTTGATGGCGGCGAGGCGGATGAGCTCGGTGGCGCGCAGGCCCCGCAGCCGTTCCACCATCCGGACGTTCAGTCCCGTCTCGGCGGCTTCAGCCAGCTCGCCCTGCTCTAGTCGGGCCAGCAGCACGGACAAGGCCAGCAGGCGCTGGTGCGGATCTTCCAGGGCGATCATCCACTGCCCCGCCGGTGGATGGGCTCCAGCAGGTGCCGGTAGGCAATGGGATCGGCGGTCCGCGCCCGGGCGGCCAGCCGCGCCAGTTCCAGGCATTGCGCCACCAGGGATTCGTGCTGGAGCAGGTTGAGCAGCGACCAGGGATCGATAGCGGCCAGGCCGTCCCGGGTGGCATGGGCGAGGAGGTCGTCCTCCACCAGGAAGGGATAGGCGGACTCGTCCATACCCGCCTCCCGCAGATACACCCGCCGCCAGCGGGAGGCCTCGGGCAGGCTCAGGGCCAGGTTGGGGTCCATCTGCCCGGAGGCGGCCGCCAGCAGCCACCAGAGGGTGCCACGCAGGTCCTGTTCCTCGTCCTGGGGCAGCGGGGCGGCCTCCATGTAGTAGCCCAGGGGCAGCCCGTCCAGGGGGGCAAACCAGCCCGCCACGCCACCGGCCCGGGCCAGGCGTTCGGCCGTTTTGCGCAGCAGGTGGCCCAAGTCTTGGGGAGAAAGCTGCTCCGGGATGATGGGTGGAGGTTCCGGGGTGGGCTGGGGGCCCGGTTCGGTGGCTTGGGTGATGGGGCCAGGGATGGCGTTAGAGCCCGTCCCAGCCTGGGGCATGGAGGGGGAAGTGGATTGGGTGCCACACAGTTCCAGGTCCTGCCGTTGCGCCCCCGGGGTCTTCTCCAGGGCGGCGAGCATCTGGGTGAGCCGCTTGCCCTCGATCCCGAGATGCATGGCCAGGGCGGCCTCCCAGCGCCGCAGAAGGTGTTCTGCCGCGGCCCCGACGTCCGGCCCCAGGGCGAGGACGTGTTCATGCAATGCCGGGTCGATAATGCGTCCCTGGAACGTTGCCTCTTCGATCTCGCAAAGACCCGCCAGTCGCCTCAGCAGGTTCATGCGTGGCTGGATGCGCTTGACGTCCAGCCCTGTGAGTCGCTGGCCCAGGGGGGCGAGGCGCTCCAGGGCGAATTTCATCAGGCTGAGGTTGGCCAGGGCCACGGGCAGGCCCAGGCGCTTGAGCTCGGCTTCCATCTGGCGCAAGGATAGGGGGCTGCCAGTCTGGACCTCCAAGGCGGCTTTGATGTCCATGATGCCGGCGGCCCTATCCCAGAAGCTCATCTCACCTCTCTGGTCGTTCTCGCCGATGTGGCCAGCGATGGCCTCCGCGTCGCCGCGCCAGGCCTTGAAGGTGAGCTCCACCCGCTCGAAACGGGTCTCGCCTTCCCGGACCAGTTCTTGAAGGATAGCCAGGCGGGTGTTGCCGCCGCCAGAGACCATGTAGTGCGTCTCGGCGGGGCGGCGGGTGACATTGAAGGGGGTCAGGAGCCCCACCGCGCGGATGGAGGCCTTGATCTCGTCGAAGCGGGGGTTGAGGGCGCGGCGGGGGTTGCGGTCGTATGGGCGGATGTCCAACACCGGTACCAGGATGCGGGCGCCGTCCAGGTCGTCGCCGCGTTGGAGACTGGCGGCGGCGTCCGCCGGGCCGGGCAGGGTCAGGCGGGTGTGCAGGCGCTGGCGGAGCTCGTCCGTGGCTGACGTGGGGAGACCCATGGCAGGGACCGGGCCAGTATTGTGCTCCCGCTCATCTGACATGGGCGGCCTCGTGCGGGGGGAAGGCGGCCTGTGCCCTCGCGTGTCCGTTCCCTCCGGCGTACACCCCTTGCAGCGAGGGGATCAGCTCCCAGGCAAGCCGATGCATGAGTTCATACGGGCAGGCGCTGGCCCCAACTCGCTGGCGATCGAAGCGATGCACCGGCACCTGGGCGGTGGCCGCCGCCTGGTAGGCGTTGGCGTCCGGGATCACCGTGTCCAGCACGGTGACCCGGCCCTGGGCGCGGAGGAAGTTGGCACGGATGGTGTCGGCCACCAGGCGGGAGTTATTGGTGCGGCGCAGGCAGTTGATCACTGCCTTCATGGGCCCCAACCCCGCGCCGATGGCACTAGAGGCATCCAGGCGCTCCAGCATGCGCAAGGTACCGTCCATGAACTCCGAGCCGCTCAGCACATCGGGCCGCACCGGGGAGATGAGGAGATCGGCAGCCAGGGCCACCGCGTCCTCCACGGCGCCGGCGCCGCCGTGGGCGTCCAGAATGACGCAGTCGTAGCGGGCCAGCACCTCGGGGGAGCGCAGGGCAAGCTTCAGGCGCACCGCCCGGTCGATGCGGGCATAGAGCCAGTCGGAGAGGTTGATCTCGGGGCTGTCGGAGACCACGATGTCCAGAGCGCCGGAGAGGTGCGGCAGGTCGATCTCGGAGATTGCTTCACGAGTCACGACACCCCGGGTGATGACCTGGGTGAGGCCATGGGGGGCCAGAGAACGCAGGGGGAAATACTTGGAAAGCGAGGGTTTCTCGTCCGCGTCGATGAGCAATACCCGCAACCCCATGTCCGCCAGCAGGGCGCCGAGGTTTGCGGCCAGGGTAGTCTTGCCCACCCCGCCCTTGGTGCTCACAAGTGCGAGCTTGATCATGTCTTCGCCCCAATCCGGATGAGGCCGTCGGGGCAGATGCCACCGACGGTTCCCAGGACCGGCGTCATGGGATGTTGCATCCCATCAGGCCGTGGTTTCGCCGACAGTCTGGCGCTTCAGCCAGAGCTCCAGCTCGGCGCGGCGATATTTCACCAAACGGCCGACCTTGATGTAGGGGATCTCATGCCGCTTGGTACACCGCCACACCTCCAGGGTGCGAGGGTTGAGGCCCAGGTAGGCGGCCGCCTGTTCGGTGGTGAGCAGATCCGAACGCATTAGGCTCGCCAGGATCGGGTGGGGTTCGGGTTGATTTGCTGCCGATTGAGACATGTTTGACCTCCGGTTATTGCCCAGCGCATCCACGCATGGGAGAGACGATAAGGAAGAACTTCCTTGCTGTGTCCGCTGCGGATGGCAGGCATCCGGTCAAGGCGAACAGTCAGTTCAACGGATGGTCATCATTGATAAATAAGGGAAATTTCGGCACGACCGGTGACGGTCATTGCACGTCGTGCAGCTACGGAGAACTGCGACAGGGGACGTGCGTCGGGAGTAATCGCCGTTGGGCGGCGTGCGGCACGGTAGTACGGGGTGGGGTGGGATCAAACCACCTGGCGGCCTGAACGCAGGCCATGGCGTGAGGATTGGTCGCTATGCAACCAGGCCCAGGACTTCCGCCTGTTGCCGCGCCTCACTCAGGTAATTCGCGATGGTGCCCCGGTCCAGCGCCAGGCCCAGCCGCTCGGCGTCGTCAGCGATGTCGCTGGCATCGTTGTAGGGCATATCCAGTTTGAGGCCATATCCCTGGGTGGCCAGGACATAGATCAGGCGAAGCAGGAACTGCTTGCTGCGTGGGTGGGGGGCGGCCTCGTCCGCTTCGCCCAGGGTGTCCTCGAGATCCCGCCCGGCGCGCTTGCGTTCCAGACGGAAACGTTCGCGTACTGCTTCCAGCAAGGGACCGGGCAGGGGCAACCCCTTGCCCAGGGCGTGCTCGATGACGGTGAAGGGGTGGACGCCATGCGGACCCGCATCGGTGGCACTCTTGAGGATGCGGTAGATCTTGGCCGCCTCGATGAATTCGGGCGGCAACTCCCGGCCATCCAGACGGATGCCAGAACCCCGGACACGATCCGGATCCAACCCGCACAGCAGTAAGGCGGCGTCGCGATGGCTCCACGCATCGAGCTTGGACCAGAAGACGTAATCTGGTCCGATTGACGAGTCCATCGGCTGCTCTCCCTGGTTCTGGCGCGCCGGCTGGAGCTCGGAATCGGTCTGCCTGGCGCGATCACTGTTCTACCAGGGTTGCGCCGGATTCGCCGCCCCGGTGTTGTCAATTCCTTGTGGTGGTGTCCACACCCGGACACCTGGGAATTACTTTTTCTTGCCGCCTTTCTTGCCGGCGGCCACCCGGTCCTTGAAAGCCTTGCTGGGCTTGAAAGCAGGCACGGTGGTTGCGGCGATCTTGAGGACCTCGCCGGTGCGCGGATTCTTGACAGAGCGGGCGGCGCGCTTGCGGGACTCGAAAGAGCCGAAGCCGATCACGGAAACCGAGTCGCCCTTGGCTACGGCCTCAGCGATGGTGTCCAGCACCACCTCCACGGCCCGCCCGGCCGCCACCTTGGTCATCTCGGTCTTGCTGGCGACGGCTTCGATGAGTTCGGATTTGTTCATGTAGGAGCCTCCATGCTGCGGGTTGTTGTCGGATCGAGAAATCATAGCAGTCCGGCTGCGGACGAGTGTATGCGCATTGAGGTTCCAGCAAGGCCGGGAAAAGCGTGATGACCGGATTTGCTTTCTCGCTGGTCACGTTGCGTGCCGATCTTCATAATTCCGGCACCTCCCTGATCGCCGCAATGGCGATCTTCTTCAAGGCGCCCCAGCGGGCGCCTTCTTTTTTGGGTGGGCGGTTTCAACCCCCAAGTGCAACGGTTGATGAAATTGAATTGGGAGGCGGTTTCCTGGAGTGAGGTTGAGAGACGTTGATCAGTCAGGAGTTTGCTCATCCAACTCCCGCCTGAATGATCCGGATCAGATGCTGGCATTGAGTGCGGATCACCTCGGCTATTTCGTGCTGGTTGCAACTTGCTTGGTCCCTTCCTGCACCAGACCGAAGATGGCTGACTGAGCCTTTTCCATTGCATGCTTGACCGGATCGACGGACAACCTGGCATAGATCGCGGTGGATTGCGGATCCTTATGACCCAGCGCGCCTCCGGCGACCACGAGACTCGCTCCCTCGATTACCATCCAGCTTGCCAGCGAACGGCGCAGGTCGTGCAGGCGGATGCCGTTGAGCCCAGCTCGTTTCAGGAGTCGCTGCCACGCTCCCTTCGGAGGTGTGATATAGCCGGTCTTGCTGTCGGAGGGGAAGACGTACTCTCCCGATGCGCTTTCCTGGCGCCGCTTGAGAATCTCCAGCGTTGCCGTGGTGAGGGGAACGACGAGGGCATCACCGTTCTTGGAGTGCTCGCTGGGGATGCGCCAACGTCCGTGCATCAGGTCGAGGTCTTCCCAGCGCATTGCCAGTACGTTGCTACGCCTTGCCCCCGTCAGCAGCAGCAGGAGGAGGGCGTCACGGGTTGCCTCACCCTCGACCTCTCCAAGTGCCGCAAAGAAGCGGGGTATCTCGTCTGCCTGAAGGAATCGGTCCCGCTTGAGTTCGCGGAATTTCTCGATACCTGCCGCGGGATTGTCCAGGGCGATCAACCCCAACTTGATCAGCCGGTTGTAGATGGCGCGCAGCAACTCCAGCGCCCGGTTCGCGGAGTAGGGTCCGCAAGCGGCTCCCAGGTTGGCGTGCCACTTCGAGACATCCTCGCGTCTGATGGACGATAGCTTGCGGCTGGTCCAGTCCACGGCACCTTCAGGCTTCGTCCGTTCTCGACCATGCCGTTTGCGCGTTCCGTCCGGAAGCTTGCCAAGATAGAGATCGAACATTTCGCGCATGGCGGGGACCGTTTTCAGGCCGTGGGGAATGGCGTATCGGTTCAGGTAGGTATCGAACGCCTCCTTCAGGGTCATCTCGGCGCGCTTCTCGCGCTTGACGTCGGCTGGGTTCCGGCCCTCGGCAATCTCGCCGTTCAGCCTCGCCGCCGCTCGTCGTGCTTGTTCGACGGTCATTTCCGGGTAGCCACCTAAGCGCACCCACTCAGCACGTGTTTCGATCCAGCGCACCAGATAGAAAGACCTGGCGCCCGTGCTGGTCACGCGCAGGGCCAGTCCCTTGGCCTCATCATCGAACCAGGTTGCCCGCTTGCCCGGGGCGGGCAGCGGGAGGCGGTCGATGGCCGATTTGTTGAAGTGAATCTTGCTCTCTGACACAATCTCCCCTTATTTAACACGCCGTATCCCACATGCCGTGATGTCTACCCGGGCTAATGCCGGGCTAAGACCGGGCTAAGGAAGTACGGCAAAGTCCGTAAAAGCCGGTTGCGTTAGATATAGCATAACTCGGTGTTTTTATGGGGTTTATTGAGGTGCGTTAAGGTAGGTGATAATCGAGAAAATCCCCGCCGGCCCGGCTACGAACCAGGGGGTCGTGGGTTCGAATCCTGCCGGGCGCGCCAAGTAATTCAAGGGCTTGCAGAAATGCAGGCCCTTATTGTTTCTGTCGCTTGTCAGCGGGGCCTTTCTTGTCGCCGTTTGGTAGCCGATTTCCGAACGCTTCCCCTTGATCCATGGCAGGGTCACGTGCAGCCAGTTCCTCAAACGGCTGATTTTTTCGGCCGGTCCCCCCCGGCGGGAGGGGACTTCACTGAGTGAATCCACCTTGAGCGTGATTCCAAAAACCATTTATTGCGGCGTCCGATAAGAGATTACTCAAGGGCAACTTCCAGCACACGTTCAACGAGCCAGATCATTGCGAGGAGGAGTCCAATGGGAACGAATCCGAACCCTATGCAAACCCATCCCGCGCGACGTGGTGGTATGAAGATGAGCTGAACCACTCCAAGCAAGAACGATAACCCACTGCAGAGCCCCACTGACAGGAAGGACAACAAGGTCACTGCGCCACTGTCCACGAACCCAATCACGGCGCCAGTGGGCATCAGGAAGTACCTGCCCCAGGTAAACAACACGATCGAAGATGCCAACATGGAACACCCGATCGATACCTTTGTGCACCTGGGCTGTCTGGCATACCAGTCTATGAGATTGAAGGGGGGTTCAGTGGGCATGGCCGTGGCATCCTATTCTGTGCATGCGTAAACACGTTGGAACGAAGTATCGCGGGTTTGAATCCAGCCGACGTGCCAAATGGTTCCCAGGCTTGAAGAATCCCAAGCCGTCTTCATGGAGTCTGGTGTGGCGGGCTTGCAGCCAATTCATCGCGCATGCGGGCAATGCGTGCGAGTTGCGCGGGTTGGTGATGTTGTTCTTGCAGCAGGCATTCGGCGATGTCCAGATCTTCCAAAGCCTGCACGGTCCTTCCGGCAGCCATCAGGAGTCCTGCGCGAGCGATGCGGAAGTCAGGCTCCTCCGGATCTAGGCTGATGGCCCTGGTGTAAGCACGCAATGCTGCCTGGGGAGCGCCCCGGGACTCATGGAGCTGACCGCGCAGGAAATGGGCATCCGGTTCCCCGGGCTCCCAGGCCAAAGCTTCGCCCAACTGGCGTTGGGCGCCAGCGAGGTCGCCCTCGGCCAGCATGATCCTGCCGCGCAGCACCGCCAGGCCCGAGCGCAGTTCGTGGGGCGGGTTGGGCGACAGGCTTGCCAATTCGCGCTTCGCAGCTTCTGGCGAGCCTAGTTCCAGATGGCAGGTGGCCCGCCAGCCCAGCACCGCGTCCATGCCGATTTCATAGGTCTGGGTGCTTCCCTCTTCAGCGTCCCGTTCGTGGCGGAGAGTTGCGTAGGTTCCCTGACCGAAGCCGTGTCTGAGGCAGAGATCGAAATATCGCAGCCCCCGGCCGTGATCGCCCAGATTCGTATGGCACAGGGCCAGGCCCAGGTAAGCCTCCGGCCGGGAGTCGTCCAGCAGCGCGGCTGTGGAGAATGTCTCCAAGGCTTGCCTGATCGCCGCGCAGGAAGCATCGGCGATGACGAGATTGAAGCCTTTCAGCAACTGGGCGACGTAGCTCCCTTGCGCGGCATCCGGGTCTGCTTCACCGGGCTGTCCGAATTGAGTATCTGAACTCACGATGCGCTCGCCAGCGAGGGCGCTAGGCCGCCGAGAATGGGAGCCATAGCCCGAACGCGACCATGGTGCCCAGCAGGAGGGCGAGCAGCAGGTAGATGGCCGACCAAAGCAGGCCTGTGGTCATGTCGATTTTGTCCCCCGCCCGCCACAATCGGCGGAGTGTCAAGGCGGGGGGCAGGAATAGAAAGCCCCAGGCCAGCCAGAACACCAATCCGTAATCCTGACTGGGGGTGCTGAAGGCGGGGCCGAGCACCGGCAGGCTCAGCAGCTCTGTAAGACGGGGCAGGTTCCCCGCGAACTCGCCGAGCCAGTGCCCGTAGCTGTAGGCCAGTTCCGGGCGCACGATGAAGAACAAGATGCCCAGCAGCGCATACCAAAGGCAGACGACTAGAGTGGTAAGGCGTTTGTGCGGGAGCATGGCCATGGGGACAAGGGCAGGAATCAGAAATACACCTTCACGAAGGCGAGCAAAGCGGCCAGCAGGCCCAGAAACACGAAGTGGATGCTTGCGGCGACGGCGAGGGTCAGCGTCACCGTCACGATGCGCCGGGAGCGCAGCGGGTGCAGGGCCAGCATCAGCGCGCCGGGTGCTGCCGCTGTCAGGTAGATGCCGATGGTGCCCAGGTCCCGATACCAGTTTGTCAGCATGGGCAGGGAGCTGCCCTTGCCTGCGACGCTGAGGGAATTGACCGTTACTTCCATCTCCCAGGCCGCCAGCCATGCCAAGGGCAGCGTCACCAGCAGCCAGATTGCGGCCAGCACGGCATGACTGCGATCCGGGGGAGTGCCGACTTGGCCTGGCGCGGGTGAAAAGGTAGGAGAAGCAGGGATCATGCGCTGGCGCTCATTGTTCCTTGTAGATCCAATCGACATACAACCCGGGGTCAGGGCCGAACTTGCCGCCGATGATCAACTCCTTGCGGGCACTGGCGGGGATGGTGATCGCTGTCGTGGAGGACTTGCTCAACTGGCCATTTCGTCTGTTTCCCTGGAGGGGCAGTTCACCCGTCCCGAGAGCGACCTGCGTCTTGTCGAAATAGCTGTTTTGTCCGCCCCGCTTGATGTAATAGGCGAAACTCCGTGTGTAACCTCTTCCGTCGATGAACCCGATGATATTTCCCTGGGTTCTCAGTCGCAGGGTTTCTCCCGGGCGGATTCTGGGCGGCGGCGCCTCGAAGGTGAACTGGGCGGAATAATTGGACAGTGACTGGCCACCGGTTCGGAAACTCTCCTTGAACCTGAAGGACGCCGAGCCCTCGGAAATGGAGTAGTAGTCCTCGGTTTCCGTACCGCCTAAGGTTCTGTTGCCGGGAAGGGCGCGTTTCTCATGTTTGCAGGTCATCGTTGCCCCACAGATATCGGTAGGCGTCTGGTACTTGCTGAACACGACTTTGTCCAGGACGAAAACCCGATTCCCTGATAACGATGCGTTGCCGGCATGGCCTAGCCAGCGTCTCTTGGCCCCGTCCCAGATATCACCGCTCTTAAGTGCGGTCAGGTTCGGCGTGGACTGGTCATCGTCCCAGCTGCAGGTGCGGGTCTTATCGTTGTAGTAGGCGTATTTGCAGTTGGGTGCGGCATCGGCACAGTGCTTCGGGCAATCGTCCTTGGCCACGGGGCTGATGGACAAGCCTCCCTTTCTGGGCTTGTTCAGTACGCACAAGTCTTCCTTTTCGAAATCGGCATACTGGCCACCCCAACCGCTGCCGATGTTAGAACCCAAGCCTTTGCGGAACAGTTTGTAGGACAACTCGTCAAGCCTGGCGCCAATTGCGGAGGGCTTGGGACTGACTTCAGTCAGATCGCAAAGCAGGCAATGGCCATCGATATCACGGGTGCGCGCGAACCATTGCGTGATATGCACCAAGGCTGAGTGGGCGAGATCGGCGGCCTGCCTGCATTTCCGGTGGTCCTCGGTGCTGTAGCAAGTTTCCACGCCTCTTTCCATGCGCTCGGCACGGGTGGTCAGGCGGTCTGCCTCGGAAATGCTCCAATCTTCGTAGGAAAGAAAGCAGCTTGCCGCACTAACCGGGACCGGCGTCGGATTGGGTTTGGCGTTGCCTCCTATTCCGTGCTGCCCCACACTCATGCAGACGGTCAGGGCGCCTTTGTTGTCCGCCAGCGCGTCATCCTGTTCGTTGATGCGGAACTGGAAATCGGGGCCGGTGGCGATGCCCATGTGTTTCCTGACCCTGACCCAGGAGACCGGGCCATGGCTCCCGTTTCGCATCAGCAGCGCAGCGAACGGTAGGCCCCGGTGGTGCTTTGCATGGGGGTATTGGCGATCCATGCGGTCGCCCAGGCTGCCGCTATAGCCCTCGGGGCCCACGGTTGCGTGGGTGTCGTGCACGTTCCAACTGCCTTCTACCTGGATGACGCCGTTGAACCCTTTGGGGATGGCCACGGCCTGCCAGTCGGTGTCGGCCTTGATGGTGGCGCAGTACTGGCCGTCCTGGACTTGCTGGGCGGGTGATTTGGCAGGCAGGCTGTGCCGCGAAGACGGTTTGGAAGGCGTGATGCCAAGCACCTCGTAGGCCGGTCTGACGGTCTTGACGCCCGTGTATTGCTCGACCAAAGCGTTCTCTTTGCCCCTGGCCGCGGCCTTACGGAGTTTGTGGACACGGTCGTGCTCTTGCCACGGGTTTCTGGCCATTTCCAACCCAAAGATCTGGTCGACGCCGAGGTGCAGACAAGCTACCGCTTCCATATATCCAAAATCGTCGGCGGCGGCGAGTTCGGCGCGATGCAAGCCATGTCCATAGGCCAATGCCCGGCGCTTCAGAAACCATGCATCATGAGCATAGTCATCGAGACCAAAGTCGTCTGGTACCGGGCCTGACAAATATTCCCGATTAACGAAGGCTTCGAAGTTGTGCCATAGAGACGAACTTCTGGGGTCTTGGTAGCCGCAAGAAATTTCGACCTCCTGTTGGGCCGAGGCATTTCCTGAGGAAATTATTGCAGCCAATGCGACAAATATCGCAGCCAATATGGAAAGACGGCTTCCAAAATACAAGCCACCCGGCTTTCGTTGAAAAAATCCGTCAATGTTCATTCCGTATCCTGAATAAAATCTATAATACTGGCAAAACAGAACGAAGATAATGGCTGGAATTTTCAGGGTTGTGCCGATGGTTCTGTTCGATGCACGCAACCTTCCGCAGATATCTTGTAAATCACGCTGGGTTTAACCTATTCCCAATGCGGAAAACATTTTCCAAGTGCCTACACAATTAACTACATACATTGCAATTCGCTGCCCAGCATTCCAGTGCCCGGTACTGGTCTCTGCCCCGGCGGGCAAGGGTTGAAATCAGGCATGGGGGGATTGATTGGGGGCCGCGGTTTCGGTTTGTCGAAGTAATGGCATTGTTCCTTATGCAGATTGGCCGAGATGTATACGGTCGTACCGCGCCATTGTTGTGGCTGATGATCCTGGTTGGGCGAAACAAAGACATCAACGGCTTTGGTCTGGCCTCCCGAGTCGTGGGCGCTGTAATCGAAGGTGACTTCCGAAACCCACCCGGATGAAGTTCTGCCAAGGTCTTTGCTGTAGTGGCGTCTATCCTTATCGTCGATGATCCAGATAAGGGGGGGGAAATTCCTGGACTTTGCCTTGACTGACAACTTGTTGCCTTTGGGAACCTGCGCCTGGAATCTGTTGTAGTAATGACCTTTGGGTTTGTAATAACCGCCCCTGTTGCCCACTTCAACGCCCGTACCGTCGATGCCTAATGAAAAATGCCCTTCCGCCAGCCTGAATGGCTTGTCCTGATAATGACAAAGATAATCGGCCGCCATCGCGGAAGTCGTGGCGAATAGAAGTATTAGTGCAATACGGCTCGTAAATGTACGCACATGCCCAATGGATTTCGATGGTAATAGCCAGGTGTTTGTTTTTGACTGCTGGGGCATGATGCATTCCTTATGAATGATTGCTCGAATTCGATGATTGAAGTGGTGCCGCTTTCTCATTTATTTCGTGACTCTGGTTGCAAATGACATTTCTGGTTTCCGGCCTGCCCTGGCATGCAATCGCTTGTACTTGTGAAGGGGGTACAAAAATGAATGTCGGCCTGACATCGTCGTGACGGGTTTCGCGAGCGGGTTCATGTATTTGCCATTGGGAGCCCATTACCTGTGCGGTCCCCGTCGATGGCCAGGCCCTCTACGGACAGGTTTTCTACAAAACAATATAGACACCATGGTCTTGGAAGCCAAGACATGATTGGTACGTCGCGTCGGGCGAACCTGGTTCTGGGGAAGGAGTGCTTCCGTGTGCTGCTGGCGCCGCCGTGGGGGGGCCAGGGAATTACCGTGTGGGCAGTGGTGCCGGCTTCCGGTACGCCGCTCGCTTCTGTGGCCTGGGCGCCGGGAACTAGCCCTGCGTGTTTGCCTGGCCCTCTGACCGGGGCTGGATTGCCGCCACCGCCGCGCCACGCAGACCGATCGCGTCATCCAGCACCACGGCCACGGGCACCGTGTGCATCCAATCGCTGAAGCGCCCCTTGGCATGAAACCCCGCGAGAAACTCGGGTCCACGCAACAGGGGCAGGATCTTGGGGGGAATGCCGCCAGCCAGGTAGATGCCGCCCCTTGCCTGGGTCAACAGGGCGATGTCACCCGCCACCTGTCCATAGATGGCTGCGAATAGCTTCATGGCATGGACGGCGGCAGCATCCTGTCCGGACTGGGCCGACACGCTGATGGCCTGGGCGGGAATGGGTTCATCCAGGACACCAAATCCGTTTTGGCCAGCCTCCCCTGCACAGAAGCGATAAAGATCGATGATGCCCGGACCTGAGAGGAGCCGTTCCACGGACACCCTGCCATAGTGGCTGCGGAGGAAATCCAGCAGGCGGTCCTGCTCTGGGTTCAAGGGGGCAAAGCCGATGTGCCCGCCTTCCGTGGGAATGGGGTGATGAAGGCCGTCGCGGGGGATGCCGATGCTGACGCCAAGACCCGTGCCGGCGCCCACGGCGGCCTTCACGCCTTCCGTGCCAGGGATGCCTTCCTGCAGCGTGGTCAGGTCTTGGCTCCCCAGGGCATTCAGGCCCCAGCCTACGGCACTGAAATCATTGACGAGGCCCACGTGCTTCAATCCCAGGCCCTTTTCCAGGGACGCTGCATCGATATGCCAGGACAGGTTGGTGAATTGGACATGGCGCCCGTCGGTGGGGCCCGCCACGGCCAGACAGGCGACTTCCAGTGGTGATGCTTGCCCCAGGTACTGCGCAAGAATGACCGCGAGGCCGGTGAACTCCTCATTCCTGAAATGCCGTATATCGGAAAGGGTCACCTTTGTACCGCTGACGCGGGCCATGGCAAGGCGGCAATGGGTGCCGCCCACGTCTCCCACCAGGATGTTCATGACCAGAGTCGGCGTTCGCCGCCCATGTGCTTGAGCCGGATCCAGTGGTCCAGGCTAAGTTTGCCCGGCCCGGAAAAAATGAGGGGCAGGAACATGACCATGTAGATGACAGGCAGCTTCCATCCGGAGTCGCAGACGTTGTAGCCCAATCCGGCATGCACCGAAATGATGGCAACGACCGTCAGGATGGACAGGGACACGGCAAAGAAACGGGTGGCCAGGCCCAGCACCAGGGCCAAGGGGCCGATGAGCTCGAACCAGGTGGCCAGGTGCCAGCTTATTTCCGTGGGGACGAGGTTGAGGGGAAAGGGAAAGCGGTCCTGGATTTCACTGAACCAGTTGCTGCCCTGGAGTTTCTCCACGCCGGAGGTCCAGAACTCAAATGCCAGCAGCAGGCGCAGGGCCAGGGGGGGGAGCCAGCCACCCAGGAAATCCAGCCCGGCCAGGACGCTCCGGGCCTGGGCTTTCAACTGCTGGAGCTGCATCCGACTCATGGCGCCCCCTTTGATCAGTGCTGATGCACAACGATGTTGTCGCGGCCTTGCTGCTTGGCTTTGTAGCATGCTGCATCTGCAGCCGCCAAACATTCGTCCAGGGTGGACCAGTGGGGGGGGACATGCACCACGCCCATGCTGGCGCCTGCCGGGAAAGTCCTGCCCTGCCACTCGAACCTGTGCTTGGCGATGCTGTCCCGGATGTCCTCGGCAATCTGCTCGGCCTTGGTGTCCGGGCAGGCGTTGAGCACGATGGCGAACTCGTCACCACCCATGCGCGCCAGGAAGTCCGAGTCACGAATGCGGGACTGCATGAGGTTGGCCAGTTGTCGCAACAGTTCGTCGCCCGCTGCATGGCCCCCCGTGTCGTTCACCGGCTTGAAATGATCCAGGTCGATATAAAGGATGGACAGGGGGAAATCGCCGGAACGCTTGCTTCCCAGGATGCGGGCCAGCCTTTCCTCGAAGGCGCGGCGATTCATGAGGCTGGTGAGGCTGTCGTGGTCCGCCTGCCACAGCAGCCTGCGATGCATCTCCCTGGCCTCGGTCACGTCCCGCAGCACCAGCACCCCGCCCATGATTTCCCCTTCAGTGGTGTGGATGGGGGCGCAGCTGCCTTCCACTTCATACTCCAGGCCCGGCGCGGACAGCAGGCATGTGGAATCGGGCAGGCTGGCGCGGTTGCCCGCCAGGGTGTCCTCCACCAAAACTTTGCTCAGATCGTCGCTGTTCCCCTTGCCGTGCAGCCGCAATACGTCACCCACGGGCTGGTCCAGGGCAGTGGGCGCGCTGAAGCCCAGCAACTGCTCGGCGACGGGATTGAGATAACGGACACGCTGGTCGGCGTCGAACCGCACCACCGCGTCGCCGATGGCATGGAGGGTTACCTGGGCCCTCTCCTTTTCCTCGTACAAGTCCTGCCCTAGCCGGCGGCTGAGGCGGATGACGAATACCGCGATGACCAGGCCTACAGCGAAGGCGCCCGCCGAGAGGGCCACGGTGAGGTGGCGGGCCCTGGCGCTGGCCTGGCGGGCCTCGTCCATGGCGGCCTGGTTCTTGGCCCGCTGCATGGCCACCAGTCCAGTCCATTCCCGCATCATGGATTCCTGGGTCGGCAGCATGTTTCGACGGACGAGATTCCTGGCCTCGTTGAGCCTGTCTTCCTGTGACAGGGCTATGATCTGCTCGGCGATGGCCTCGACGGCCCGCACCTCTTGGCGGATACGGGTCCACAAGGAGAATTCGGATTCGTCCAGGGGCAGGGAGAGGAATTGGTCCCTGGCCTGGATGAATTCCATGGCCATGCGGGAGAAACGCAGGATTTCCTCGTCCCGCAGGAAGGGATCAGCCATGTTGCTGGCCAGCATGAGGGACTGATAGCGGGCTTCATGCACGGCGCGCATGGTCGTGGCCAGTTCGGCTTTCTGGTTCCTCTCCGCGACAATGGCCGTCAGCTGGTTGCTGAGAATGCGGATATAAGTGACGCCGATGGCTGTTACGCCCGCCATGAGGATCAGCATGATGCTGAAGCCTGCGATGACGGGGACCAGGGCGGAGGGTCGCTTCATGGGCCGCTACTCTGCTCGCCCCCGGCGGGGGAGTCAATTTGGCTGCCTGGGTATCTCCTCAATCCAGGATTTCCAGGTCCAGAAGGGCGGCGTTCAGGTCGATGCGGTCATCGGTGAGCACAGGCAGGGTGTAGGTTGCAAAGCCGTATTCGAAGGGACGTCCCAGATGGTCCGCCATCAGGCTGGGCCGAACCTCGGGCTGCAGGACCAGGGACGGCGGCTCATCCAGGACTTCCACGATCACGCAAGCCTGTCCCAGGTGCCTTACACGCAGCCCCACCAGTGTGCGCAGGTGGGGCAGGGCGATGACGTGGGGCATGGGGCTTCAGCTGCGCAGGCCGGCCAGCCAGTGGGCATAGAGGGTTTCAGCGGCGGCATGGAGTTGGGGCAGGCGGCCGGCGCTGAGGGCCAGGATCTGGGTTGGGGTCTGCACGGCGGGGCTGTCGGATGCCGCGATCTCCTCCGCGCCCACCTCGCACCAGGAGTGGATCATGGCTTCGGTCATTTCCACGTGGCATTGCA
Source organism: Thiobacillus sp. (assembly GCA_024235835.1). NCBI lineage: Bacteria > Pseudomonadati > Pseudomonadota > Betaproteobacteria > Nitrosomonadales > Thiobacillaceae > Thiobacillus > Thiobacillus sp. The sequence continues at coordinate 237,079 of JACKLQ010000003.1, read as the reverse complement.
TGGCCAGGTGGGGGCCCAGCACGAAGGCCTGGTTGGTGCAGTTGGCGTTGCCCAGGATGCGGGTGGCTCCAGGGGGAATCGAAAAGGTCTCGCCGTGCCAGTGGAAGGCGTCGAACGCTTCCAGGTCGCCCAGCCACCGGCTGGCTTCGGGGGTATCCGACCGTGCCACCCGGCCCCAGCCGATCTCCTTGATGGGGTTGCGCGAGACCTGGCCGCCCAGGGCCTTGGCCATGAGCTGCCCCCCAAGGCAATGTCCCAGCACGGGGATGTCCAGGTCCACGGCATGACGAATCAGGGACATTTCGGGGGGTATCCAGGGCAGGTCGTCGTTGACGCTCATGGGCCCCCCCATGAACACCAGTCCGCCGAATTGTTCCGGCGTGGATGGGACAGGTTCGCCTCCATCGATGGCAATGAGTTGCCAGGGTATGCCCCTGGCTTCCAGGAAGGTGACGAAATGTCCAGCTCCCTCGGTGGGCGCGTGGCGGAAGATGGCGACAGGTTTCATGGTGGCCTCAGTTGATCACAACGCTGCCAATATCGGCTCCTGCCCTTTTACCAGTTTTCTGTGCTCGAAAATCGTTTGGGCTCAGTGGCTGTGGATGCACGCCAAGTAAATCTTCGCAACCAGGGGCCCCTGCTCGCCGGAATGACATCCCGGAGCAGGGAAAGCAGTTCGGGGTTCAGCTACCTGCTGTGGCCTGTTTCTCGTGCTCGATCAGCGCGTAGGCGGAGTGGTTGTGGATGCTCTCGAAGTTCTCCGCTTCCACCACATAGGCGTCTATTCGCTGGTCCTTGTTCAGGGCAGCGGCCACGTCCCTTACCAGGTCTTCCACAAACTTTGGGTTCTCGTAGGCCTTCTCGGTAACGAATTTCTCGTCCGGCCGCTTGAGCAGGCCGTAAAGCTGGCTGGATGCGTTTTCCTCGGCGACCTGGATGATGTCCTCGATCCACACGAAGGCGTTGGTGCGCACGGTGATGGTGACGTGGGAGCGCTGGTTGTGAGCGCCGTAGGCGGAAATCTTCTTGGAGCAGGGGCACAGGCTGGTGCAGGGCACCAGCACTTTCATGGTCTGGATGTATTCGCCGTTGCGTATCTCGCCGATGAAGGTCACGTCATAGTCCATCAGGCTTTCGACGCCGGACACGGGGGCCTTCTTGTTGACGAAGTAGGGGAAGTTCATTTCCACGTGGCCGGATTCCGCCTCCAGCTTCACCACCATCTGGCGCAGCATGCGCTCGAAGGACTCCACGGAGATCTCCCGCTCGTATCCGTTGAGGATCTCGATGAAGCGGGACATGTGGGTGCCCTTGAAGTGGTGGGGCAGGTATACGTACATGCCGAAGGTGGCGATGGTGTGCTGGGCGCCACCGGTCTTGTCCAGCACCTTGACGGGATGGCGAATGGCCTTGATGCCCACCTTGTCGATGGCGATCTTGCGGGAGTCCGGGTAGTTCTGGACGTCGGCGATGGTGGCCTGGCCTGGGGGGCAGGCGGCGGGGGTGTCGCAAACCGTGTCGCAGGTGATCATGGTCAATATTCCAAATTACTGATGTTTCAGACGGAGCCCAGTATAGGGCAGTCCAATACCCGAGTAAACTACTCGGGTAATTTATTCCTTACGGCAGACTCGATGCCGGCGGCATCCAGGCCGCATCGGGCGAGGAGGGTGGCGGGGTCGCCGTGTTCCACGAAGCGGTCCGGCAGGCCCAGGTGGAGCAGGAGCCTGGCGAGGGACAGTTCAGCCAGGCACTCGGCCACGGCCGAACCGGCACCGCCCATGACCACGTTTTCCTCTGTGGTGACCAGCAGGTCGTGGGTTTCTGCCAGTTGCCGTATCAGGTCCCGGTCCAGGGGTTTGACGAAGCGCATGTCTGCCACGGTGGCATCCAGGCTGTCCGCGGCCACCAGGGCGGCATTGACCGTGGCGCCAAAGGACAGGAACGCGACACGCCGGTCCTGTCGAGTGCTTTCCCGGCGCACGATGCCCCTGCCCACTTCCAGGGGCTCCAGGTCCTCGGGAAGCGTGGCGCCCGGTCCGCATCCCCGGGGGTAGCGTACCGCGCTGGGTCCGTTGTGGCGGTAGGCTGTGGTGAGCAGTCGCCGGCACTCCTCCTCGTTGGAGGGCGCGGCGATGAGCATGTTGGGTACGCAGCGCAGGAAAGACAGGTCGAAGGCCCCCGCGTGGGTAGGGCCGTCCGCGCCCACCAGGCCGGCCCGGTCGATGGCCAGCATCACCGGCAGGTCCTGGAGCGCAATGTCGTGGATGAGCTGGTCGTAGGCACGCTGCAGGAAAGTCGAATAAATGGCCACCACGGGCTTGCTGCCTTCGCAGGCCATGCCCGCGGCGAAGGTGAGGGCGTGTTGCTCGGCAATGCCCACGTCGAAATGGCGCTTGGGAAACTGTCGTGCGAATTCGGTCAGGCCCGAGCCCTCGCACATGGCTGGGGTGATGGCCACCAGGCGTTCGTCTGCCTTGGCCATGTCCAGCAGCCACTGGCCGAACACCTCCGTGTAGGTGGGACGTGCACTGGGCAGGGCGCAGGATTTTGCCTCCACGCCCACCTCGATCTTGAACTTGCCCACGCCGTGGTAAAGGCAGGGGTCCGCTTCGGCCTGGGCATAGCCATGGCCTTTCTGGGTGACGATGTGCAGGAACTGGGGCCCCTTCAACTGGCGGATGTTGGCCAGGGTCGGGATCAGGGCGTCCAGGTCGTGCCCGTCGATGGGCCCCAGGTAGTTGAAGCCGAATTCCTCGAACAGGGTGCCCGGCGTGACCATGCCCTTGATGTGCTCTTCCGCCCGCTTGGCCAGTTCGTGGATGGGGGGGAGGTTGGAGAGCAGGCGTTCGCCGGTGCTGCGCAGGTTGTTGTAGAAACGGCCGGAAAGCAGCTTGGTGAGATAGGTGTTCAGCGCTCCCACGTTGGGGGAGATGGACATTTCGTTGTCGTTGAGAATCACCAGCAGGTTGGCGTCCGAGGCCCCGGCGTTGTTGAGGGCTTCGAAGGCCATGCCGGCAGTCATGGCGCCGTCGCCTATGACGGCGATCACGCGGCGGGGATCCCCGGCCAGCTTGGCCGCCTCCGCCATGCCCAGGGCAGCGGAAATGGAGGTGCTGGAATGGCCGGCGACGAAGGCATCGAAGGGGCTTTCCTCCCGCTTGGTGAAGCCGGACAGGCCATCGGTCTGGCGCAGGGTATGCATACGCTCCCGCCGGCCGGTGAGGACCTTGTGGGCATAGGTCTGGTGGCCCACGTCCCAGATGATGCGGTCCTCCGGGGTGTTGAACACGTGGTGCAGGGCCACGGTGAGTTCGATCACCCCCAGGTTGGAGGCCAGGTGGCCGCCAGTGCGGGATACGGACTGGATGATGAATTCCCGCAATTCGTCGGCAAGATCCTTGAGATCGGAGCGGCCGAGCTGCTTCAGGTCCCCGGGGGTGTTGATCGTTTCAAGCAAGGGCATGTCAGTTTGCACCGGGCCGTACCCAGCAAACCCGAACAGCTTCGGGCGGCTGTGGACGCAGAGAGCGTTGGGAATTTTTCATTTCAGTAGCGCCGGTCCACGATGAAGCGGGCGATGTCGCCAAGGCGTGCAGCCTGGGTGCCAAATGGTGTGAGGGCGTCCAGTGCCTCGTCAATCAGTTCCTGGGCGTAGGCCCGGGCCTCCTTGGCGGACATGAGCGTGAGATAGGTGGCCTTGCCCTGGGCGGCGTCCTTGCCGGCGGTCTTGCCCAGGGTGGCGGTGTCGGTCTCGGCATCCAGCACGTCGTCCATGACCTGGAAGGCCAGGCCCACGCAACGGGCGTAGTGCTCGAGGCGGGAGCGCCGATCCTGCGCCAGAGGGCCGCCTGCCAGGGCACCTAGTAGTACGGCAGCCTGAATGAGGGCGCCGGTCTTGTGGATGTGCATGAATTCCAGTTCCGCCAGTTCCAGGCGCTTGCCGGTGCTGTCCAGGTCCACGGCCTGGCCACCGCACATGCCCCGGGATCCGGCGGCCCGGGCCAGAATGCCTAGCATGGCCACCTGGGTGGCAGGGTCCAGGCCCAGGCCGGGGTCGGCCAGTACCTCGAAGGCCTGGCTCTGGAGGGCGTCCCCCACCAGCAGGGCGGTGGCCTCGTCGAACTGCCTGTGGCAGGTGGGCTTGCCCCGGCGCAGGTCGTCATCGTCCATGCAGGGCAGGTCGTCGTGGGTCAGGGAATAGACGTGGATCAGTTCCACGGCGCAACCGGCGGCCTCCACCTTGGCGGCGTCGGCACCGACAGCCTCGCCGGCGGCAAAGGCCAGCATGGGCCGCACCCGCTTGCCGCCCCCCAGGGAGACGTAGCGCATGGCGCTGTGCAACTTGCCGGGGGCGATGGCCTCGGCTGGCAGCAAACGCACCAGGGCTGTTTCCATGCGGGTCTGGACGACCCGGGACCAGGCGGCGAAATCAGTCATTTGGGTCGCCGCGCTCCATGCCGGGGTCGAAGTCCTTGAGCAGGCCCTTTTCCAGGATCTTGACCTGTTGCTCGGCCTCTTCCAGGGTCTTCTGGCAGAAGGCGGAGAGTTCCATGCCCCGCTTGTAGGCGGCCAGGGAAGCCTCCAGGCTCAGCTTGCCGGATTCCATGTCCGCCACCACCTGTTCCAGTTCCTGGATGGCGGCCTCGAAATCCTTGGGCTTGGCGGGTTTTTCGATCTTCGGCATGGTCAATTTGGTGGGCCCCCCGAGAGTCGAACTCGGCACCAACGGATTATGAGTCGGTTGAAACCCATCACTATAGACGACAAAGCCCCACTTTATGCGGGTTTTGGCAGTGTCGGGCGTCTTTGGACGCCTTTGGAATTCAACGCCGTTGACGCTTGGTTGACAGCTGGAAATCAGGCGGCGGCCCCCCTTGGAAAAGCCACCATTATACAGGGGCGCGTGGTTCCCTCGACACGGCCGCCTACGCCGGCGACCGGCTCGTTACCGTAGGGGGATGCTCCGTCCGCAGCCGCTCCCTGGCGGCTGCTCAACACTCCGCTTGCCCTACTGCTCTTCACTGGCCATTCAAGGGTTCGGCTTTCGCGGCATAAACGGCTGCCTCCCCACTGCGTGGGTCCCCTCCATTTATTCCACGGTCCCGCCCTTCGGGCGCCCTTGAGTGGCCGTTAACCGTGGGTTGTTTTGATTTCCTTGCAGGAAGTAAGCGCGCGCCGAACCCTCAGGAGTCCAAATGAACCGCCTCTATATGTCCAAGCCCGAGTTCCTCGAAAGGCAGATGTGGCTGCCCTTTGAGGACGCCGTGGGCATGGCTTTGCAAGCCGTGTCGGAAGTCAAGGCCAGGGCATGGACGTGGTTCAAAGGGTGGAAGAAAACCCTATGGCGTGTTGCTTGGAAGAAGCCCGTGAACCTGGCCTTATGGCTGCCATTCATCAATGAAGGAGTAAGACCATGAAAATCAAGATTACCGAAGCCATATTCAATGACTACGTGGAGCGTTTGAGCTCAGACCCCTTGACCTTCCCGAAGGCCTGGCCAGGACAAGTTGGCATGGTGGAGGTGGATGAAGACATGGCCCACCTGGTGCGGCTAGATGCCGAGAAGATGGCGAAGACCAGTAATCCAAAAATGGCCATGGCTTACCGGAACCTGGCCAACCAGGTGGAAAGGTCGAGGGAAATAAGAGATGAGGAAGTTTCGCATGCGAAACATGTGACCGGACTGGTTATGTTGGAAGCCAGCCAGATCAGCACCGGAGACAATGTAAGAACCGTTTTCGACCAGGCATCCATCGAGGAGTTGGCGGAAGACATCAAGGCCCATGGCCTGATCAACCCCATCACCGTGCGAACGAACAATGGCCATTACGTCCTGGTGGCAGGTGAAAGACGCATGCGGGCATGCCAGATTGCCGGTGTGCCGATCATGGCCAACGTCATCGAGGCGGACAACGTACTGACCAGAAGGATCCAATTGGCCGAAAACATCCACCGTGAGGATCTGAGTCTTGAGGATAAGGCCAATGCAGTAAGGGAGCTCTATGAACAGCTGGGGACCATGCAGGCTGTGGCCGACCAGGTGAAGAAGTCCAAGTCCTGGGTTTCCAAGCTGGTGGCCTTGTCAGAACCGGATCTAAGTTACCGGACCAGGCGACTTCTGGAAGAGGGGAAGGTCGAGGATCTGGAGATCCTTGGCATCATGAACAGGATCGAGAATACCTGTGACTTGGCCGATGCCAATGTGGCCTATGAAAAGCTGGTGGCCGGGGAATTAACCAGGGAACAGGCCAGGGAGTTCCTGCGGAGCAAAACGGAGAAACGCCAGAAGCACATCAAAGAGGAAGAAGCCAGGCGGAAAGAAGCAAAGGCCAGGCGGGATGCAGAGGAAGCAAAGCGCAAGGCTGAGCGGGAGAAACAACTAGCCGAGGAAGCAGCTAGACCGCCAAAGCGAGAGTATCTCCATCCTAATCAGGCAGTGCACAACCTGCTGCGGTTCTATGTCACCACGCTACCCAGGGAACACCAGGGCAAGCATTACGAGATCGTGACCGAGTTCAGCCGTAGAGGATATGCCGGCGATGGAGTCACAGACGAGGACATTATGAAGGCTTGGCGCGACCTGGTGGAGGCCTATGCGGATTGGGGGGGGAATATCGTTACCGAGGAGTATTTCCAGGAGAACGCTTGAAGGACAAAGGGGCCGAAAGGCCCCTTGTTCATTCAGGTACTGGACCTGGCAAACGGGTTTTTAAAATCATCCACCGGAGGAGTAAGAACCCTATCCGGTCCATCCTGGAGGGCCTGGTCTTGGCCTGGGCCTTGTGGGGCCTGAGTGTTGATCTGTGGCATGGCCAGCTGTTGGGGGGCCTGATCCTGACGGTAAGGATCGAACTCCAGGCCGGCAGCATGACGCCGGCAGAGGTCCTCCGAGATGGCCAGGCGCGTTTGCTGCTGGGTGTAGCAAATGCACCTGGTGGGGGAGGCGACACAGCCTTGAATGAGTGGTGCTGACTTGACGGGAACCATACCTTCATAGGCTGGGGCGGAGTGGGGAATGTCCGGATAAACGGGTGAGAATGCAATTATCGGGTTTTGTAGAGCTGGCGAATAAACATCAGGGAGACCCGGAGAAGGAAGCGCCTGATGAGGCTTTTGTAGGTGGGCCGGTTGCTGGTCAGCATAGTGTTCACCCGTCATTTTCGATCCGATGGAATTGATGGCAAATGCGAGCCCCACCAGGAAGGCAAGGACCGCGAAGCCGAAGACATAGACACTGGTGGGCATCCGATGGGATACCTTGGTGTGCTCGCTGGCACTCTTGTACAGTCCGAATGACTGCTTCGGATGGGTCCACCTGATCTTTGTGGCATTGCCGCGTGCTTCGGGGTTGGTGGCTTCCGGCCATTCGAAAAGATAGGTGCCTAGTGCAGTCCGCCTCAGATGAATATAACGTCCAACCAGGCGGCGGACATTGGAATGTATGAGATTGGGATGCTGGGTAATGAGTACGAAGTCGATACCCCTGTGGCGATGGGTCTCCAGCTCTGCAATGGATGGAGGTACCCGGGCTGATGAGTTGGTGGGCCTCCAAATACGCTGCACCTCATCAATGACGATGAGAGCCCCATCAGGAGCCCATTCATGCCAACGTTCGATATCTTGCGCGGGTTCATGCCTGGTCTTGAGATCGGGGATTCCATCCACGAAGATAGGCCTGGTTCCCTGGCCTTCCTTCTGGAGGATGGCATGAACGCAATACAGCGTCTTGCCAGCCCCAGGGGTTCCCGTAATCAGCGTGATCATTTAATGACGAAGCGCTTGAGCATAATGAGGCTGGCCCTGGCGGTTATGGCCCCTGCCATGATACCGATGGCACCGCCGACGCCGGAGAGGGCGACCAGCTCCGCAGCCGTTCCACCGAATTGGCCCCAATAGGTTTGTGCTGTAGATAGGCCCAGCTCAAGGGCCTCCGAAATGCCGACCATGGAGACGACGCCCAGGCCCAGGGCAGCCATTACCCTCCAGGCGATGGGACCAGCTATTGCAGCGAGCCAGGTTGCAAGATTCATGTGCGAACCCCCCCGACAAAGATCAATGTGGCAACGATCCAGGCGCCAGCCAGGATTACGGGCCTCATCATGGTGAAGAAGTCACATGCACCCTTGAACTTGAAGGGTATCTGCTGACCCATTGCATCGATGACGACATCAGCAGGGCATGCGCCGGGTGAATCCCATCCGGCCATGGGGTTCAGGCTGACATTCAACTGGGTTGGAACCGGGGGTTCTCCGTCCAGGTCCCCAAGCTGGGAACATCCAGCCGTATTCGGGTATTTTTCACATTCACTAGCTTCCGGGTCTCCCTTAGGATCACCCGTAACCTCCCTGGTAGATGATCCATCCGGGAACACAGTATTACTAATCTTGGTAACACTCGCGTCCTTGTTAACGACCGTCGTTTGTGTCGTGACTGAACCATCCGTATTTATGATCTGTGTGGTGCTTTGTTTTACCGATGAAGTAACGGGCGTTACAGGCTCCCCAGTGGACTTGTCCAAACAAACAGCAATGTCATTAACAATGCCCGGCCACTGAGACTCTGAACACGTCGCTGGTGGCGGATACATCATTGATGGAGCACTTTCTGGATTCGTGCCACCAGGTACACATACCTCTCCGCCATAATAATTAAATGAACCATACGCATAGTAGTGCATATCGCCATTGACCAAGGCTTGTTTGACGGGATAGAACCCTTGGAAAATGGTCATACAACCGTTGGATTCACAGGCCACATTTCCACGCCACTTCTCTGAAGGATTCGTACCGATATCATAATACCCAGTCGATTTAGATTGCCCCTGAAGACCTTGACAGACTTCCTGTGGTGTAGGTTGAGATGGTGGTGCAGTACTGCAACTTACCATTTGTCCGGAATAAATGGTCCCAAAGTAATCGAATGAACAATTATATTGTCCATCAGAGGACATAACACAACCAGTACAAGTGCCTTTTTTTGCATTGCACGCATCAATCGGTGTCAGCCCTGTTTCACCTGTAGGAAGTGCAGTGCAATTCGTCCATTCTGATGCATTTGAATAACCATGCACCAGGAGAAGAATTACCAACGCGAAAATACGATCCATGCGGCACCTATTATGGAAATGAAAGCAGCCAGAAAATAAGGGTCCATGAGCTGGGTCATAGCAAGGCCTTTCTGAGAACAGTGACCGCATAAGCCGCTGCCCATACCGCAACAACAAGCCAGCCCAAGGCCATTCCATCAACAACCATTCCCGATGGGTTAGGACCCCCGATCGGACCCTCTTCCAGGCATGTGGGAAAGGTCACTTTCGTGGTGGAGGCAGTACATGCGCCCGTCGAAGTGCTATACGTATAGGCTACGGCTTTAGAACCATCCCAGACATATGGACAAGGATTGCCACCAAGCCCAGAACGAAATGAGGAAAGAACCAATGTTGCATCCTCTCCAGAAGAATAACAGTATCCACCAGCCGCATATGGCATAACTCAAATCCTACAAGATGGGCGTGTACAAAGACTAACGCATGAATTCGCTTCAGTGCCAGCGATAAGACCATCCTGGTTAAAATCACGAGGGTCCCCGATATACGTGTACGTATTTCTCGCCTGGGCAATTAGATTGATGTCGTCAAAATCGATATCCCCGTCCAGATCAATATCACAGACGGGGAAAATCGCCAGGAAAGCGAGCGAGTACAACATCAATACACGGCACAGGAAGGAAACGTGCACAACAAAACACATCCCCTTGCATCATTTACGTTGATAACACCATCCTGGTTGAAATCACGTGGATCAGGCAAAGTGACGTATTGACCTCTCGATTTACTGATGAATGAAATGTCCCTCTTATCCACAACTTCATCATTATTCACATCGCAGACATCCGCATATGAAGAGGAAGCAAGAGTCAAAAGGGCAATTGCGAGAAGCGTATTTTTCATGATGTTTTCCTTTGAAATTCCGTAATGCCCCGAGTTTGGAGCATTACGGAAATGCCGACGAAGGCGATTAGCGAACGGCGCTCTTCATGTACTTGAAGGCAGCCACACCCACCACGATGATCAGCGCCAGGCCGGCCACGGTGGTGGCATCGGTCAGGGCATCACCCAGGGCGGTGGAGACGTTCGCGGGAACAGCGGCGAAGGCATTGACGGAGTTGGCAGCAGCCAGGGCGGCCAGGAGTTGCAGTTTGCGTTTCATGGATTTGCTCCAGTGGTCCGGGTTTGTCGTCTCAAGGCTTGGACCAGTTGCCAAGAGCCGATTACGACCAGTGCGGTCGAAAATCCGAGCAGGAAGAAGGCAGGTGCCAAGGTCACTTGGCTTCTTCCGGATAAACACGAAGAACCGACTCAAGACGCCCCTGGCGAACTCGAAGCCGATTACGAAGATCAGCCTGGCCCACCTTGGTCCCCTCTTCGGCAGGTACATCACCGAAGTAAGGGCCGACCTGGATGTGTGCTATGAGCATCCCACCAGGGGTTGGCCGAACTGCAAGAACTTGGCATTGCATCGTTTTTCCTTTCGTGAGGGGCCTTGGCCCTATACGGTTAATGAACGATTACAGACGGACAAAACGTGTTACGTAACGAACTTTCTCGGATACCAGAAAGGCGAATCTTTCCCGGTATTGGTCCCGGTCGAAGACAACAGCAACCATGCGATCACACCATCCTTGATTGCGGTTCCTGGAAAGCAAGAAAGCTTTCGAAACCGCTCCAGGGAGTGTTTTGCAGCGGTGCAATTCCTCAAACTCGATGGGCCATTCCCTGGCATGAAGATGAACCTCATACCGGTAGTGGTGCTCTACGGTGAACTTGAAACCAAACAGTGTTAAAGTTTTCATACGATGACCTTTCAGTGACGGGCTAGGCCCCTCACGGAAGGAGTTGAGGCCCGGGACTCCCGGGCCTTTTTTTTGCTCAGACTTCAGCACGGATAAAGTCCGTCTTGCGGTCATAGATGACCCGTGCACCAGGTTCGAGGACCAGGAACATGACCTTAATGACCAGGTAGTTCAGATAGCCTTTCATGACGTTCTCCTTTGTTTCACATGCGAAACTTTTAGGCTGCCTTGGTTTCAGGCTGGGCGGGTTTGGGCTGAGCAGGCTTGCCACTGGGGAAGGGGTCAGGCTTGCGGTAGTGGCTGAGCTCGAACACGTCCAGCTGGCCCACGATTTCCGCTTTGACGAGCATGAGTGAGGGTTTTCCTCCAGCACCAGGTCGTGTACGGAAATCCAATTTGTAAAGGCCGATGCCGTTCTTGTGGATGACGTCGAAGGCCTCAGGGGCACAGCTGATCTTGATAGGCTTGTAGCCGGCTGCATCCGGGCTGTCTTCCCGGTAGTCGGTGAGGTAGTGGATGTTCGACCAGCTAATGGGTTTACCGGTACGTTCATCGGTCATGACGCCTTTGTCGGCAGAGATCACAAAAGCAAGTTCAGACATGGTGTTTCCTTTCAGGCAGCAAGTTTCAGGAGGAGATCACGGTCTAGGAAAACCGCAGCGTTTCGGGCCGGCCTTTGGCAAACCCGGGGATCAGTACGCAGGGGGATGAAGTCGGCGGGTAGGGCGGAGTCGTTGTGAACGACGACCACGTCAGTTCTGTGCCAGGAACAGCCGGCGTCTACCAGGGCCTTGCGGTACTTGTAGAAGAGGGAGCGTTTCATGCGCCCTTTCATAACCTCTTCTTCGTTGGTGGCCATCTGGAGCCAGAAGCCGTACAGGCGGTTTCCGAGTGTGTCGCCGTAAACATCGTTCAGGCGCCGGGAGACTTCCCGGTTTTGGCGGACAGTTTCCATGTCGCTTTTCCCTTCCTTGAAAAGTCGCATGATTTCCTTGTCGTGGACACCCTTTAGGTAGTCGTCCGTGACTTCATGCACATATGGCCGGTGGCCAAAGTCGTAGTCGAGTTTTTCAGCATTGATGCCTACTTCGACACGTAGGCGGCTGTTTGCGAGTCGCTGGAGGGCGGCGATCTTGCGGTTGACCCATTGGGTGGTCTTGTCGTCGGATTCGCCGTAGTGGAGCGTTCCGTCTGGGTTGCGGCTGGTGGTCTGGTTCAGGCGTAGGGCGCGGAAGTAGCTCTTGAGGCGTTTGGAGTCATGGGCATGGAACTCGGGGCCTTTGTGGTAGAGCTTGACCGTGGTAGTGGTGCCTGGGATGTGGAGGGAGTGGGAGCCGTGTTTCGAGACGGATTTGTTACGACGGGGGAATTGGACGGTGTAGATGCCTTCGAAGAATTCCTGGATGGCTACGAAGGGGAGACGATAGACCTCGGCCCAGTCCACCCTTTGGACTTGCCATTGGGTGACGGCGGGGAGGTGAACGCCAAGGAGGGTTTCCACCAGTTCAATGATCTGAACCGATGTTTCCCGGAAGTTGGTGGGGCCGCCATAGATGTTATGGCCCATGAGGGCTTTGTGGGCGCTGCACTCCAGGATGATGTAGGGCTCGCAGTCCTGAAGGACGGGGCGGCCGTCAACGGTGACCCATTCTTCGCGACGAATGCGGATGGAGATGCGGGCGTCCCAGGAGCCCCTCAGGTCTCCGGTGGTGAGTTCGTAGAGAACTTCTCCGGTGCCCATGTTGATGCCCATGCGTTTGATGGCACTGGCTTCGATTTGACGAGCCAGGCTTTCAGGGATGGGGCAGGAGCGGAGACGGATGGTGTCAATGGCCATGTCAGGCTTCCGAATCCCAGCCACTAACAGAGAGCCAGTGGTAAAACTGCCGGTCATCCCAGGATGTAGGCAAGTGGCATTCTTGCAAGGTTGTCACGCGGATGAACTCACCCTTACTGTGATCAACGATTTCCAAAGTGAAGCTGTTAGTATCGGCAGGCAAGGATTCGACTGCGGATTGAATGACTGAACGAACCTGTTCAAATGTCAGGAATTCACCCAACTTGTGGCCATTAAGGCGAGGTTCTAATCCGCGTGTCAGTGGCATTCGATTTCCTTGACTATTTTTTGTGCAGAATCCACAGGCGTGGACTGATACGCGGTGCTACTACGCCCGCGAAAATTTTTTGGCCCCTTCGAGACACCGCCAAAAAAGTCCCCACGGCCAGACGCGCCCGTCGCTTGCGCGCCGGTCTCTTCCTGGCCGTGGGGATGCATAAAGGCTCCAGTTTCAGGAGCCAAGGGAGGTTCAATCAGGGGGTATTGCCGGGTCAGGAATTGCTTCCTGGATTGGGGTTGGGCTTTCCGTAATGCGCGTTTCCCCTTCGGGGCCGGGCTTCCTCCAGGTTTCGCTTGTCGCTCATCCCCTGCGGGGACTGCTGCGCAGCCTTCCAAATCCCTAACGCCTGCGCACTCCGTTTGCTGGAGGAGGGCAGGCCAGTGGGGGGGAAGGTGGCGGGGGTGGGCGTACATGGTCAGAAGGGGCAATCCTGGAGACCACGGCCCGGGACGAAGTAGAGCTTGGGGGCGTCAGGGGAAGCGAGCTTGTGTTTCAGGGCTTCTTCCACGGCCTGGTGCTCTTTGTCGCACTGGTGGAGGAAGGCGACGAATTGGCCATAGCCCTGGGGGACCAGACCGTTTGATTCGATCCAGGCATCGAACTGGGAGTCAGTGAGGACGAGGCTCACAGGCGGAATTCCTTGTCCAGGGCGAGCTTGTTCAGGAGGGCGAGATTGATGAGGCGGTATTTGCCGACCTCGTAGGTGGGGAGGTAGCCGCGATTGATCCAGCCATTGACGACATCCACGGATACACCCACCAGCTCCGCGAACCTATCGCGGTGCATGACCGGAATCGGGGGCTGTTGAGCGCCCGATTCGGGGGGGGTAAAGTCCATGTTGTCTAACATTGCACGCCTTTACACGTCATTAATAACCTAGCAAGTCATATATTACCTAGCAAAATACGGCTGTCAAGTGGAAACAATCAGAAAACGTCTCTTGGAGATCATTGAAACCAGGAACCCCTTGAAGCGATTCAAGGAGATGGAGGAGCTGTGTGGGTTCAGTGCAACAACCTGGAACAACATCTATCACGGAAAGCAAAAAGCCAACGAAGAGCACATCGATGCCGTGATTAAGGCCTTCCCGCAGTACAGGGTTTGGCTTGGGTCCGGCCTGACTTTCGAGAAGGAAGGCCATACATCGCCGGTCCTGGAACGGATTCAGCGAGACTTACGGAAAGCGGGGAGGGACGCCGCATAGCCGCGGCCGTGCTCAAACGCTGGTTTTTAACTCAAAAGGGGAGGTGAGCACATGGAACAACTGATTATCAGCTTAGTGTTAAGTGTTGCGGTGGCCACAGTCACAGGACTAGCCATCCATAAATTGACAAAGAACAAACCGATAGCGCAGCTTGTAATGACATTGGTATTTCTCGGGATGATGTTCGCAATCGTTGTCCCGGCTTTTATGAAAATAATTACTGAAATAGCCATGAAACCAGCAGAGAGAGCACGCCAACAACAAGAAATTAGAAAAATGGCGGAAACAGCAAAAATACAAAAGGAAAGGGAGCTAATGAAAGGTGTCCATGAAGAAATGCAGCGCCAAGCTGCCATGGAAAGAGCAGCCCGAGAAAAGACCCATCAGCAACACCTAGTGCAGTACCAGAATAGGATCAATTCCGACGAGCTATTTGAACGCTGGTACCAACCACTGGAATCCTGCAAGGACATCAAGGAAATCAACATAATGATGTGCACCAATCATCGAATTCGAGAAAGATCACGGTTCGAGACATTGTACAAAGAAGGCAAAATAGCCTTGAAATGAGCATCAAGAAGAACCGAGCGGGCTGGCTTGTTGATCTCCAGCCCGGGGGGCGCAGCGGGAAACGGTTCAGGAAGACCCTATCAACCAAGGCCGAGGCCCTGGCCTATGAGGCCTGGCTGAAGAACAAGGTGAGGGAGGCCCCGGGGTGGGCTCCAGCTCAGAAGGACAGGCGCAAGGTGTCCGAGCTGGTGTTCACCTGGTTCAACCATCATGGGATGAACCTGGAGGCGGGGGAGGATGCGAAGGCCCGAATGCTGGCCATGTGCCAGGCAATGGGGGAGCCATCAATCTCAGAGTTTGGTCCCGACATGTTCGCAATCTATCGAGCGAATCGAATGGCCATTGGAATCAAGGCGGAGACGATGAACCGGGAACATGCCTACATGCGCGCCATGTTCAACGAAGTGAAGCGCTTGGGGATGTTCAAAGGGGAAAACCCCTTGGCGGGGATGAGGCGTATCAAGTCACCGGAGCGAGAGCTTTCGTTTCTGAGCCTGGAGCAGATCGGGACGCTGTTGAACGTGCTGAAAGGGGATGTTCACCTGGTGGCCCGGGTTTGTCTGGCCACCGGCGCCAGGTGGAGCGAAGCGGAAGAATTGCGACCTGGCCAGGTGAAAGGCGGGGCGATTCACTTCACACAGACGAAGAGCGGAAAGAATCGGTCAGTGCCCATTGGGGTGGAGTTGACCGAGGGTTTATGGGCACACCTGGTGGAACGCTATGGAGATGAAGCACCGAGGGCGGAGCGCTTCTTCTACGGCTGCTATTCGGCCTTCCGCTATGGGGTGAAGGCGGCTGGGATCGAATTGCCGGAGGGGCAGCTAACCCATGTGTTACGGCATACCTTCGCCAGTCACTTCATGATGAACGGGGGAAATATCCTGGTGTTACAGAAAATCCTCGGGCATGCATCCCTGGCCATGACGATGCGATATGCACACCTGGCGCCGGATCACCTGCAGGAGGCGGTAAGGTTGAATCCCCTGGCGGGGATCAAAGAAGCTTGACCAGAGCGGCGATCAGGGCAGCCTGAGCAATGAGCATGCCGGCGATCCACTTTACCAAGTCGGTTTTGGCGGATTCGATTTCCGCCTTGAGGAAATCTTTCGTTACGAGTTCTTCGCCCGTGGCGTCCCGGAATGCTTCGGCGAATGCTTCGGCGAATGCTTCGGCTTGTGGAGCGGCCATGCCGGCGGCTTCTAGACGCTTGACGAATTTGAGGGTGTCAAAGGTGACGGTGCTCATGGAACGGATTCTAGCATCAGGCACAGCCGAAAAACGTGCCCACCGCCTGCGAGTGGCTGTGCTGCGTCCATCGGTGAAGCTGATGGACTTGTCCCCTACGGGGATTGCCTTCGGCAACATTCGCCAGCAGGCGGTGGGCACTTAAAACCCAAAAGCTCACGGCGTTGACGATCCGTTGACACTTGGATTTTCCGGGTTACCGGATAGGCCGGAAACCCGCGTGGTTGGTGGGCCCCCCGAGAGTCGAACTCGGCACCAACGGATTATGAGTCCGCTGCTCTAACCAGGCATGAGCTAGAGGCCCGAAAACTCCCTATCAGGTCAATCCAGGAAACTGCGCAGCCGCTCGGAGCGGGACGGATGGCGCAGCTTGCGCAGGGCCTTGGCCTCTATCTGGCGGATGCGTTCCCGGGTCACGTCGAACTGCTTGCCCACTTCTTCCAGGGTGTGGTCCGTGTTCATCTCGATGCCGAAGCGCATGCGCAGCACCTTGGCCTCCCTGGGGGTGAGGCTGTCCAGGATTTCCTGGGTGACGAACTGGAGGCTGGAGTACAGGGCCGCGTCCGCCGGGGCCAGGGTGGATTGGTCCTCGATGAAGTCGCCCAGATGGGAATCCTCGTCGTCGCCGATGGGGGTCTCCATGGAGATCGGCTCCTTGGAGATCTTCATGATCTTGCGGATCTTGTCCTCGGGCATTTCCATCTTTTCCGCCAGGGTGGCCGGATCCGGCTCCATGCCCGTTTCCTGCAAGATCTGGCGGCTGATGCGGTTCATCTTGTTGATGGTCTCGATCATGTGCACCGGGATGCGGATGGTGCGGGCCTGGTCGGCGATGGACCGGGTGATGGCCTGACGGATCCACCAGGTCGCGTAGGTGGAGAACTTGTAGCCGCGCCGGTATTCGAACTTGTCCACGGCCTTCATGAGACCGATGTTGCCTTCCTGGATCAGGTCCAGGAATTGCAGGCCCCGGTTGGTGTATTTCTTGGCAATGGAGATCACCAGGCGCAGGTTGGCCTCGATCATCTCGCGCTTGGCGCGGCGGGCCTTGGCCTCGCCGGTGGACATCTTCTTGTTGATGTCCTTCAGGTTCTTCACGGAGATGCCGGCCCGTTCCTGGAGCGCCTTGAGCTTTTCCTGGTGCTCGGAAATGTCGTACTGGCTGCGCTCCAGCAGTTCGTTATAGGCGTGCTTGCCGGTGAGTTCGTTGGCGATCCAGGCGGGGTCGCCTTCCAGGCCGGGGAAGGTCTTGATGAAGTGGGTACGGGGCATGCCGCACTTGTTCACGGCGATGTCCATGATGACCCGTTCGTGGACGCGCACTTCCTCGACGATGGCGCGCACGGAGTCGCACAGGCTGTCCACCTGGCGGGCGGTGAAGCGGATGCCCAGGAGATGGCCGGCGATCTCTTCCAGGAGTTTCTGGTATTGCTTGCTGGCGTAGCCATACTTGACCAGGGCGGACTTCATCTTGTCGTGGCACTTGCGGATGGCGGAGAACCGCTCCAGGGCATCGGCCTTGAGCTGGGCCAGGTTCACTGCGCCGGCACCGCCGCCACTGCTGTCGTCGCTGTCATCGTCCTCGTCGTCGTCACTGCTTTCCTCGGACTCCTCGGCGGCCATCTCCATGGGGATGTCCTCGCCGGAACTGTCCATGAGGCCGTCCACCAGGTCGTCGATCTTCAGTTCTTCCGACTCCACCTTGGCGGCCAGATCGAGGATCTGCTGGATCGTGAGGGGGCAGGCGGAAATGGCCTGCACCATGTGCTTAAGGCCTTCCTCGATGCGCTTGGCGATCTCGATCTCACCTTCCCGGGTGAGCAGGTCCTTGGTGCCCATTTCCCGCATGTACATGCGCACGGGGTCCGTAGTACGGCCGAATTCGGCGTCCACGCTGGACAGGGCGGCTTCCGCCTCCTCGGCGGCATCTTCGTCGGCCACCGGCGCCGGGGCCTCGGACATGAGCAGGTCTTCCGCCGTGGGGGCCTGGTCGAACACCTGGATGCCCATGTCGTTGATCATGCTGACCACACCCTCGATCTGCTCGGCATCCAGCATCTCGTCAGGCAGGTGGTCGTTGATCTCGGCGTAAGTCAGATAGCCGCGTTCCTTGCCCAGCATGATGAGGGCGCGCAGGCGGGTGCGACGCTCCTCCACGTCCATCTTGCTGTCCTTTTCCAGGACTTGTGCGAGGATGGCGGCCTTGTTGGCGGCTTCCTTGCGTTTGGAGATCGGTTTGGCCGCACCCTTAACCGGGCCTTTGCGGGCGCCGGTTGCTTGTTTGGGGGTCTTTTTCTCAGTTGCCATTCTCTGGGACTCTCCGCAGGTGGGTACGCAGCCGCGCTGTGTAAAACGCGCAATTATACATGAACTTAACGCCCCTTATATGGGGCCCGGGGCGCGTTGGACAAGTCAGTCCCCGCCAGGTTTCCGGGTTTTCAGGCTGGCCAGCAGCTGGGCCTTTTCCTCCGGGCTCAGGTCGCTGGGACGCTTGCCGGAGAAGGTGCCCAGAAAGGCCCGGTCCCCTTCACGGTTGACCGCCGTCAATGCACCAAGGAAGTCCGCCTCCACATCATAGTCATTGCCCCAGGAAAGCAACCCTGCTGCAGCCGCTTCCAGGATGGCCTGTTCCGGGCGCCCCTTGAAGTGGGCCACCACGTCCCGGGTGGAAAATTCCGGGTGTTCCTTCATGACTGCCAGCACGTTGGCCAGGGCCCGGGCTTCCGCCCCCAGGTGTTCGGGCAATTCCCCTACCCGGCCTGCACGGCTGGTGTCGTGGAGCAAGATTTGCAGCAGGAGGCGCCAGGGGGAGACCTGGACCTGGCTCCTGCCCTGGGAACGGGAGGCAACCGGGGCCGTCTGCCTTGGCGAACGGGTCTGGAAACGCTCCTCTCGCGGCTTAAGCCCGGTCAATTCACCAAGGCGCTGGCGCAGGGCACGTCCCAACAAGGGAGCCTGGGCCAGCTTGGCCAGATAGGGCTCTGCCAGTTTGGCCAGGCGAACCTTGCCTTCCTCGGAGGTCAGGTCGGTCTGGGCGGTGAGTTCGCTGAACAGGAAGTCGGACAGGGGCATGGCCGAGTCGCATAGCCGGCGGAAGGCGTCCTGACCCTGCTCCCGCACGAAGCTGTCCGGGTCTTCCCCTTCTGGCAGAAAGAGAAAGCTGAGGCGCTTGCCGTCCTGGGCCTGGGGCAGGCTGTTTTCCAGGGCACGCCAGGCGGCCTTGCGCCCTGCGTTGTCGCCGTCGAAGGCGAAGATGACCTCATCCGCAAGGCGCAACAGGCGGGCGGCCTGGTCGGCGGTGACGGCGGTCCCCAGGGTGGCCACGGCGTTGTCCACGCCGTGCTGGTCCAGCATCACCACGTCCATGTAGCCCTCCACCACGATGACCCGGTCCGCCTGCTGTATGGACCGGCGGTGCTCGTGCAGGCCGTAGAGCTCACGGCCCTTGTGGAACACGGGGGTTTCCGGCGAGTTCAGGTACTTGGGTTCCCCCTTGCCCATGACCCGGCCGCCGAAGCCGATGACCTGGCCACGCTCGTTGCGGATGGGGAACATGACCCGGTCCCGGAAGCGGTCGTAGCGCTTGCCTTCCTGGGCGATGACAAGGCCGGCTTCCTCCAGGGTGGCGTCCTGGTAGTCGCCCACGGCAGGCTTCAGGCCGTGCCAGTCGTCCGGCGCGTAGCCCAGACCGAACCGGGCAGCCGTCTCGCCGGTGAGCCCTCGGCCCTTCAGGTAGTCCACCGCCGGGCCGTGGTTCTTGAGGGCCTGGCGGTAGAAGCGGCCGGCGGCGTCCAGGTGGGCCAGGATGCGGCTGCGCTGGCCGTCTTCCTCGTAACTGTGGCCGTCGTCGGGCACCTGCAGGCCCGCCTGGCCGGCCAGTTCCTTCACCGCGTCGATGAAGCCGTAGCCGGCATGCTCCATGAGGAAGCTGATGGCCGTGCCGTGGGCGCCGCAGCCGAAGCAGTGGTAGAACTGCTTGGTGGGGCTCACCGTGAAGGAGGGGGACTTCTCGCTGTGGAAAGGACAGCGGGCCTGGTAGTTGATGCCCGCCTTCTTCAGGGGGACGTAGCGCTCAATGACCGCGACGATGTCGGTGCGGTCGAGCACCTGCTGGATGAAGTCTTCCGGAATCCGGGCCATGCCCAGGATTCTAGTGAATTAACCGAGAGCTGCCTTGACCAGGCCGGAAACGGCGGTCATATCCGCCCGGCCGGCCAGACGGGGCTTGAGCCAGGCCATCATCCTGCCCATGTCCTTGGCCCCGGCGGCGCCGGTCTCTGCCTTGGCCTGCTGGACCAGGGCGGCGATTTCCTCGGCGCTGAAGGGCTGGGGCATGTAGCCGGTGAGCACGCTGATTTCGGCCTGTTCCTTGTCCGCCAGGTCCTGGCGGCTGGCAGCCTGGTACTGGCTGATGGCGTCCTTGCGCTGCTTGATCATCTTCTCGATGACGGCGGTGATGCCGGCGTCGTCCAGTTCCACCCGTTCGTCGATCTCTTTCTGCTTGATGGCGGCCAGCAGCAGGCGGATGGTGCCAAGACGCTCGGCTTCCTTGGCGCGCATGGCGGCTTTCATGTCCTCGGTGACCTGGGTTATCAGCGACATGTTTGATCCTTGGGCAGAAATGAAAACGGGCCTGACTGGCAGGCCCGATGGCGAAATCCGGTGAGGATATCAGTACATCTTGGGGGGCAGTTGCTGGCTGCGCAGGCGCTTGTGCTGGCGCTTCACGGCGGCGGCCAGCTTGCGCTTGCGCTCCTGGGTGGGCTTTTCGTAGAACTCACGTGCACGCAGTTCGGTCAACAGACCAGTCTTTTCGATGGTGCGCTTGAAGCGGCGCATGGCAACTTCGAAGGGCTCGTTTTCTTTGACGCGAACACTGGGCATATCGGCTTCCTGACGTGTTTCCTGTTGGAAAAGCAAATTAAAGAAGGCGGATTCTATATCAGCCTTTCCATGGCTTTCAATACAATCGCCATTCTTTCCACTGATTTGTAGCCATGATCGTTCTCGGTGTCGAATCCTCCTGCGATGAAACCGGCCTGGCCCTGTTCGACACGGAGCGGGGCCTGCTGGCCCATGCCGTCCATTCCCAGGTGGCCATGCACGCCGAATATGGCGGCGTGGTGCCGGAGCTGGCGTCCCGGGACCACATCCGCCGGGTGATCCCCCTGACACGGCGGGTCATGGCGGATGCGCATCTGGAACTGTCCGGCCTGGACGCCGTGGCCTATACCCAGGGCCCCGGCCTGGCGGGGGCCCTGCTGGTGGGGGCCGGCTTTGCCTGCGCCCTGGCGGCTGCCCTGGGCATCCCGGCCGTGGGCGTGCACCACCTGGAAGGTCACCTGCTTTCCCCTCTCCTGGCGGAGCCCCGGCCGGACTTCCCCTTCATCGCCCTGCTGGTGTCCGGTGGTCATACCCAACTCATGCGGGTGGACGGTGTGGGTCGCTACGAATTGCTGGGGGAGACGGTGGACGATGCTGCCGGCGAGGCCTTCGACAAGACCGCCCAACTGCTGGGCCTGGGTTACCCCGGCGGGCCGGCCCTCTCGAAGTTGGCGGACACGGGCGATGCCCGCCGCTTCAAGCTGCCCAGGCCCATGCTGCACTCGGGGGACCTGGACTTCAGCTTCTCCGGCCTCAAGACCGCCGTGCTGACCCTGAGCAAGCGGGAAGGGGAGGCGGCCCGGGCGGACATCGCCGCCGGCTTCCAGGCCGCCGTGGTGGACGTGCTGGCGGGCAAGTGCCTGGCTGCCCTGGAAAAGAGCAGGCTGGAACGCCTGGTCATCGCCGGTGGGGTGGGGGCAAACCGGGCCCTGCGGGAGCGGTTGAATGCAGAAGCCGCCCGCAAGGGCTTTGCCGTGTTCTATCCGCCCCTGGAACTGTGCACGGACAACGGCGCCATGATCGCCTACGCCGGGGCCCTGCGCCTGGGGGTCGACAGGCCGTCGGACGGCCGCTTCGGTGTGCGCCCCCGCTGGGAGCTTGCCAGTCTGGAGGCTGCCTGATGCTGCGTGGGGCCGGTCAGCCCCCGGGTCGGAGGATGGGCTGGCCGATGAGGCGCATGACCTCGTTGGGGAAGGCCAGGGCCAGGCTCAGCACGACCAGCATGGCCAGCACCAGCAGGGCCGAGAACACGCTGGTGGGCTGCAGCCAGCCCCAATAGCGGGCAGCCACGAAGAACATGTCCTTGCGGTGTTCGGACATCATGGTCCAGCGACGCAGCATGCTCACCGCCAGCCATACGCCGTAGCCTCCCGCCAGGGCCGCCAGCACCACGCGGAACACGGTGAGCAGGTCCCATTCGGGGATACCCTTGTAGAACAGGGAGATGGCTCCCACTGCCAGGGCCGCGCCGGCGGCCAGGACGATGTTCATGACCAGTCGGCGGCGTTCACGGGCCAGATCCTGCTGGCGCTGGATGAAAAAGGCGTCGATTTCCGCCTTGAAGTACTCGGTCTTCTCCTGCACCAGCTCCGTGATTTCCTGGCGCATGACAGCGATGCGCTGGTCCAGCACCACGGACAGCTTGTCGGCGGCATAGTCCACCAGCTCCCGCACGTCGTCCTTGGTCAGGCTGCGCTGGCTATGGAGCTCCTCGGAAATCCGTTCCAGTTTCTGGTCGATGGCCTGGCTGGCGTTTTCCACCACCTGGCCCAGGCGATCTCCCGCCTTGTCCACCGCCGCTTCGGAGGCGGCGATGAGACTGTCACGGGCGTAGTCGATGGTTTTTTCGAACATCAGTTTCTCCGCTGGGCCGCCCCGGTGGGGAATTGCCCCATCGCGGGGGGCGCGAACAAGGTGAACTGGGAGGCTGTTTCATTTCAGCGCTTCTTGAAGGCCTTTTCCTCGCCGGAGATCAGTTTCCGGATATTGCTGTGGTGCCTTGCCAATACCAGCAGGGACAGAGTGGCCAGAATGCCGGCCAGGAACCGCGTCTCCGGACCATGCCCTAATAAATAATAGCCATAGACTGGCGCCAGCGTTGCGGCCACCAGGGCGGAGAGGGAAGAAACCCGGGTGATGGCGAACACCGCCACCCAGGTCAGGATGCACAGTCCCCCCAGGCGCAGGTCCAGGGCGATGAGCACTCCCAGGGCCGTGGCCACCCCTTTTCCGCCCTTGAAGCCGAAGAACACCGGAAACAGGTGGCCCAGGAAGGCGGCCAGGGCCGCCAGGTAGGGCGTGTAGACCGGAAGGCCGTACTGTGCCGTGGCCCACTGGGCCAGCCAGACCGCCACGGCGCCCTTGAAGGCGTCGCCGATGAGGGTGAGGGCGGCGGCGGATTTCCTCCCCGTGCGCAGCATGTTCGTGGCACCCGGGTTGCCGGAGCCGTGGCTGCGGGGGTCCGGCAGACCGTAGGCCTTGGCTACCAGGATGGCGAAGGAAATGGAGCCCAGCAGGTAGGCCAGCACACAGGCAATGATCAAAAGGGGCGTAGATTCAGTCATTTGCGTAAAATCCCGAGCCTTTGCACGGGCCGGTTGGCGGAATATGGATATCTTGTTTCTGCGGGACTTTCGTCTCGAACTGATTATCGGGCTGTACGAATGGGAGCGCAAAGCGCCCCAGCCCGTCATGCTGGACCTGGAGATCGGCCTCTACGACCACAAGGCCGGCCACACCGACGACGTGGCCGACACCATCGACTACGGCAAGGTGGCCGCCCGCATCCAGGAAGTGGTGGGGGAGCGGGACATCCGCCTGGTGGAAACCCTGGGGGAGCTCATCGCCGACATCGTGCGCCGGGAATTCGGCGCCCCCTGGGTGCGGGTGGCGGTGCGCAAGCTTGCCATCCTGCGGGGGGTGAAGGAGCTGGGCATCATCGTCGAGCGGGGCTCGCGGATATAAACGGTCGCCAGGGCCATGCCATAGATTGCCCCATGCCATGGGGGCAGGGTATGGCCGGATTTGGGGTAGCGCACGCCATCGCCTTTGACCTACCCCATTCAGGGGGGGAATAATCGGTTGCACTCATCGCAACCACGGGGGCTTTCATGTCTTCAACCTTGGGAATCAAACTGGATGACGCCACCCGGGAGCGGTTGAAGAGCGTTGCCTCGGGTCTTGACCGCGCGCCCCATTGGGTCATCAAGACCGCGCTGATCGAGTTCCTGGACCGGCAAGAAAACGCCCTCAGGGAACAACAGGAAGACGAGGCCCGCTGGGCGCGCTATCAGGAATCCGGACAGGCCATCTCTCAGGAGCGCGTTATGCAATGGCTCGACGCCCTGGCCGATGGACGCCGGGAACCGTGCCCCGAGTAGTCTGGCTGCCCGAGGCGCTGGGGGACATCCTGCGTCTCAACGATTTCCTCGCCGGCAAGAGCCCCCAGGCGGCGCGCAACGCTGTGCTCTGCATCCAGGCCGCCGCGCGCCAGCTCGAGACCTTTCCGGAGATCGGCAAGCCCATGGGCGATGGCCGAAGGGAATTGTTCGCCGCCTTCGGGGCAGGAGCCTATGTGCTGCGCTATCGGTTGAATGAAAGCGGACAGCCGGTGGTCATCCGGGTTTGGCATACGCGGGAGTTACGGGAAGGCTGATGTTTTACAGCCCTCCGGCAGGACGAAGGGCCTGGGCTACCAGGTAAATGGTGCCGTGCCGATTTGATCCCAGCCGGACCGGAACGGTAATACCCGCCCTCCATGAAACAACCTCAGCCTCCCGGAAGGACCGCCGCACAACACGCGCGAACAGCCTGGGCCGGAAGCGGCCCTTTTGGGTTTGGTAAGGCTGGCGATCAGGCCGACTTGCGCCGCCGCGCCGCGAAGCCCACCAGCCCCAATCCGGCCAGCATCAGGGCGTAGGTTTCGGGTTCGGGGACGGGGGCGGATAGGCCATATTGGAGATGGTCCACCTCCAGGTTGTTCGGGCTCGAATTGTCGGAAATCACGATGCGCGAAATGCCGCCGGCGTTTTCCGCGCCAAAAAAGCGATTATCCTTCGTCGTGGACTCGAAGGTGCTATCGCCAAGCGTGGCGGACACCGACCCCAGGGAGACACCGTTCTGGTCGAAGGCCTCAAAGGTAATCAGCGCGCCTTCCGTGTTGTCGGTAAAGACAATGCCCGCATGCGTCGGGAGTTTGCCCAGAACCGCATCATTGAAGCTGAAGGTGATGCTGTTCCCGGCGACAAAGGAGGCGCCGTTTTCGCCGCTTCCATCAACGGTGCCGTCGTCCGCGTCTACGGAGTCGATGGCGAAACTGTTTGCCAGGCTGATCACGCTGCCGTTGTCGGCAGTGACGCCCGGCGTGTTGAGGGCCAGATCCTCGAAATCTTCCAGGTAGAAGTACGAGAGGTTCAGGCCATTGAACGGGCTGTCCGTGAATTGAGCGTACTCGCCATGGAGACCGGCGCCTCCAAGAGGGCCAAGCACGCCTGCCTGCACTGGGAAGGCCAGTGAACACGCACAGGCCAGGAAAAACGATCTTGTATTTCGCATGGGACGCTCCGGTATCAATTCTGTCTACGGCCCTGACGGGCAACAAATCCAACCAGCCCCAATCCGGTCAGCATCAGGGCGTAGGTTTCGGGTTCGGGGACGGCCTGGGCGATGCTCATGTTGTCGAAGACCATGTAGTGGTTGTTCGCATAAGCAAGGTCGATGTAGTCGATTTCAGGCCCGATGTAGCCGAAGAACTGGCTCTTCCCCGTCACGGACAACGCAAACATCTCCGGTGCGGTGGCATCCCGGAAGTGGAAGGTGGCTTCGATGGTGGATGTCTGTCCAACAGGCAAGCCGCCCGGCCCTCCAATCGGAACAGCGTAATCCGTGCCAAAGGCCGTCAATCCAGCCGGCAGGGTAATGCGGGAACTGGAGCGGCCAAGCCAGATGGCGGTGGTCCCGTTGAGGGAACCACTGGCACCGGCACCGTCATTCGCTAGGATATAGACGAAGTCCGGGCTGCCTGAATACGCGTCGGAAAACACCACTCCTTGCAACGTAACGCTGCCGGCCATGTACCCCGAGCCGTGTGGGTAATTGGCCGGGAATTCCAGCGTGCCGACCAAACCCTCTAAATCCAGGGTAGTCATGTTGGTCACGGCCGATTCGAAACTGACGCGATCCGAGAAGGTCGCGGCCGAAGCGTTGACGGCCAAGGTCATGCCCGCCAACAGGCCGGCCACCGCGTAAGAAACAACTGTAACTTGCATGGAATTACTCCCTCATGGTTTGAGCATATGAATGGTCATGCTTGGTGACGCCGCGCCGCGAACCCCACCAGCCCCAGCCCGGCGAGGAGCAGAGCGTAAGTTTCAGGTTCGGGCACCGGCGCGATGGCTGGGCTGGTCAGCGAGAAATTGTCGTAATACTGGGTCAGGGTTCCGCTGCTTTCATTTCCGGCCGCGAAGCCGAAACGGGTGAGGGCGCCGCCGCTGAAGTCCGGGTTGACGGGGCCAGCGCCGATCAATCGGGAAAACGCTGTCTGCTCAAAGGTACCTTTGCTGCTGCTAAAAGTTTTCCATGTGGCGTGGCTGCCGGTCGTGCCGAGAAATGTTCCATAGACAGTCCCGTTCTGCTCCACCAGTAACTGGATTGCCTGACCAGCACCATAGGAACCCGTGCCTGCGAGCACGTCCACAGAAAAGTCGAAAGCTGCTCCCTGGAGGGCATTGAGAGTCGCGGTGCTCGTGAGAATGGCAGTGCCATAGACCAGAGACCCGGAGATGGTGGTGACATTGAGCCGGCCATCAGGATTGCCGCCGGTGGCTTCTCGGGAAGCGGTAGCGGTACCTGTGGCGTCGAAGGTCCAGTGCGTGAAATCACCGTCGGAAACAGTGTCGGCGGCAGCGGAGTTTGCAAAGAGGGCGAGGGTGGTGGCTAGAAAGAGTGCCTTTGACATGGTTCAATTTCCGTAGATTGATCAATATAAAAGTTGTGCTTTACGCCGCCGCGCCGCGAAGCCCACCAGCCCCAGCCCGGCCAGCATCAGCGCGTAGATTTCGGGTTCGGGGACGGGGGTAGCTGTGAACTGCACTTCATCGGCGAACACCCAATTCCCCCCATTCGAGCTGAGCGTGACGCGCACTTTGTCGGCGTTGAAATTCAGGTCACTGACCGTCAACCAAGTGTGGGGGCTCCCATCTTTCCAGTCCTTGTCATCGGAGGTGCTGAATGTGATGTCGAGACTGCCTTGCTGGACCCAGTTCGAACCGTCCCACGAGGAAACCACCACATCCGGCAGGCGCAGCGAGCCGTAGGTGGAGTCCTGCGTCGAGCCAACGCTTACGGCGGTAAAGCTATTTTGCCACCCGAAGTCGAAGTCGATGTTGATGGTCGGCTTTAATGCCCAACCGACCCACCGATCACTGTTGATACCCCAGCCGGCCACGCCGATGACGCCGTCCGTCAGTTGCGAACCCGTATCGTCGTAATAGCAATATGCCCCGCAATCCGTTGCCTGATCGAACGAATAAGCAAATGGCGCGACCAACGTATTGGCACGAGTGACAAGGGGGAGGCATGCCAACAGGCCGGCCACCGCATAAAAAACAACTGTAGCTTTCATGGATTTACTTCCTCAATGTTTGAGCAAGAGAATAGTCATGCCTTACGCCGCCGCGCCGTGAAGCCCACCAGCCCCAGCCCGGCCAGCAGCAGGGCGTAGGTTTCGGGTTCGGGGACGGGCACCGGGGTGAGGAGAAGGAGTTTTCCTTCCATGTTGCTGGAGTAATGGGCGCCGAGGGCCAGGATGACCCCGTCGTCGTTGATGTCGATGCCTTCCCAGATGACGTACTCGGTACCGGGTTCCAGCATCTGGTTGAGAGACTGAACCCCGTTAGCGGCATCCCAGATGATGGCGCCATCCCAACCGACGTCGTGGCTGTTCATTCCTTGGCCCACCACTTGGCCCAGGTTGTTGAGGCCACTTGCGGAGGAGCCCCAGGCCCAGCCGGGGGTGCTCTCGATCACGACCGCCTGACCGTTTACGGGATCCCAGATCAGGCCGACCCGGTCGCAACCGTTCTGGTCACAATCATTGTCCGCGGCAAGGGCGACCAGACCCTGGTCGTTCAGGTCTTCGACATCTAGCTCCGAGTAGTTGGCATAGCTGTACGTGTACACCATTGAGCCAAGGACATGGTTCTTGTAGAAAACCTTTGATCCTTGTGCGTCGTGGTACTGTCCGGCGATATACCCCTGGGAATTGATTTCATCCGCGGATGTGATTGCCGGATTCGCGGGGTTGATCGCATCGCTGAACACGCCGTTGTTCCAAACCATGGCGCGATACGTCCCCGCGGCGCCACTGGTTCCCATGGCGCCGGCTACCAGGCCTTGGTTGTTGATGGCCGAGGCGCCGGATTCCTGACCGTAGGTCGGGGCGCCGAAAGTCGTCACCTGGTTCGTATTGGTGTCCCAGACAAACCCCTGGTATTGACCGTTCTCGTTTTCATCGAACTCGGCGGCGATGCGGCTGGAATCGCCGACCACCAGGCCGTTGTCGTTGATGCCGTTGGCCCAGTAGATCCACTCGGTACCCTCCCGACCCGATATCTCGGGCATTGGCAGCCAGCTACCGCCGTTCCAGATTGCGGGCCTCGCTGTGTAGGGATGGCTGCCTGAGGCCGGTGGCGTCAAGATGCTGGCCAGGACATGACCCTGATTGTTGATTTTTTCCGCGAAGTAGCCCAGATCAGTACCCGATTGGGGGCCTACGCCAATGTCGGTGACCTGGTAGCGAACTGTTTGGGCGAATGCTGGGAAAGTGATCGCTACAGCGACGGCGACGACGAGCGGTTTGAGCATGTTCAGACTCCTGTGGTTGTCAATCGGAACGCATTCCGCCGGTGAGCCGCGCCTGCCGCCGCGTTTCTGCATTTTTTCCCCGACCGTCGCCGCCATGGCGGTTCTTCGTGCGGCGCGGGCGTGGGCTCACCGGCTTGTCTTGTCGGGAAAACTGTAAAAGAAGCCCGGGGCCGGTCGCATCCGTCAAATGACGGAAAAGCGGACATTAATGTCCTTGTAACAAATCGGCCGTTTTCAATTCCTTGCCCATCCCTGGCGCAGCGCCAGGGCCACCAGTTGCCGCTGGTTGCGGGTGCTGGTCTTGGCGTAGAGGCTGGAGAGCTGGCTGCGCACGGTGCGTACGCCCAGGTTAAGGCGCTCGGCGATGTCCTTGGGGGCGAGGTCTTGCAGCAGGAGTTCGAGCACCCGCTGTTCGGCGGCGCTGATGCGATGGGCGGTGGCGAAGCGGCGTAGGGCGTCCCCGTCGCCCGGACGGTCGGGGTCGCGCACCAGCAGCAGGACGTGGGGGGAGGCGGAGCGGTCCGGCACGAGGGTGGCGCTTTCGGCCCGCACCGGGGTGGCGGAGATGGCGTAGAAGCTCGCCTGGCCCCCTTCGGCGGCGGTCCGCCGGGTGCGGATTCCGCCCCCGACGCCCAGCCCTGCCTGGCGCACCAGGCGCGCGAGTTCGTCGTCGTCGCCGTTGTGTAAGGCGCGCAGCCGACCGTCGCGCAGGGCCAGGCTGTCCTCCCGACGCAGCAGGGTTTCCGCTACCGGGTTCAGCCATTGCACCGTGCCGGTGCCGTCCAGCAGGATGACGCCGTAGCCGATATGCTCCAGGGCGGATTGCTGGGCCTGGGTGCCCAGCCTGGCTTCCGTCAGCCGCCAGTGGGTGAGCAGGGCGCGGCGGACGTGGGGGGCGAGCAGTTCGATGAGGCGCTTGCCTTCTTCGTCGTAGCCGCCCCGGCTCCGGTGCCGGGTGAAGGTCATATGGGTGGCGGTGCCTTCGGTGTGCCCGTCGAACAAGGCCGTGGTGACCATCCACTCCATGTCGTGGGGCTTCAGGAAGTCTTGGTAGAACTCGGTGCTGCGCAGTGTCGGCTGGGGGACGATCTCTTCGCCCAAGGCCACGGTGCCCTGGATATAGCGTTTCTGGCGCAGGGCATGGAGGGTCCATTCGTCCAGGCGGTGGTAGTAGGCACTGTAGGCCTGCTCCATCGGCTGGTTGAAATTGTGGGTCAGGTAGAGGGCCCGCTCCGGCCGGCTGGGGAAGGGGGTGTAGATGCAGGCCAGGTCGGCGTCGAAAATCTGGCTCATGCGGGCGATGGTCGCCGGCCAGCGTTCGGGTTCCAGGCCTGCCTGGTAGATGTCGCCCACCAGCCCCAAGACTTCCGCCGAGTGAATCCCATCGGCGAAGTATGTCTTTTTTCCCTTCACGGCTCTCTCCCGAGCGCGAGTGTTGTTGTATTAGGTGTTTCTTATATGTCCTCAGCGTAGCAAACAAAAATTATGGCTGGATGTCGGTTCAAGGTTTCCGCGCCACCATCAGAAACACCGGGTAGGCCCTCTTGCCTTCCGGCTGGTCTTTCTCGATCTCGAACACGGTGTCAAAGCTGATCTGGGTGAAGCCGGCCTGACCGAGGCGGGCTGCCAGGCTGTCCCGGTCAAAGCCGTGGTGCACGTCCACTTCGATGCCGTGGAAGCTGCCGTCCTCCTGGTCCAGGTCGGCAATGCCCAGCCAGCCGCCCGGGTTCAGGTGGGCGTGGAAGGCGGCCAGGATGGCCGCCGTGTCCGGGATGTGGTGCAGGGTCATGCTGGAATAGATCAGGTCGAAGCGGGTGTCGGGCAGGCTCGCAACCGACAGGTCGGCTTGCAGGGTGGCCATGTTCTTCACCCCCTGGGCGTCGATTTTTTCCCGGGCCACTTCCAGCATGCCGGCAGAGGTATCGGACAGGGTGATGTGCCCCAGTTCATCCTTGAGGGGAAAGCTAAGCAGGCCTGAGCCGCTGCCGTAATCCAGGGCGGTCATGGTGGGGGACAGGGGTACCCGGGCCCGCAGGCCGTCGGCGATCTTGCGGGCCCGTTCCACGAACACCGGGTTTTCGTCCCATTGGCGGGCCTTGCTGTCGAAGTGCTTGTCATCCAGGACGACCTTGTCGGGCTTGCTCACCGCTTGCCCCCCAGCAGGCTGCCCAGCACGCCCCGGATGATGGCCCTGCCCACCTGGCTGCCCACGGAGCGGGCCGCGCTCTTGGCCAGGGCTTCCACCACGCCTTCCCGGCGGCGTCCTCCCGCGGAGGGCGCGCCCCCCAGCAGGTCGCCCAGGATACCCCCCAGCCCACCGCCTCCGGCGGGGGCCTGGGCTTGGGCTTTGGCCTGGGCGGCGGCCTGTTCTTCGGCGGCTTTCTCCGCGGCGACGGCTTCGGTGCGGGCCTTGATGATCTCGTAGGCGGATTCCCGGTCCACCGACTTCTCATATACCCCGGCCACCAGGGAGGCCTGCATGGCTTGGCGCCGTTCCGCGTCGGTGATGGGGCCGATCTGGCCGCCCGGGGGGACGATGAATGCCCGCTGCACGATGCCGGGCCGGCCCTTCTCGTCCAGCAGGGACACCAGGGCCTCGCCCACCCCCAGTTCGGTGATGGCCTCGGCTTCGTTCAGGTCCGGGTTGTCCCGCATGGTTTCGGCGGCGGCCCGCACGGCCTTCTGGTCCTTGGGGGAGAAGGCCCGCAGGGCGTGCTGCACCCGGTTGCCCAACTGGCCCAGCACTTCGTCCGGCACGTCCGCCGGGTTCTGGGTGACGAAGTACACGCCCACGCCCTTGGAGCGGATGAGGCGCACCACCTGTTCCACCTTGTCGATGAGCACCTTGGGGGCTTCGTCGAACAGCAGGTGGGCCTCGTCGAAGAAGAACACCATCTTGGGCTTGTCCAGGTCCCCCGCCTCGGGGAGGTTCTCGAACAGTTCCGCCAGGAGCCACAGCAGCAGGGCGGCGTAGGCCTTGGGAGACTGCATGAGCTTGTCGGCGGCCAGGATGTTGATCACCCCCTTGCCGCCATCCGTCTGCATCAGGTCGGCGATGTTCAGCATGGGCTCGCCGAACAGGGCCTCGCCCCCCTGGTTTTCCAGGGTGAGCAGGCCCCGCTGGATGGCACCCACGCTGGCGGCGGAGATGTTGCCGTATTCGGTGGTGAAGGATTTCGCGTTTTCGGCCACGAATTGCAGCATGGAACGCAGGTCCTTCAGGTCCAGCAGCAGCAGGCCCGCCTCGTCGGCGATCTTGAACACCAGGTTGAGCACGCCCTCCTGCACCTCGTTCAGGTTCAGCATGCGGCTCAGGAGCAGGGGCCCCATGTCGGAGATGGTGGCCCGCACCGGGTGGCCCTGATCTCCCCATACGTCCCAGAAGGTGACGGGATAGCCTTGGTAGGCATGGTCCAGTTCGAGCAGCTTGATCCGCTCCTCCACTTTGGCATTGCCCCCGCCGGGCTTGCTGATTCCCGACAGGTCACCCTTGATGTCGGACAGGAAGACTGGGACCCCCAGGCGGGAGAAGCCCTCGGCCAGAGTCTGCAGGGTCACGGTCTTGCCCGTGCCGGTGGCGCCGGTGACGAGGCCGTGCCGGTTGGCCATGCGGGGCAGGAGGGAGAGTTCCGTGGCGGCGTTCTTGGCGATGAGCAGGCTGTCGGTCATGGCGTGGCTAGCTGGGTGGGAATGCGGGGCATTATATGCAGGCCACTTGCGCTGTGAGGGCTATGCTGGAAGTGACACCATGAACAATATCCGAGACCTCCCCATGGAACGCCTGCTGGAGGAAATCCGGACGGACGTTCGCGAAACAGCGTATCTCACCGGTCGGACAACGTTGGATCCACGCGTGGTGGATGCGTTCAGCCGGGTGTCTCGTCATGCCTTCGTGCCCGACGGGATGGGAGCCAGCGCCTACGACAACCATCCCCTGCCCATCGGTCATGGGCAGACCATCTCCCAGCCCTACATCGTGGCCTTGATGACCGACCTGATCTGTCCGCGGCCCGAGCATGTGGTGCTGGAGGTGGGCACCGGGTCCGGCTACCAGGCCGCCGTGCTGTCCGGCCTGGTACACCGGGTGTATTCAGTGGAAATCATCCAGGCCCTGGCGGAACAGGCCAGGGCACGGCTGGGACGGCTGGGCTACGGCAACGTGGAGGTGCGGGTGGGCAACGGCCATCTGGGCTGGCCGGAACATGCCCCCTATGACGGCATCCTGGTCACGGCCGCCGCCGAAGACGTGCCGGCGGCGCTCCTGGAGCAGCTCCGACCCGGGGGCTACATGGCCATCCCGGTAGGCCTGTCCCACTTTGCCCAGCAATTGAAGTTGATCCACAAGCATTTGGACGGCAGCATCGAGGACCACAATGTCCTGCCAGTGGTGTTTGTGCCCCTGGTGGACGCTACCACCCAATAGCAGCAGCACGATCACAACAGAATGGAGAACTGATCATGCGTATCCCCTTGGAAATCACATTCCGGCACATGGATGCTTCGCCAGCCCTGGAGGCCCGTATTCGCGAAAAGGCCGAGAAACTCGACCGTTTCCACGAGAACGTGATGGCGTTGAAGGTGGCCGTGGAGGCGCCCCATGAGCACAAGACCCAGGGCAAGCTGTTCCAGGTACGCATAGACATGACGGTTCCGGGGGGCGAGTTGGTGGTCACCAAGGGTCACCACCATCAAAGCCAGGCCCATGAGGATGTCTACGTGGCCTTGCGGGATGCCTTCGACGTGGCCAAGCGTCGTCTGGAGGAGTACAGCCGGCAGCAGCGGGGCGATGTGAAGTCCCACAGCAAGCCCCAGGCGCCGGCCGCCGTCGAAGAATAACCAGGTCGCGTCATGGCGGGCTGGGCCCACTTCCAGCACATGGCCGACATTGGCGTCCATGGCTGGGGTGCCAGCCTGGCCGAGTCCTTCGAGCAGGCTGCCCTGGCCATGACGGCGGTGGTGGCAGATCCTGACTCGGTTCGTCAGGAAACGGCAGTGGAGGTGGCCTGTGCCGCGCCCGACGCGGAGTTGTTGCTGGTGGACTGGCTCAATGCCTGGGTTTACGAGATGAGTACCCGCAAGATGCTTTTTTCCCGCTTCACCGTCAGTCTCGATGACTTATGTCTCCGGGGCCAGGGCTGGGGCGAGGCCCTGGAACCGCCACGCCATCACCCTGCGGTGGAGGTGAAAGGGGCCACCTACACCGCCCTGAAGGTTGGGCAGGAAGCGGATGGCCTCTGGCATGCCCGCTGCGTGGTGGACGTCTGATCCGGTGGCGGCATGAACCTGGCCGGCCTGCACAAGGTTTCAGACTATGTATGGCGGCTGGAGCCCCGGGGATCCATGCGGGTGCCGGCAGTCTTGTTCACTGACGAGGCCCTGCTGCGGGACATGGACGACAAGGTGGCCGAGCAGTTGCAAAACGTGGCAAGCCTGCCGGGCATCGTCGGTGCGGCCTATGCCATGCCCGATGCCCACTGGGGGTACGGCTTCCCCATCGGCGGCGTGGCGGCCTTCGATCCCAGCGAAGAAGGCGTCATCTCCGCCGGCGGCGTGGGCTTCGACATCTCCTGCGGCGTGCGCACCCTGTATACCGGCTTGAGGAAGCCGGATATCGAGGCGGTGAAGGTGCGCCTGGCGGAGCACCTGTTCAATACCATCCCCGCCGGCCTGGGTAGTACCGGCTACCTGAGGCTGAACGCCCGGGAGATGAACACCATGCTGCGGGAAGGGGCACGCTGGGCGGTGGAGCAGGGCTACGGCACAGGCGCGGACCTGGAACGTACCGAGGAACACGGCTGCATGGCCGGGGCCGAGCCGGGCCGGGTGTCCGTCCATGCCAAGGAACGCCAGAAACATGAGATGGGCACCCTGGGCTCCGGCAACCATTATCTTGAAGTCCAGCATGTCAGCAGGGTCTATGACCAGGCCATCGCCCGGGCCTACGGCCTGGAGGAAGGAGACGTGGTGGTGAGCCTGCACTGCGGTTCCCGGGGCCTGGGGCACCAGATCGGCACGGAATTCCTCAAGTCCATGGTGCTGGCGGCACCGGGCCACGGCCTGGTCCTGCCCGACCGGGAACTGGCCTGCGCCCCCATCAATTCCGACCTGGGACGGGACTACCTGGGCGCCATGCGGGCCGGCATCAACTGCGCCCTGGCCAACCGCCAGATCCTGACCCACCTGACCCGCCAGGTCTTTGCCGAGGTATTGCCCGAAGCCCGGATGGGCTTGCTCTACGACGTGTCCCACAACACCTGCAAGGAAGAGGAACACGTGGTGGACGGCCAGCGACGCCGCCTGTTCGTGCACCGCAAGGGGGCCACCCGGGCCTTCGGTCCCGGCCATGGCTCCCTGCCCCGGGAGTTTCGGGACGCGGGCCAGCCCGTGATCATAGGCGGCAGCATGGGCACCGGCTCCTACATCCTGGCCGGCAGTGATGCCAGCCAGGACCTGGCCTTTGCTTCCGCCTGTCACGGGGCCGGCCGGCGCATGAGCCGCAACCAGGCCACCAGGACCTGGCAGGGGCGGGCCGTGGTGGATGAATTGGCCGGTCGAGGCATCCTGGTCCGCAGCCCGTCCCTGCGGGGCGTGGCCGAGGAGGCCCCGGGGGCCTACAAGGACGTGGCCGCCGTGGTGGATGTCGCCGAGGCCGCCGGGTTGGCCAAAAAAGTGGCCCGGCTGGAACCCATGATCTGCATCAAAGGGTGAAAGCCGGGCGAGTCACCCCCCTTGGCATCGGCTAAAATCGCGCGATTCAATCAATCGCACGTTAAGAGGTTCTTCAGCATGGCCGGTCATTCCAAATGGGCAAACATTCAGCACCGCAAGGGTCGTCAGGACGAAAAGCGGGGCCGGATCTTTTCGCGCTACGCCAAGGAGATCACCGTGGCGGCCAAGATGGGCGGCGGCGATCCCAACTTCAACCCCCGCCTGCGCCTGGCCATCGACAAGGCCAAGGGCGAGAACATGCCCAACGACAATATCGACCGGGCGGTCAAGAAGGGCACCGGCGAACTCGAGGGCGTGAACTACGAGGAAATCCGCTACGAGGGCTACGGCCCCGGCGGCGCGGCGGTGATCGTGGACTGCCTCACGGACAACCGGGTGCGCACCGTGGCGGACGTGCGCCATGCCATGTCCAAGCACGGCGGCAACATGGGCACCGACGGTTCCGTGGTCTTCCAGTTCAAGCACTGCGGCCAGATCATCCTGGAGCCGGGTGCCGACGAGGATGCGGTGATGGAAGTCGCCCTGGAAGCCGGGGCCGAGGACGTGATCACCAATGACGACGGCTCCATCGAAATCCTTACCGCCCCCACCGGCGACCTGGCCACGGTGAAGGAGGCCCTGGAAAAGGCCGGCTTCAAGCCCGTCATGGCGGAGATCACCATGAAGGCCCTGAACGAGACGGACGTTACCGGCGACGACGCGGTGAAATTCCAGAAGATGCTGGACATGCTGGACGACCTGGATGACGTGCAGGAGGTCTACACGTCGGCCATCCTGCCCGAGTAATGGCCGGGTGAGAATTCTCGGCCTGGACCCGGGGTTGCGCGTGACGGGTTACGGCGTCATCGAGAAGGTGGGCCAGAAATTGACCTACGTGGCCAGCGGCGTGGTGCGCACCCAGACGGGGGAATTGCCCGAGCGCATCAAGATCATCTTCGACGGGGTGGTGGAGATCATGGAACACTTCAAGCCGGATGCCGCTGCCATCGAGAAGGTCTTCGTCAACGTGAACCCCCAGTCCACCCTGCTCCTGGGCCAGGCCCGGGGAGCCGCCCTGGCCGCCCTCACCCAGGCCAGCCAGCCGGTGTTCGAGTACACGGCCCTGCAGGTGAAGCAGGCGGTGGTGGGCAACGGCCACGCGGACAAGACCCAGGTGCAGCACATGGTGAAGCGGCTGCTGAACCTGCCGTCGGAGCCCCGGCCCGATTCGGCGGATGCCCTGGCCTGCGCCATCTGCCATGCCCACGGCGGCATGGGCCTGGGCGGCCTCACTGGCGTCGGCCGTCGCCGCCGGGCCGGGAGGATGTCATGAGCGGGATGGCTGCCGTTCCCGCCTCGGCACCCGGCGAGCCCACCCCGGAAGCCCTGCGCAATCCGGTGCAGCGCTACCTGCTTGCCACCCGGCCGGCCTTCCTCACCATCACCCTGGCGGGCTGCCTGCTGGGCTTTGCCCTGGCGCCGGTGCTCCACTGGGGCCTGGCCGCCCTGACCCTGCTGCTGGCCCTGCTGGCCCATGCCGGGGTCAATGTGCTCAATGACTACTACGACCACCTGAACGGTACGGATGCCGCCAACACCGGGCGGCTTTTTCCCTTCACCGGCGGTTCCCGCTTCATCCAGAACCGGGTGCTCACCCCTGGCCAGACTCTGGCCTACGGCCTGGCCCTTTTTGCCGTGGTCATCGCCGGCGGCTTGTGGCTCATCGGGCAATCGGGCCTGGGTCTGTTCTGGATCGGTCTGGCAGGCCTCATGATCGGCTGGGCCTACTCCGCCCCGCCCCTCAGGCTCAACAGCCGGGGCCTGGGGGAGGTATGCGTGGCGGCGGGTTTCCTGCTCATCGTCGCCGGCAGCGATTTCGTGCAGCAGGGCGCATTCGACCGCATGCCCTGGATCGCGGGTCTGCCCTATGCCCTGCTGGTGACCAATGTCCTCTACATCAACCAGTTCCCGGACCGGGAGGCGGATCGGCTGGCGGGGAAATGGCATTGGGTGGTGCGTCTGGAACCCAGCATTGCCGCCCGGGGCTACTGGCTCATCCTGCTCATGGCGGTGGCGGGCCTGGTGGCGGCTGTGGTTGCCGGCATGTTGCCGGCCTTGGCCCTGGTTTCCCTGGCAGGCGTCCTGCCGGCCCTCAGGGCGGGGCGCCTGCTGACGGCCCACGCCGCCGAGCCTGCCCGCTTGGTGCCACCCATCCAGATGACCATTCTCGCCGCCCACCTGCAACCGGTTATCCTGGCCGGCGTACTGTTTTGGAGTGGACGATGATCGGACGCATCACGGGAACCCTGCTGGAAAAGCATCCGCCCCAGGTGCTGGTGGAGGCTGCCGGCGTGGGCTACGAGGTGGATGTGCCCATGAGCACCTTCTTCAGCCTGCCGGCCATAGGGGAGCGGGTGGTCCTGCTGACCCACTTCGTGGTGCGGGAGGATGCCCAGCTGCTGTATGGTTTCCTCACCCAGAAGGAGCGGGGGGCTTTCCGGGAGCTCATACGCATTTCCGGCGTGGGGCCCAAGATGGCCCTGGCGGTGCTCTCGGGCCTGTCCGTGGACGAACTGGCCCAGTGCGTGGCCCTGCAGGAAACGGGGCGCCTGACCAAGGTGCCGGGCGTCGGCAAGAAGACGGCGGAACGCCTGCTGCTGGAACTGAAGGGCAAGCTGGCGGACGCCCTGCCCCAGGCGGGTGGGGGGGGCGCCTCCGCCGCCGGCGTGGCCAGCGATGCCCTGAATGCCTTGCTGGCCCTGGGCTATTCCGAGAAGGAGGCCCTGCCTACCCTGAAGCTGCTGCCGGAGGGGCTGGGGCTGGAGGAATCCATCCGCCAGGCTCTGAAGCTGCTGGTGAAAAAGTAAACTGAGCAAATGCTGGAGCCCGATCGCTTCCCCACCGAGCGCGTCATCGCGCCGTCCCCCTCCTCCAGGGAGGAGGAGGTCTTCGAGCGTGCCCTGCGGCCCCAGCGCCTGGCCGAGTACGTGGGCCAGGCACGGGCCCGGGAGCAACTGGAGATCTTCATCCAGGCGGCCCGGCAAAGGGGCGAGGCCCTGGACCATGTGCTGCTGTTCGGTCCCCCTGGCCTGGGCAAGACCACCCTGGCCCACATCATCGCCAAGGAGATGGGCGTCAACATGCGTCAGACCTCCGGCCCCGTGCTGGAGCGGGCGGGGGACCTGGCGGCCCTGCTCACCAACCTGGAGCCCCACGACGTCCTGTTCATCGACGAGATCCACCGCCTGTCTCCCGTGGTGGAGGAGATCCTCTACCCGGCCCTGGAGGATTTCCAGCTGGACATCATGATCGGCGAGGGGCCGGCGGCACGTTCGGTGAAGCTGGACCTGCCCCCTTTCACCCTGGTGGGGGCCACCACCCGCGCCGGCATGCTCACCAACCCCCTGCGGGATCGTTTCGGCATCGTCGCCCGGCTGGAGTTCTACACGCCGGAGGAACTGGGCTTCATCGTCGCCCGCTCCGCCAGGCTGATGAACGTGGACATCACCCCGGAAGGGGCCTTCGAGATCGCCCGTCGCTCCCGGGGCACGCCCCGCATCGCCAACCGCCTGCTGCGCCGGGTGCGGGACTATGCCGAGGTGAAGGCCGGAGGACGGGTGGACGACGCCGTGGCCGATGCTGCCTTGAAGATGTTGGAGGTGGACAGTGCCGGCCTGGACGTGATGGACCGCAAGCTCCTGTCCGCCATGCTGGAAAAATTCGCCGGCGGCCCCGTGGGCCTGGAGAACGTGGCGGCGGCCATCGGCGAGGCGGCGGATACCATAGAGGACGTGCTGGAGCCTTATCTCATCCAGCAGGGTTTCCTGGCCCGCACCCCCCGGGGGCGGGTCGCCCAGCCCCTGGCCTGGCGTCATTTCGGCCTGATCCAGCCGGGCAGGGAAGATCAGTTGTTCGAATGACGCGCCCGCCGGTCCAACCCGGTTGGTGGCAAGGCCCGTTTCCAAGCGCTATCCATTACAAGCATGAGCGAACACCCGCAATTCACCTGGCCCGTGCGGGTCTACTGGGAAGACACCGACGCCGGTGGGGTGGTGTATTACGCCAACTACCTGAAATTCCTGGAGCGGGCCCGCACCGAGTGGTTATCCACACTGGGCCTGGAACAGGACCGCCTGGCACGGGAGGAGGGCGTGGTATTCGTCGTGCGGCGGGTGGAAGCGGACTACCTCAGGCCGGCCCGCTTCAATGACCGCCTGGCGGTGGAGAGCCGCCTGGAGAGCCTGAACCGGGCCAGCCTGGTCATGGGCCAGCGCATCCTGCGGGGGGATGAAGTGCTGCTGGAGGCCATGGTCAAGGTGGCCTGCGTGGCGCATCCGGACTTCCGCCCGGCTAAAATCCCGTCCATCGTCACCAAGGCCTTCACAGGCTGATTCATTCCCATGGAAATTTCCCTCGCCCAGGACATGTCCTTTCTGACCCTCGTCGCCCAGGCCAGCTGGGTGGTGAAAGGGGTGCTGCTGCTGCTGCTGTTCGCCTCGGTGCTGTCCTGGTGGCTGATCTTCGAGAAACTGTTCACCCTGAAGCGGGAACTGCGAGCATCGGAGTCCTTTGAGCGAGACTTCTGGGGGGGCGGCCACAACGCCATCGTGGAGCGGGCCGACGGCGAGACCCGGGGCTCCAGCATGGAGGAAGTGTTCCGCGCCGGCTGGCGGGAGTTCCGCATGAAGCGCAAGCACAGCGTGGCCTCCCAGGCCGTGCTGGAAAGCGCCCGGCGGGCCATGCGGGCCGCCTACCAGCGGGAGATGGACCTGCTGGAGTCCTACCTGCCCTTCCTGGCCACGGTAGGGTCCGTTTCGCCCTACGTGGGCCTGTTCGGTACGGTGTGGGGCATCATGAATGCCTTCATCGGCCTGTCCAACGTGTCCCAGGCCACCCTGGCCCAGGTGGCGCCGGGCATCGCCGAGGCCCTCATCGCCACGGCCATCGGCCTGTTCGCCGCCATCCCGGCGGTCATCGCCTACAACCGCTTCACCCATGACATCGACCGCCTGGCCAACCGCTACGACGTGTTCATGGAGGAGTTCTCCAACATCCTGGAGCAGGAGGCCGTACGGGCATGATCCACCGCCGTCCCCGCAAGGCCATGAACCAGATCAACGTGGTGCCCTACATCGACGTGATGCTGGTGCTGCTGGTGATCTTCATGGTCACGGCCCCCTTCATCAATCCCGCCCAGGTGGAGCTGCCCAGCATCAGCAAGAGCGCCACGGCGCCAACAGCCCCCCTGGAAGTGCTGGTGCGGGAAGACGGCACGCTGCTGCTGCGGGACCGGGGCGCGGGGGAGGAGGGGGAGGCCGTCGGCGAGGACAGACTGCCCGCCGCCATCCAGGCACGGCAGCGGCTCAACCCCAAGCAGCCGGTGGTCATCTCCGCCGACAAGAACGTGCGTTATGAATCCGTCATGCGTGTCATGGACATCCTGCAAACCCAGGGGGTGGCCAGGGTCGGCCTGTTGGTGAAGCCCGCTGCCCCGTGATTGCTGCGCCCCGCCATCAGCATTTTTCCTCGGGCAGCCTGGCCCTGGTGGTCCACGGCCTGTTCGCGCTGGCCCTGGTGGTGAGCATGTCCTGGAAGAACCTGCCCCACCTGCCTGTGGAGGCGGACCTGTGGTCCACCCTGCCGGAGCCTCTGACCGCGGAGCCTGAACCGGTGCCCCTGGATTCGGAGTCTCTTCCCCGGCCGGAGCCCGCATCGCCGCCTGTGGCGGAGCCCCAGCCCCGCGAGGCGGATATCGCCCTGAAAAAGGCCGAACAGGAAAAAAAACGCCAGGCGGAAGAGGAACTCCGCAAGCAGGAAGAGTCTCGTAAACTGGAAGAAAAACGCCAGGCAGAGGAAAAGACCCGCAGGGAACAGGAAGAATTCGCCGAAATGGAGCGCATCGAGCAGATCAGGCAGAAGGAACAGAGGCGGAGGCAGATGGAGGAGGAACTGGTTCGCCAGGCCCAGGCGGATCTGGAGCGGGAGGAAACCCAGATGCGTGTCCTGCAGGAGCAGGCCGTGCGGGCGGAGCGCCGGGACAGGCTGGTGGAGGACTTCAAGCGCCGCATCCAGTCCAAGGTACAGTCCTACGTGCGCCTGCCCCAGCGGATCGCCGGCAATCCGGAGGCCGTGTTCCAGGTGAGCTTGTTCGCCAACGGTGAAATCCGTAATGTGACCCTGGTCAAGTCCAGCGGCCATGCCGCCTATGACGTGGAAGTGGAGCGGGCCATCCTGAAGGCCTCGCCCCTGCCTCTGCCCAACGAGAAGGAAGCGGCGTCGGTCTTTCGCGGCGGCCTGGTGCTGAAGTTCCGGCCCTTCGACGGCAGCCCCGGCGCAGGATTGAGATGACCGGTGACCCCGGCCTGGAAGTTGTGAGGATTGAATTGCTGATCAGAAACATGTGCTTACCCGTTCGACTGCTAATCGCCCTTGGCTTGCTGCTGTCCGCCTTGCAGGCCCACGCATTGATGACCATAGAGATCGTCGGTGGGGCCAGCAACAAGATACCCGTGGCGGTGCTGCCATTCAGCCTGTCCCGGGACGACGGGCTGAACCCGGGCGATGTGATCACCAACGACCTGGGGCGCAGCGGCTATTTCCGCATGCTGGACCCCAAGGGTGTGATGTCGCCGTCCGACCCCCAGGCCCTGCCCCTGCCGGACTGGAAGAACAAGGGCGCTGATGCCGTGGTCATGGGGCATGTCATTCCCGCCCAGGGCGGCCGGGTGGAAGTCCGCTTCTGGTTGTTCGACGCCGTGCGCAAGACCCAGATCACGGCCCTGTCCTACACCACCACCCTTGCGGGGGTGCGTTCCGTGGCCCACAAGATCGCCGACATGGTGCACGAGAAGTTGCTGGGCGAGCCGGGTCCCTATTCCGGTCGCATTGCCTACATCCTCAAGCGGGGCAGCCGCTACGAGCTCCAGGTGGCGGACGCCGACAGCCAGAACGCCATCACCGTAACAGCCTCGCCGGAGCCCATCATTTCCCCCGTCTGGTCCCCGGACGGCA
This sequence comes from Thiobacillus sp., assembly GCA_024235835.1. NCBI lineage: Bacteria > Pseudomonadati > Pseudomonadota > Betaproteobacteria > Nitrosomonadales > Thiobacillaceae > Thiobacillus > Thiobacillus sp. The sequence continues at coordinate 194,623 of JACKLQ010000003.1, read as the reverse complement.
TGAAGCTGGCCTATGTCTCCTTCGAGGACAAGAAGCCGGTGGTCTACGTGCAGAACCTGGTGGACGGCAAGCGCCGCGCTGTGGCCAAGTTCCGCGGTTCCAACTCGGCCCCGGCCTGGTCGCCGGACGGACGCCGCCTGGCCGTGACCCTTTCCAAGGACGAGACCTCTCAGATCTATCTGCTGGATCTGGAATCGGGCGAGGCCCGGCGCTTCACCCGGGGCGGGGCTCTGGATACGGAGCCTGTCTTCAGCCCTGACGGGCAATGGCTGTACTTCACCTCGGATCGGGGCGGCTCCCCCCAAATTTACCGTGCCTCCCTGGAAAGCGGGGAGACGAGTCGCATCACCTTTGAGGGGGGGTACAATGTATCCCCAGCATTATCTCCGGATGGCAAGACCCTGGCCTTTGTGCATCGTCGCGACGCTCGATTCCACGTGGCGATCATGGATCTGGGTAACCGCCAGATGGAGGTGCTGACGGACACGACTTTCGATGAGTCGCCCAGTTTTGCGCCCAATGGCCGACTGATCCTTTATGCGACCCTGGTCAACGGGCGGGGTGTGCTGGCGACGGTGAGCGTGGACGGACGGGTGAAGCAGCGGCTCTCCCAGTCAGGAGATCTGCGGGAGCCGAGTTGGGGGCACTAGGACAACCGACTTCCGGGTCACAGTTAGGTATCTTTGGAGGAGTTTTCATGAAGTATTTAGCCATATCCTTGACGCTGGCCGCACTGCTGGCCGGTTGTGCCGACCAGCCTCCCAAGGACGCCGTGATCGAGGATCGTGGCATCAGGGCTGCGGCAAAGGCCGAAGAATCCAAAGCAGCCGAAACCCAGGGCATGGTGGTGGCGCCGGTTGACGGCAAACCCATCCCGGCCCAGGAAACTACGGCTCCGGCCGGTGGCACTGCCCAGGCGCCAGAGCAAAAAGTGGAAACCCGTCCCCTCGCGGAAGCTTCCGCGGAAGTGAAGCCCCTGGATGGCAGCCAGCCTGGCGCCGCCGCAGTTGAAGGTCCCGCTGCCCAGGCAGGCGGGGATCAGGCCGCCATAGCCCTCATCCTCAAGGATCCCAACAGCCCCCTGTCCAAGCGCATCATCCAGTTCGACTTCGACAGTTCCGCCATCCGTGACGAATACCGCGGTCTGCTGGAGGCCCATGCGGAGTTCCTGAAGAGCAATCCCGCCAGCAAGGTCATCCTGCAAGGCCACGCGGACGAACGTGGCAGCCGCGAATACAACCTGGCCCTGGGCCAGCGCCGTTCCGAAAGCGTATTCAAGGCCTTGTCCCTGCTGGGCGTGTCCGAACCCCAGATGGAGGCGGTGTCCCTGGGCGAGGAGAAGCCCGTGGCCGAGGGGCATGACGAAGAAGCCTGGCAACAGAACCGTCGAACCGAAATTCTCTATCAAGGCGAATGAAAACTATCCGTTACCCCCTACTAGTCCTGGCACTGCTGGCCCAGTCCGGCTGGGCCGCCTCGACGGATGAACTGGCCCAGAAGCTGGGCGATTTGCAAAAAGGCGTCCAGGCCCAGGACGGCAGGCTGTCGCGCCTGGAAAGCCAGTTGCAGAACCAGGGCCTGTTGAACCTCCTCAACCAGGTTGAGGCGCTGAAGGCCGAGGTGGCCCGGCTGCGGGGTTCCCAGGAGGAGCTGGCCTATCAGCAATCCACCGCCGACAAGCGCGTCAAGGAACTGTTCGCCGATCTGGACGATCGCATCAAGGAACTGGAGAGCCGTCCCGCCGCCGCTGCGCAGGTCCCTGCCGTGCGCCTGCAGCCGGCCCAGGCCTTGAGCACACCCATGTCTCCAACGTCCGGCGCTGCACCCGCCGGGGACGTGGAAAACGAGACCCGGGCCTATGAGGCGGCCCATCAACTGGTTAAGTCCGGCCGCTACAGGGATGCCGTGCTCGCTTTCCAGGGTTTTGCCAAGACCTATCCCAATAGCAACCTGGTGCCCAACGCTCATTATTGGACCGGCTTCTCCTACGTGGGCATGTCCGACTTCGAGAGCGCTGCGGCCAGCTACCAGCACCTGATCGGGGAATATCCCAACAGTCCCAAGACGCCGGATGCCATGCTTTCCCTGGCCAGGGCCCAGGTGCAGATGAAGGACCTGGCGTCGGCCACGGCCACGCTGGAACAACTCATCGAACGCTTCCCCTACAGCCGGGCCGCGGACAATGGCAAGAAACTCCTTTCCACCCTCAAGTAACCTTGCCGGTCCCGTCTAGTCCCTCCCGCCTGCGGGTCACGGAAATATTCTTTTCCCTCCAGGGCGAGGCCAGCAGGGTGGGCCTGCCCACGGTATTCGTGCGCCTGACCGGGTGTCCCCTGCGCTGTGGATACTGCGATACCGACTACGCCTTCCAGGGAGGGGAATGGATGGACGTGGGGGCCATCATCGGCAGGGTGCAGGGGTTTCCCACGCGCCATGTCACGGTGACGGGGGGCGAGCCCTTGGCTCAGAAGGGATGCGGGGAACTCCTGGAACGGTTGTGCGATGCAGGCCTGGATGTTTCCCTGGAAACCAGCGGGGCATTGGATGTTTCCGGTGTGGATCCGCGCGTTGCGCGCATCGTGGATGTGAAGACACCCGGATCGGGCGAGGTGGAGCGAAACCGCTGGGCCAATCTTTTCGTCCTGTCTCCCCGTGACGAGGTGAAATTCGTCCTGACTGGCGAAGAGGACTACCTCTGGGCCAGGTCCCTGCTGCGGGAACACGACATTGCCGCCCGTTGCCCGGTCCTGTTCTCTCCGGCCTGGGGGCAGGTCGAGCCGGCCCTGCTGGCGGACTGGGTCCTGCGGGACGGCTTGCCGGTGCGCTTGCAGCTGCAACTGCACAAGATTCTCTGGCAAGAGGCCCGGGGACGATGAGCGGGGCGGTGGTGCTGCTATCCGGCGGCCTGGATTCCGCCACGGCCCTGGCGGTGGCCCGCAACGCGGGACACGGTTGCCACGCCCTCAGCCTGGACTATGGCCAGCGCCATCGGGTGGAACTGGAAGCGGCCCGGGCCGTGGCGAGGCACTTGGGCGCGGCGGAGCACCGTGTCATGCGTCTCGACATGGGGCCCATGGCCGGCAGTGCCCTCACCGATACCAGCATCGCCGTGCCTGAGGATGGCCCCGCCGAGGGGATTCCCGTGACCTACGTGCCGGCCCGGAACACCATCATGCTGGCCTTGGCCCTGGGATGGGCGGAGGCGCTGGATGCCGAAGCCATCTACATCGGCGTGAATGCGGTGGATTACTCCGGCTATCCCGATTGCCGCCCGGCGTATGTGAGCGCATTTCAGAAAATGGCCGATCTGGCCACCAAGCGTGCCGTGGAAGGGCGTTCCATACGTATGGAGGCGCCCCTTATCCAACTTACCAAGGCAGAGATCATCCAACTGGGGCTGGAACTGGGCGTGGACTACAGCCTCACGGTTTCCTGCTACCAGGCCGACGCCGATGGGCGTGCCTGTGGTCATTGTGATTCCTGCCGCTTGCGGCGCCAGGGATTCGAAGCGCTGGGCATGCCTGACCCAACGCGGTATTTCAATTGACCCATGATGTAAAGCGCGCCCCTATAATCCCACCCACTAAACGACAAGAAGGCCCGAGAGGAGATATTTAATGGAGCAAATTCAGAATCCTGCATCCTTGGTTGCTTGGCTGGGTTTCTTCCTGGCCCTTGTTTTCGGTTATGTGGCTAACAAGACGAGTTTCTGTACCATGGGGGCCGTTTCCGATGTGGTGAACATGGGCGAGTGGGGGCGCATGAGAGCCTGGCTGCTGGCCATTGCCTTGGCCATCCTGGGCGCCAATCTGCTGGTCTACCTGGGTTTTTTCGATATTGCCCAGACCTTCTACACACGGGGGACGGTGCACTGGTTCGGTGCCTTGGCAGGGGGCTTGATCTTCGGCGTGGGCATGACCCTGGCCGGTGGTTGCGGCCAACGCACGCTGGTGCGGCTGGGAGGTGGCAACCTTAAGTCGGTGGTGGTATTCATGTTCCTGGGATACTCCGCCCTGGTGACCATGAATGGCGTCCTGCGCATTCCCCTGGATAGCATCCTCCGGGCGGACATGTTCACGGTGCATCTGGACGGCATGCAGACCCTGCCCAGCCTGTTTGGCATGGCAGACACGGTTTCACAAATCTCCTTCGCCGTCATACTTTCCCTGGTGATCCTGGCCTTCGTGTTTTCCAGCAAGGAATTCAGGGAAAACCGGGATAACATCCTGGCGGGCGTCGTGGTGGGCCTGGTGGTGGCGGCCGGCTGGTATGTGACGGGCCATCTGGGATTCTCCGAGAACGAATTCATGGAACGCACCTATGTGGGGACGGATTCGAAGCTTGCGGAATCCATGACGTTTGTGGGGCCCTTGGCCTACACCATGGACCTGTGGGCCTACTGGCGGGACAAGCACGTAACCTTCGGAGTGGCCAGCGTGTTTGGCGTAGTGATCGGTTCCTTCATCTATTCCGTGTTCAACCGCAGCTTTCGCTGGGAATATTTCAATTCGCCCCAGGACATGTTCCGCCATATCATGGGGGCCATACTCATGGGCTTCGGGGGCATCGCTGCCATGGGCTGCACCATCGGCCAGGCGGTCACGGGCGTGTCCACCCTGGCTATCAGCTCGTTCATCGCCTTCTTCGGTATTGTGGCTGGCGCCGCTATTACCATGAAAGTTCAGTACTATTTGATTATGCGGTCTGCATGATCAAAAAGTTTTATTCAATTACGGCATTTTCCTGTCGATAGAATGGTCATATAGGGTGTACGTTTGTGCGCTACCTGAAAGGATGATGATGCGGAAATTTTTGGGTGCATTGCTGCTGGGCTTGGTGACTACCGTGATGTGGGTGAATCCGAGCTTGGCAGGCACCAAGGCAATCAATTTCCAGTTCACGGATATCAATGGAAAAAGCCTGAGGCTCTCGGACTTCAAAGGCAAGTGGGTGCTGGTGAACTTCTGGGCGCCCTGGTGCCCGTTGTGCTGGGTGGAGGTTCCCACGCTCAACGAGTTGAACAAGCGAAAGGATTTCGTGGTCATTGGCGTCGGCCTGGATTACGGTCCCGATGAGAACGCCGTGCGTGAAGCCGCCAGTCGACACAACCTGGACTTCAACAGCATCGTTGCCGGGGGTTCCCGCCGCAATCAGGATAGCCCTTTCCGTCAGGTGGGGCCGGTGGACTTCTACCCCACTTCTTACATTTACGATCCCAACGGGGAGATCGTGATGTTCATTCCTGGACAGGTTCGCATGAACAAGGTGCTGGCCTTCATGGAGGCCTACAAGGGCAAGAACCCCCAGACCCAAGTGGTGGAAGGAAAGCAATCGGAAGCGCCCGCCGTCGAGAGCCCCATTCAGGAAGTGACCTACAGCAAGCCCGACGCGGTGGAAGCGAACGCCATCACCAATACCGGCAAAACCATCACCCGCAGTCGCACCAGCAAGAAGCCCGCAGTGCGGCGCAGCAGGAATAATCGCACTGTGACCTACTGAACGAGTTGACCTGGCTGCGGTTTTTTTGAATAATCGCGGTCTTTCTAGGGTGGTTAGCTCAGCTGGTAGAGCAGCGGACTTTTAATCCGTTGGTCGTGGGTTCGAATCCCCCACCACCCACCAAATACAGGGGTTTGGCCAGTGCCAAGCCCCTTTTTGTTTGCCCAGGTGTGTCGCTTGGACATCGGCCTTGCTTGACCGGTCCCATGCCAATCGATAGTGTTTCAAGCTTTTCCGAATATTAAGAATTCCTTGCCATGGCCGACACGGAGTTGACCGGAGCGGAGATAGTTGTCCGCTGTTTGCGCGACGAAGGTGTGAAGCACGTTTTCGGGTATCCCGGCGGCGCGGTGCTGAACATCTACGACGAGATCTACAAGCAGGATGACTTCCAGCACATCCTGGTGCGTCACGAGCAGGCTGCACTGCATGCCGCCGATGCCTATGCCCGCTCCACCGGCCAGGTCGGGGTGGCCATCGTGACTTCGGGCCCAGGTGCCACCAATGCCGTCACCGGCATCGCCACGGCCTACATGGACTCGATCCCCATGGTGGTGCTGACGGGCCAGGTGCCCACCGCCGCCATCGGCATGGATGCCTTCCAGGAAGTGGACACCGTTGGCATTACCCGGCCCTGCGTGAAGCACAACTTCCTGGTGAAGGACGTGCACCAGCTGGCGGAAACCATCAAGAAGGCCTTTTACATAGCAGCCACCGGCCGGCCTGGCCCGGTGGTGGTGGACATTCCCAAGGACGTGACCCAGCACCTGTGTGCCTATCACTATCCCAAGACCATATCCATGCGCTCCTACAACCCCACTTGGAAGGGCCACACCGGCCAGATCAAGAAGGCGGTGCAGATGCTGCTGGAGGCCAAGCGCCCGGTCCTCTACACCGGCGGTGGCGTGGTGCTGGGCAATGGGGCCAAGCAGTTGACGGAGTTGACACGGCTCCTCGGCTATCCCACCACCAACACCCTCATGGGCCTTGGCGGCTATCCCTCTCCCGATCCACTTTTCCTGGGCATGCTGGGCATGCACGGCACCTACGAAGCCAACATGGCCATGCAGCACTGTGACGTGCTGTTGGCCGTGGGCGCCCGTTTCGACGACCGGGTCATCGGCAACCCCAAGCATTTCGGCAGCGAGCACCACCGCATCATCCACATCGACGTGGATCCTTCCTCCATCTCCAAACGGGTCAAGGTGGATGTGCCCATCGTCGGTGACGTGGCCCACGTGCTGGAGGAGATCATCAAGCTCCTGAAGGCGGAGAAGGACAAGCCGGACGAGCAGTCCCTCAAGGCCTGGTGGGCCCAGATCGAGCTGTGGCGGGCCCAGGACTGCCTGAAATACGAGCAGAGCGACAAGGTGATCAAGCCCCAGTTCGTGGTGGAAAAGCTCTACGAGGTGACCAGCGGCCAGGCCTACGTCACCTCCGACGTGGGCCAGCACCAGATGTGGGCGGCCCAGTACTACAAGTTCGATCAGCCCCGTCGCTGGATCAACTCCGGTGGGCTGGGCACCATGGGCTTCGGCCTGCCCGCCGCCATGGGCGTGCAGTTCGCCCACCCTGACGCCATGGTGGCCTGCATCACCGGCGAGGGCAGCATCCAGATGAACATCCAGGAACTGTCCACCTGCCTCGAGCACAAGCTGCCCATCAAGGTGATCCTGCTCAACAACGGATACCTGGGCATGGTGAGGCAGTGGCAGGAGTTTTTCTACGAAGAACGCTATGCCGAGTCTTACATGGGCTCCCTGCCGGATTTCGTGAAGCTGGCCGAAGCCTACGGCCACGTGGGCATCCAGGTGGAGAAGCCTGAAGACGTGGAGCCAGCCCTGCGGGATGCCTTCGGCAAGTACAAGGACCGCCTGGTGTTCATCAACTTCCTCACCGATCCCCGAGAAAACGTGTATCCCATGATCCCGGCCGGCAAGGGATTGTCTGAAATGATCTTGGTGTAAACATGAGACTGACGCAGAGCCGCCTCAAGTCAGGCGAACGCCCCCTCGGGGGGCAACGAGCAGTAGCGAGTGAGGGAGCACGGTAATATGCGGCACATCATCTCCCTCCTGATGGAAAACGAAGCCGGGGCCCTGTCCCGGGTGGCTGGACTCTTCTCAGCCCGGGGCTACAACATCGAGTCGCTTACCGTGGCCCCCACCGAGGATGCCACCCTGTCCCGCATGACCATCGTCACCCGGGGCTCGGATGAAGTCATCGAGCAGATCACCAAGCAGCTCAACAAGCTGGTGGACATCGTCAAGATCCAGGACCTGACCGATGGCAGCCACATCGAGCGGGAACTCATGCTGGTGAAGGTGCGTACCCACACCAACGAGTCGCGGGAAGAAATGAAACGCATGACGGACATCTTCCGCGGCCGCATCATCGATGTGGCTGACAAGACCTACACCATCGAGCTCACCGGTCCAGGCTCCAAGCTGGATGCCTTCCTGGAGGCCGTGGATGCCACCGCCATTTTGGAAACCGTTCGAACCGGCGCCTCGGGCATTGGCCGGGGCGACCGCATCATGAAAGTTTGATTGTCAGAAAGGACGTCCCATGAAGGTTTATTACGAGAAAGACTGCGACCTCTCCCTCATCAAGAAGAAGAAGGTCACCATCGTCGGTTATGGCTCCCAGGGACATGCCCACGCCAACAACCTGCAGGACTCCGGCGTGAAGGTAACCGTGGGCCTGCGCAAGGGCGGCGCCTCCTGGGACAAGGCCAAGAAGGCGGGCCTGGCGGTGAAGGAAGTGGGCGCGGCGGTGAAGGACGCCGACGTGGTGATGATCCTGGTGCCCGACGAGCAACAGCCTGACGTTTACCGCAACGAGATCGAGCCCAACATCAAGAAGGGCGCCACCCTGGCCTTCGCCCACGGTTTCAACGTGCACTACAACCAGATCGTGCCCCGCGCCGATCTGGACGTGATCATGGTGGCCCCCAAGGGCCCCGGCCACACCGTGCGTTCCACCTACCTGCAAGGCGGTGGCGTGCCCTCCCTCATCGCCATCTATCAGGACAAGTCCGGCAAGGCCAAGGACATCGCCCTGGCCTATGCCGCCGCCAACGGTGGTGCCCGGGCCGGCGTCATCGAGACCAACTTCCGCGAGGAGACCGAGACCGATCTGTTCGGCGAGCAGGCCGTACTGTGCGGCGGTGCCGTGGAACTGGTGAAGATGGGCTTCGAGACCCTCACCGAGGCGGGCTACGCCCCCGAGATGGCCTACTTCGAGTGCCTGCACGAACTCAAGCTGATCGTCGACCTGATGTACGAAGGCGGCATCGCCAACATGAACTACTCCATCTCCAACAACGCGGAGTATGGTGAGTACGTGACCGGCCCCGAGGTCATCAACGAGCAGTCCCGCGCCGCCATGCGCAATGCCCTGAAGCGCATTCAGACCGGTGAGTACGCCAAGCAGTTCATCCTGGAAGGCAAGACCAACTACCCTGCCATGACTGCCCGTCGCCGCCTCACCGCCGAACACCCAATCGAAGTGGTGGGCGAGAAACTGCGCGACATGATGCCCTGGATCAAGGCCAACAAGCTGGTGGACAAGTCCAGGAACTAAGGCGGCAGCCGGCAGTTCCCAGCCGTCGCCGGCTTATAGGCGACGGCTGCAGACTGACTACTGTCCAAAGATATCTCCATGTGCATCGGTGTAGCCCCTCCCGCCAAGGCCCCCTGGCCCCATCCCATCATTGCCCGTGAAGGTTGGCCTTTCCTGGCGCTGGCGCTGGGGGCTTCCGTCATCGTCACCTTCGCCAGCGGCTGGGGATGGGCATTGCCTTGCTGGGTGATCAGCCTTTTCGTATTGCAGTTCTTCCGCGATCCGGCGCGCTTTGCGCCTGGGGGCGAAGGCTTGGTGCTGTCTCCCGCGGATGGACGCATCGTTGCCGTAGAGGAGACTGACGACCCCTGGTTGAAGCGTCGTGCCCTGAAGATTAGCGTGTTCATGAATGTCTTCAACGTGCATTCCAACCGTGCGCCGGTGGACGGCGAGGTGAAAGGTCACTGGTACAACCCGGGCAAGTTCATCAATGCCGACCTGGCCAAGGCCTCCACCGAAAACGAGCGCAATGCCCTGTGGTTCCAGACCCGGGACGGCAAGGACGTAACCTGCGTACAGGTGGCAGGCCTCATCGCCCGGCGCATCCTGTGCTATGCCAAGCCCGGCGACCAATTCAACCGGGGGCAGCGCTACGGTTTCATCCGCTTCGGTTCCCGGGTGGACGTCTATCTGCCCACGGATGCCAAGCCCCGGGTTTCCATCGGAGACAAGGTGCAGGCGTCCAATGACGTGCTGGCCCAACTCTGATCCATGACAGGCGCCCCGGACGACCAGAAGGCTGAAGTGGATCTGGTGGAGGAGGAAGGCAAGCCCCGCCGGCGCGGCATCTTCCTGCTGCCCAACCTGTTCACCACGGGCGCCCTATTCGCCGGCTTCTTCGCCATCGTCCAGGCCATGAACGGCCACTACGAGTCTGCGGCGGTGGCCATCTTCGTGGCCATGGTATTGGATGGCCTGGATGGACGGGTGGCCCGGCTCACCAACACCCAGAGCGCCTTCGGCGCGGAATATGACTCCCTTTCGGACATGGTGTCCTTTGGCGTGGCACCGGCCCTGGTGATGTACAGCTTCGCCCTGCAGGGCATGGGCAAGCTGGGCTGGATCGCCGCCTTCGTCTACTGTGCTGGCGCGGCCCTGCGCCTGGCCCGTTTCAACACCATGCTGGCTGTGCAGGACAAGCACTGGTTCCTGGGGTTGCCCAGCCCCTCCGCGGCGGCCCTGGCAGCAAGTTTCGTCTGGGTCATGGTGGACAACCACGTGACCGGTCAGGAGGTGCGGTGGCTGGCCTGGGGCGTCACGCTGTTCGCGGGTCTTTCCATGATCTCCAACTTCCGCTTCTACAGCGGCAAGGACATCAACCTCAAGCGCAGCGTGCCTTTCGTCGTCATCGTGCTGGTGGCCCTGGCCTTCAGCCTGGTGTCCATCGACCCGCCCATCATCCTGTTCCTGCTGTTCCTGGGTTATGGCCTGTCAGGTTATGCCCTGTGGGTGAAGCGACGCCTTGGACGCAAATCCGGGGCCGAAGCATCGAATACCTTGCCCCCGGCGAAATAGGCATTTATATTCGGCGCCATGCGCGACATATTCACATCTGTGCAAATCTGCACCCTCATGCGGCTGGCCACCCGGCTGCTGCTGCCCCTGCGCGGGCAATAATCTACTTTCCCCCCGTTTTCCGAATTGCGTTCCTGACCACCCCAGGTATGGGTGGAACAGCCGTATCTCCACTGTTTTCCTTCCCGGGGAACAGACTTGGGGAAAACCGGCAATCGACTTGAAGGCATGGAGCACACCATGAAGGATTCATTGATCATTTTCGACACCACCTTGCGCGATGGCGAGCAGAGTCCCGGCGCGTCCATGACCAAGGAGGAAAAGGTTCGCATTGCCAGGCAGCTGGAGCGCATGCGGGTGGACGTCATCGAAGCGGGCTTCCCCGCCGCCAGCAACGGCGACTTCGAGTCGGTGAAGGCCGTGGCCGACAGCATCAAGGACAGTACCGTCTGCGGCTTGGCCCGGGCCCTGGAAAAAGACATCGCCCGGGCCGGCGAGGCCCTCAAGGGCGCCAATTCCGGCCGCATCCACACCTTCATCGCCACCAGCCCCATCCACATGGAGAAAAAACTGCGCATGTCGCCGGACCAGGTGGTGGAGCAGGCCGTGAAGGCGGTGCAATGGGCGCGGCAGTTTACCGACAACGTGGAATTCTCTCCCGAGGATGCGGGCCGTTCCGAGCCGGACTTCCTTTGTCGCGTGCTGGAGGCGGTCATCGACGCGGGCGCCCGCACCCTCAACATCCCCGACACGGTGGGCTATGCCCTGCCCGGCCAGTTCGGCGACTTGATCCGTACCCTGCGGGAGCGCATCCCCAACTCCGACAAGGCCATCTTCTCGGTCCACTGCCACAATGACCTGGGCCTGGCGGTGGCCAACTCCCTGTCCGCTGTGTTGAACGGCGCCCGCCAGGTGGAATGCACCGTCAACGGCCTGGGGGAGCGGGCGGGCAACGCCGCCCTGGAGGAAATCGTCATGGCGGTGCGCACCCGCCAGGACCTTTTTCCCTGCGAAACCCGCATCGATACCACCCAGATCGTCCCGGCTTCCCGCCTGGTTTCGGGCATCACCGGCTTTGCCGTGCAGCCCAACAAGGCCATCGTCGGCGCCAACGCTTTCGCCCATGAGTCCGGCATCCACCAGGATGGCGTGCTCAAGCATCGGGAGACATACGAGATCATGCGGGCGGAGGACGTGGGCTGGACCGCCAACAAGATGGTCCTGGGCAAGCATTCAGGCCGCAATGCCTTCAAGACGCGCCTGAAGGAACTGGGCATCGAACTGGCCACGGAGGAGGACTGGAACGCTGCCTTTGCCCGCTTCAAGGACCTGGCGGACAAGAAGCACGAGATATTCGACGAGGACCTCCATGCCCTGGTGTCCGACGATGCCACCTTCGAATCCTGCGACCGCTTCAAGCTGGCCTCTCTCCGGGTGTGCTCAGAGACCGGCGAGACGCCCCACGCCCATGTGGTGCTGTCCGACAATGGCGAGGAACTGCGGGCGGATGCATTGGGTGGCGGCCCGGTGGACGCTTCTTTCAAGGCCATCGAGAAAATGGTGGGCAGCGGTTCCGACCTGTTGCTCTATTCGGTGAACAACATCACCACTGGCACGGATGCCCAGGGCGAAGTGACGGTTCGGCTGTCCAAGGGTGGTCGCATCGTCAACGGCCTGGGGGCGGATACGGACATCGTCATCGCCTCCGCCAAGGCTTATCTCAATGCCTTGAACAAGTTGTTCGGCGCGGAGGAGCGGGCCCATCCCCAGGTGTGAGGAGGTAAGGGTCAGGAAGCAAAACGGGCAGCCCGCGGGCTGCCCGTTTTACTTGGCGGGCGGGTATCAGTCGCCGCCGTGGATACAAGGCACCTGGCCGGAATCGCTTACACCGGCGGGCACCTTGCCCAGCCACATCTGCCACATGGAGATGACCCACATGGTAGCGAAGGACATGCCCATGATGGCGCCGGAGATGATCACGATCCAGGCGAATCCGCTCCAGATCTTCGTCAGGTACCAGGAGGCCACGTCGGTGATCAGCACCGCGAAGGGGGCCGCGATGAGCAGGCACTTCAGCCAGGTGGGACGCACATAGGCGTGGGTGAAGATGTAGCCGACGATGAAGAAGATGAAGGTGATGGAGAACAGGTGGATGTGGGAGACCCGCACCAGGGTATGGATGTTCATGCCCTCGTCCTTGGCTGCAACCTTGGCCACGCCCTCGTAGCTCGAGAAGTTTGGCAGGTGGGGGTTGGCGTCCGGGTTGTGGCACATCACGCAATGTTCCTGCAGGATGGGATTGATCTTGGCCTCGAATTCCTCCTGGACGGCGCCTGCGTGGAGCCAATCGAAGATCACCTGGCGCTTTTCAGCCGGCAGCATGTCGGCCATGGAGGCCCGCAGGGCGGTTTCCAGCTTGGTGCCTTCGGGATTGCCACTGTATGAAATCATCAGGTCCTTGGCGGACAGCATGGGGTCGCCGTCCTTTCCCGCGTGGTTTTCCCACACCTGGATCATGGCCATGAGGTAGCCGGTGCCGAATACCAGGAGCACCATGCTGAACAGCACCCGCATGGACATGGGCAGGAATTTGAAGTGGACGAAGTTCACATTGGTCATGGGACGACTCCTGAAAGAAAATCTCTATAAGCAGACGCTAATTTTACAGGCATGCATCCTATCTGGATACGCGTATCCGACATTGATCTCGGTCAACAAGTCAGCTGCTTAGCGTTTCTTCGCGTTGCGGGCATACCACGCGGCAGAAAGGAAGAAGACCAGCGAGAGGACCACTTCCATCAGGCCCAGCCAAGAACTGGGTGCCGCATCGGTCCAGGCCCGCACACTGCCCTCGGTGAAATAAAGCCAGATCAGCAAGGTGGACCAACGGTATGTATAGACCTTGCCGCGCAGGATGCCAAACAGGGGAATCAGCAGGGGGAATATCTTCAGCACCAGCCATGAACCGCCGGGACGCAGGGGCGCCAGCCACAGTTCCCAGGCCAGGCCCAGCAGGATCAGGCCGATCAGGCTGGCCGAGGCGATGTTTCGCAACTGGGCAGCGCTCATGCCTGGGCTTGGCTGGCCTTGGCCAGTACCACCAGGGCCCCACGGGCCTGCTGCGCGTCGGCGATGGGCGAGGGAAAGTCGAAGCGCAACACCTGGCCGTCGGCCCGTACATCGAAGCCGTCCGGGTCGATGCCTATCATCTCGGCGGCTGCGGCCTCCAGACCATGGACGTGCCTGCAATAGGCCACCAGGTTGTGGCCGTGGTCTGCATTCATATGGGCCAGGATGTCTGCCTCCTGGTCGGCCAGGGGGCCCTCTGCAAGCAGATAGTCCGTCGGTTCCACCCAGTGTATCTTGCCGAAGCCGCCGATCCAGCGCACCCGTACCGGCTCGATGCGGTAGAAGCTGAAGTCGTGCATGGAGAAATAGGCCTCGGCCTGGGGATGGATGCGCAGGTAGCGCGGCCCCAGGGCGTCCTTTTCCGCCAGGCGGCAGGCCCTGCCGATGACCGTGATCCGGCCCACGACCTGCATGTCCGGGCTGTAGGGCTGCACGATGAGGGAACAGCGGGGGTCGGCGTCCAGGTTCCTGGTGTGCTCCGCCAGGGTGGAGATGAGAATGATCGGGCAGCCGCTGTGGTCCGTGACAAACGGGGCCACGGAGCCGAAGGGGAAACCCTCCACCCGTTTTGAAAGGGTGGAAAGGACACCCGAGTGCTGGGCGCGAACGAAGCGCCGGGCGTCGCCGCCGTTGTCGCGACCGTTTTGTTGCCACACTTCGTTCATTTCAGCCTCAAGGCCAGTTCTGCCAGGCGCTTGCCCTGGGTGAAGGCCAGGCGGCGTTCCTCCTCGGTGATGGGGCGCTTGCCATCGGGGCCGGCCCAGTGGCTGGCGCCGTAGGGGGTGCCGCCCGCCTGGGTCTGGTTCAGTTCCGGATTGGTGTAGGGCAGGCCGGCGATCACCATGCCGTGGTGCAGCAGGGGCAGCATCATGGAGATCAGGGTGGTTTCCTGGCCGCCGTGGAGGCTGGCGGTGGAGGTGAACACGCAGGCCGGCTTGCCCGCCAGGGCGCCTTCCAGCCACAGGCCGGAGGTGCTGTCCCAGAAGTGCTTCATGGCGGAGGACATGTTGCCGAAACGGGTGGGGGAGCCCAGGGCCACTCCCGCGCATGCCCGCAGGTCGTCCAGGGAGGCGAAGGGGGCACCGGCGTCCGGCACCAGCTTGGCGGGTTCGTCCCGCTCGGTCATCACCTTGGGCACGGTGCGCACCCGGGCCTTGCAATTGGCCACGGATTCCACGCCGTGGGCCAGGTGCTGGGCCAACTGCTTCACCGAGCCGTGCATGCTGTAATAGAGAACCAGGATTTCAGTCATTTCTTGCTCCAGAGAGGCTGAAATCATAGCAGCCGGCACAAGGTGTCCACGCATGCCCGTGGCAAGGGACGGGCGTTTGCCGGAAAATGCATGTTTTCCTTCAAACCCACATAACCATCATGAATCTGCACGAATACCAGGCCAAGGCCGTGCTGCGGGACTACGGCGTGCCCACGCCCCGGGGCACGGTCATCAACAATGCCGAGGGCTGCGGCGCGGCCGTGGCGGAACTTGGCGGACTGCCTCTGGTGGCCAAGGCCCAGATCCATGCTGGCGGCCGTGGCAAGGCAGGGGGCGTGAAGGTGTGCCGCGCCGATGCCGAACTCCAGCAATTCGCCTCAGGCCTGCTGGGCAGCCGCCTGGTGACCTACCAGAACGCCCCGGACGGCCAGCCGGTGAACGCCCTGCTCATCGAGGAGACCCTGCCCATCGCCCGGGAGCTGTACCTGTCCATCACCGTGGACCGGGCCGCCGAGCGCATTGGCCTGGTGGCCTCCGCCGCCGGGGGCATGGAGATCGAGGAGGTGGCCCGCACCTCTCCTGAGAAGATTCTCAAGGAATGGGTCAACCCCGTCACCGGCCTCATGGACTACCAGGGCCGCAACCTGGCCTTCGGCCTGGGTTTGGCGGGCGAGCAGATCGGCGCCTTCGTGAAGCTGGTGAAGACCCTGTACCGGGTGTTCCTGGAGAAGGACCTGTCCCTGCTGGAGATCAACCCTCTGGTGGTGACCACGGAAGGCGCCATCCTGCCCCTGGACTGCAAGATGAGCGTGGACGACAACGCCCTCTACCGCCAGAAGCCCCTGGCGGAACAGGCGGACATGAGCCAGATCGATGCCAAGGAGGCGGAAGCCCACGCCCACAACGTCAACTACATCGCCCTATCCGGCAACATCGGCTGCATGGTCAACGGCGCCGGCCTGGCCATGGCTACCATGGACCTGATCAAGCTGTCCGGCGGCCAGCCCGCCAACTTCCTGGATGTGGGCGGCGGCGCCACGGCCGACTCGGTATCCGAGGCCTTCCGCATCATCCTGGCGGACCCCAACGTGCGGTCCGTGCTCATCAACATCTTCGGCGGCATCGTGCGTTGCGACCTCATCGCCGAGGGCATCATCCAGGCGGTGAAGGAGGTGGGGGTGAAGGTGCCGGTCATCGTGCGCCTGGAGGGCACCAACGCGGAGAAGGGCCGGGAACTGCTGGCGGCCTCCGGCCTGGCCATCCTGGCCGCCAACGATCTGACTGAAGCGGCGAAGCTTGCTGTGGAGAAAGCGCAATGAGCATCCTCATCAACAAGGACACCCAGGTCATCTGCCAGGGCTTCACCGGCAAGCAGGGCAGCTTCCATTCCGAGCAGGCCATCGCCTACGGCACGAAGATGGTGGGGGGCGTCACCCCCGGCAAGGGCGGCCAGAGCCACCTGAACCTGCCCGTGTTCAACACGGTGAAGGATGCGGTGCGGCAGACCGGCGCCGACGCCACCATGATCTACGTGCCCGCCGCCTTTGCCGCCGACGGCATCCTGGAAGCGGCGGACGCGGGTATCCGGGTCATCGCCTGCATCACCGAGGGCATTCCGGTACGGGACATGATCAACGTGAAGGCGGCCATCCGCGCCAACGGGGCGAGCCTCATCGGCCCCAACTGCCCGGGCCTCATCACGCCGGGGGAATGCAAGATCGGCATCATGCCCGGCTTCATCCACAGGCCGGGCAAGGTGGGCATCGTCTCCCGCTCCGGCACCCTGACCTACGAGGCGGTGTGGCAGACCACCAACCTGGGCCTGGGCCAGTCCACCTGCGTGGGCATCGGCGGCGACCCCATCAAGGGGCTGGATTTCATCGACTGCCTGGAGATGTTCGAGGCCGACCCCCAGACCGAAGTCATCGTCCTGGTGGGGGAAATCGGCGGTACGGCGGAAGAGGTGGCGGCGGAGTACATCAAGGCCCACGTGAGGAAGCCTGTGGCCGGCTACATCGCCGGCGTCACCGCCCCCCCTGGGAAGCGCATGGGACACGCCGGCGCCATCATCGCCGGCGGTTCAGGCAAGGCGGAAGGCAAGATCGCCGCCCTGGAGGCGGCGGGAGTGGTGGTGGCCAGGAGCCCGGCCGGCCTGGGTGAGGCCTGCCAGGCAGCTATCCGGCACCAGGGTTAGGCCAGGCTGTTTCTGTGGTTATACCCAGACTGTCTACTTGAACAGCTCCTTGATCAGTTTTCTCTTCAGTTGGTCTTCCGTGCTTTCCGGCTTGCCTGGGGCGACTTCCTGGGCAGGCTGGACGACAGGTGCCGGAGGTGCCGTCACGGCAGGCGTTGCTGCGGGTGAAGGCGTGGGGACTGGCACGGGTTGGGGAGCGGCCTCGACCGGTGCCGGGAAGGAGATGACCTTGGGGTTCTGCTCCTGGGCCTTCTGCGTGGTCCAGGGCTGACCGTCTTCGGACAAGCGGATGCCCTCGATGAGCAGGGTGACGTCCACCTCGTTGCCCACGGGGCCATAGGGAATGCCCTTGGTGATGCCGTAGTCTCCCCGGTTGAGCCGGGTGGTGGCCTTGAAACCTATGCGCATGCCACCCCAGGGGTCCTTGCCCAGGCCCAGGATCTGGTATTCCAGGGTGACGGGCTTGGTGACGCCGTGGAGGGTGAGGTTGCCGGTGACGCTGCCTTTCTCGGGCGTCACGGGGGACATCTTGGTGGAAACGAATTTCAGCTCCGGATGGTCCCGGGCGTTCAGGTAGTCCTCGGTGAGGACGTGGATGTCCCGCTTGAGGTGGGAGGAGTTGAGGCTGTAGACGCTGATGCTGGCTTCCACGGTGGACTTGGCAATGTTGTCCGTGTCCAGGACGATCCTGCCCTGAACGTCGTGGAATGTGCCGCTGGTGCGGGCTACCACGTGGCGGATTTCCCAATTGGCGAAGCTGTGGGTGTTGTCGATCTTGTAGGTGTGGATCTCGGCCCGGGCGGGCAGGGCGACAGCGCCGGCAAGGAGCAATGCAAGTGTGGGCATACGGATTCGCATGGTCTTCCTTTCACGGTATGGGATGGCGGTACTCAGCCATGGACTAGCGGTGAGAGGTTTATAGCACTAACCTTGTTCCCTGGTGGTGACCTCCCGCATTGGCTTCCATGACCCGAATCACCTTCTATTTCAACGCGCCCGAGAAGCTGGACGTTGCCCGCAAGCTGGCCACGAAGGTCTTTCAGAGTGGACAGCAGGCCTTGGTCTATACCGCTGATCCGGTCAGGGCCCAGGAGGCGGACCAGGGTTTCTGGACGGCCCAGCAACTTTCCTTTCTGCCCCATGTGCGCTGCGGCCATCCCCTGGCGTCGGAAACGCCCATCCTCATCGGGGACAACCCGGATCACCTGCAGCGGGCGGATGTGCTGATCAACCTGGATGGGGAGCCGCCCGCCTTCTTCGGCCGCTTCGAACGACTCCTGGAAATCGTGACGTCCGACCCCGAGGACCGGGAGCGTGCTCGGGCCCGGTTCCGCTTCTTCAAGGCAAGGGGCTATGCCCTTGACACCCATGACCTGGCCACGGGCGGTGCCTGAGTGACGACATGCCGGCGATTTCGGGGGGGACGGAGATGAGCGAGGGCAGCAAGGACCTGTTCGGCAAGATCGATGCCCTGTTCGAGAAGCGGGCGCCGGATGCCCTGGTGGACAAGGGCCTGGAGTATGAGGATTTCCCCGTGCTGACCGAGGTGGTGGGCAAGGCCCCGGAGGCCCAGACCACCTGGGGCGATCCCGAGCGGCGGGTGTTGGACCGGCGAGCCCTGGGGCCGGCCACGGGGGACAAGCCAGGAGAAGAGCGACGTTTACAGGCGCGGCGCGCGGCGGACAAGCCGATGGTTCCGCCTCCTTCCCCGTCAACCCATGGCCCGGCGGACTGCCGGGAAGAGGGCGCTGCCCAGGAGCGGGGCATGGAGGAACGTCTTGCGGATCTGTTCATTCGTCAGCAGCTGCGCCTGGAGGAAATCGTCCGCAAGGCCGTGCGGGAAGAACTGGACAAACGGTTCGGCCATGGTTCGCGCGGGGGGGCGGGAGAGCCACGGCGGTGAAGGCGGGCCGGCTATAATCCGCCCCTTCCGAAATTGATTTGACCTCGCCTTGAACAGGCGTTGCCCCACCATGGAACTCGCAAAATCCTTCGAACCCCACGACATCGAGAAACGCTGGTACCAGACCTGGGAGCAGTCCGGCTGGTTTGACATGGGGCGCGAGGAAGGGCAGCACTTCTACTGCATCCTGCTGCCCCCCCCCAACGTCACGGGCACCCTGCACATGGGCCATGCCTTCCAGCACGGCCTCATGGACGCCCTCACCCGCTACCACCGCATGGACGGCGACAACACCCTGTGGCAGCCGGGCACGGACCACGCCGGCATCGCCACCCAGATCGTGGTGGAGCGCCAGTTGGATGCCCAGAAGATCAGCCGCCATGACCTGGGCCGGGAGAACTTCCTGGCCAAGGTGTGGGAATGGAAGGAGCACTCCGGTTCCACCATCACCCGCCAGATGCGCCGCCTGGGCACCAGCCCGGACTGGAGCCGGGAGCGCTTCACCATGGACGAGGGCCTGTCCACCGCCGTCACCGAGGTGTTCGTGCGCCTGTACAACGAGGGCCTGATCTACCGCGGCAAGCGCCTGGTGAACTGGGACCCGGTGCTGGGCACCGCCGTGTCCGACCTGGAGGTGGTGAACACCGAGGAAGAGGGCTTCATCTGGGAGATCAATTACCCGTTGGAAGACGGTTCTGGTTCCCTGACCGTGGCCACCACCCGGCCCGAGACCCTGCTGGGGGACACGGCCGTGGCGGTGAACCCCGACGACGAGCGTTATGTTCACCTCATCGGCAAGTCCGTGCGCCTGCCCGTGGCGGAGCGCACCATCCCCATCATCGCCGACGACTACGTGGACCGGGCGTTCGGCACCGGCGTGGTGAAGATCACCCCCGCCCACGATTTCAACGACTGGCAGGTGGGAAGCCGACACAAGCTCCAGGCCATCAACATCCTTACCCTGGACGCGAAGATGAACGACATGGCCCCCGCGGAATACCAGGGCCTGGATCGCTACGACGCCCGGAAGAAGATTCTGGAGGAGCTTCAGGCCAAGGGCTTGCTGGTATCCGCCAAGCCCCACAAGCTCATGATCCCCCGGGGCGACCGGACCCACGCGGTCATAGAGCCCATGCTCACGGACCAGTGGTTCATGAGCATGGAAGGCCTGGCCAAACAGGCCCTGGGGGCGGTGGACTCCGGCGAGTTGCGGTTCGTGCCGGAGAACTGGACCACCACCTACCGCCAGTGGCTGGAAAACATCCAGGACTGGTGCATCTCCCGCCAACTGTGGTGGGGCCACCGCATTCCCGCCTGGTACGACGCCGACGGCAACGTCTATGTGGCGAAGGACGAGGCGGAGGCATCGAGGCTGGCCAAGGGGGCCGAGCTCACCCGGGACGAGGACGTGCTGGACACCTGGTTCTCCTCCGCCCTGTGGCCCTTCTCCACCCTGGGCTGGCCCGATGACACCTGGGAACTGAAGCATTACCTGCCCACCAGTGTGCTGGTCACGGGTTTCGACATCATCTTCTTCTGGGTGGCCCGCATGGTCATGATGACCCTGCACTTCACCGGCAAGGTGCCATTCAGGGAGGTGTATGTGACGGGCCTGGTGCGGGACGCCCACGGCAACAAGATGTCCAAGTCCAAGGGCAACGTGCTGGACCCCATCGACCTCATCGACGGCATCACGATTAACGACCTGGTGGCCAAGCGCACCACGGGCCTGATGAACCCCAAGGACGCCCCGAAGATCGAGAAGGCCACCCGCAAGGAATTCCCGGAGGGCATCGCCAGCTTCGGCACCGACGCCCTGCGTTTCACCTTCGCCAGCCTGGCCACCCATGGCCGGGACATCAAGTTCGACCTGGCCCGCTGCGAGGGCTACCGCAATTTCTGCAACAAGCTGTGGAACGCTACCCGCTTCGTGCTCATGAACTGCGAGGGCCAGGACACGGGCCTGGACGAGGCCCTGCCGTTGGAATTCAGCTTCGCCGATCGCTGGATCCTGGGACGCCTGGACCAGGCCGTGGCCGAGGTGCGGGCCGGCTTCGACCAGTACCGCTTCGACATGGTCGCCCGGGCCATCTACGAGTTCGTCTGGGACGAGTATTGCGACTGGTACCTGGAATTGGCCAAGGTGCAGATCAACGGCGGCGGCGAGGCGGCCCAGCGGGCCACCCGCCGCACCCTGGTACGGGTTCTGGAGACCCTGCTGCGTCTGGCCCACCCGGTGATTCCCTATATCACCGAGGAACTGTGGCAGGCCGTGGCCCCCCTGGCGGGTGCCAAGCAGACCGAGAGCCTGATGCGGGCTGCCTATCCCAAGGTTGGTGGCTTGGCGGATGCGGCCGCCCAGGCGGAAATAGCGCGCCTCAAGGACCTCATCGGCGCCACCCGCAACCTGAGAAGCGAGATGGGCCTGTCGCCTGCCCAGAAAGTGCCGCTCTACGTTGAAGGCGATATGGAGCGGGTCGGGATCTACGGTCCGTACATGGCCGCCCTGGCCCGCCTGTCCGAAGTCCAGGCCTTCACCAGGTTGCCGGAAGGCGATGCCCCCGTGGCCGTGGTGGGCGACTGGAGGGTGATGCTCCATGTGGAAATCGACCGGGAAGCCGAGATCGCCCGCCTGGACAAGGAGATCGCCCGCCTGGAGGGGGAGACCAGGAAGGCCCAGGGCAAGCTCGGCAACGCCAGCTTCGTGGACAAGGCGCCCGCGGCGGTGGTGGAGCAGGAGCAGCAGCGCCTGGCGGACTTCACGGCCACCCTTGAAAAGGTCAAAGCCCAGCGCCAGCGACTGGGTTGATGGGGCAGGGCGGTGCCATGCCTGCTGTGAGCCATGGCACTTTCTCCTCCGGGCTGGAAGCGTATTATTGTTTTTGTCCAATACGGATTAGGCCTCTTGGGCTCTTGCCGAAGGACAACTTTGACCCCCCCCCACTGAAAGGAAATGGTATGGACGCCTCCCACCCCGTGAGCGCTGAACACGAGTTACCCACCGCGCCGGTCACCTTTGGTGATAGAGGGACCGCCGGCGCCCGGCGCGGTGGATAACTCTGCGGTGGTGGGGTGAGTGAGGGGTGGACCCTCACGGGCCAACGGCATCGAAGTGCCCAAGGTGGAAGATACGAAGATCTTCACAGGCAAACCGGAGGGTCCGAAATGAAGGATAGCAAGACTGTGGTCGGCGTTGACATCGCCAAGCGGGTGTTCCAGTTGCACTGGATCGACATGGAGACCGGAGAGATCGTGAGTTTGCAGCTCAAGCGCGAGAAGTTCCTGGAGCACTTTGCCAACCGGTCGCCCTGCCTGATCGGCATGGAAGCCTGCGGTGGCGCGCAGCACTGGGCCAGGCAACTTGTGGCCATGGGCCACCAGGTCAAGCTCATGCCGGCCAAGGCCGTCCGTCCCTTCGTCGGCGGCAACAAGAGCGACGCGCATGACGCCCGCGCCATCTGGACGGCGGTGCGGCAACCGGGCCTCAAGGCGGTTGCCGTCAAGACCGAGGAACAGCAGGCCATCCTGGCCCTGCACCGCATGCGTCAGCAGCTGGTCAAGTTCCGCACCGCCCAGATCAACGGCCTGCGGGGTCTCCTGACCGAGTACGGCGAGGTCATGCCCCAAGGCAAGGCGGGTGTGAAGAAAGGCATCGCCGAAGCCCTGCAACGGCTGTCCGATCGTCTGCCGGCGATGGTCATCGACACCCTGCGCGAGCAGTGGGCGCGGATCGGCAAGCTCGACGATGAGATCGGCGAGATCGAGCGGCGGTTGAAGGTCTGGCACAGGGAAGACAAAGCCTGCCAGCGTATTGCCGACATCCCCGGCGTGGGCTTGCTGACCGCCACGGCGGCGGTGGCCACGATGGGCGATGCCCAGGCCTTCAAGTCGGGGCGCGAATTCGCCGCCTGGCTGGGGCTGGTGCCCAGGCAGACCGGCACGGGCGGGCGCATACGACTCCTGGGCATCAGCAAGCGGGGTGACACTTACCTACGCACGCTGTTGATCCACGGCGCAAGGTCGGTGCTCACGCACGCCAAGGAGCCGCAGCCGTGGATCACGGAACTGCGCCGACGCCGGCCGCTGAATGTCGCGGTGGTGGCGCTGGCCAACAAGATGGCGCGCACGATCTGGGCCTTGCTGGCCCACGAGCGGACGTACCAGAAAGGGTTTGTGAGCCAGCCCACGTAGGGCTGGCTCACAACGTATCTCAACCACTTTGAGAGAAAGGAACGGCACGCCGTAAAGGTTGCGCAAGGTCGATAAAGTGTGATGGCAAACAGGTCAGACCGTGACCCGCCAAGCCTGTATGGGGTCAAGGACTTCGAGTCCTTCAAGGAAATGAGGCGCGGGTCAGCGGATTCCATCAGGGCCAGCAGGCAATCCAGCCTGCACCACAGGCCGGATATAAAACTGCAGCCTATCTGTCCCAGAACACCCCAATCGTCCTTGGCAAACGGGAGGCGTCCATATAAGACTCCATGGCCGGTTATTTCGAACTCAAGACGATGGCGAATGGCAATTTCATGTTCGTGCTCAAGGCGGGCAACCATCAGGTCATCCTCACCAGCCAGGGCTACAAGGAAAAGCGCAGCGCCCAGGCCGGCATCGAATCTGTGCGCAAGAACGGTCTGGAGGATGGGCGCTATGAGAGGAAAACGGCCTCCAATGGCAGTCCCCACTTCTCCCTGACCGCCACAAACGGCCAGATCATCGGTTCCTCCGAGATGTATTCCAGCACGGCCGCCATGGAGAACGGCATCGCTTCCTGCAAGGCCAATTGCGCCAGTGACACGGTGAAGGATCTCACGGCGGCCGCCTGATTTTTGGTGCCCAAGGTGGAGGTCCGGTGGCAAGCCGGCCTCCATGTCTGGAGCGTGGGCGCTGAAGGTTGGCGGTCAATGACACAGAAATGGCCCTTTGCGCCCGTCCAATTTAGCCTGTCTATTCGTTCATAAGTACATTCGATTAAACCCATCTCGCGGCGGGTAGTCCTTTACGGGTACCATTCGGCCCTATTTTGTCCGGGTGACCCTGTGTCTTTTCTTAGGTGACCCCACCTGCCCGGACTTCCGGATTTTTCTGTCTTCACCCATCGGAGGCGAACCATGACGTCAGTTGTGGCGACTGTAGTTGCAACCAATCAGACCATTCTGGTCGTGGGCGGCGGCATCTCGGGCATGACCGCGGCACTTGAGGCCGCTGAAACCGGGAAGCAAGTCGTTTTGGTGGAAAAAAACCCGTACCTGGGCGGCCGTACCGTTCAGCTCTACAAGTATTTTCCCAAGATGTGCCATCCCACCTGCGGCCTGGAAATCAACCTGCGCCGCCTCAAGGCCAACCCCCGCATCCAGGTTCTGACCATGGCCGAGGTGTCCGGCATCACCGGCGAGAAGGGCAATTACAGCGTCAGCGTGAAGCTGAAGCCCCGCTTCGTGAATGCGAACTGCACGGCCTGCGGCGAATGCGGCAAGGCGGTGAAGGCCGAGGTGGATGACGCCTACAACTACAACCTGGGCAAGGTGAAGGCCGCCTACCTGCCCACGGACTATGCCTATCCCCAGCGTTTCGTCATCGATCCTTCCATCGTCGGCACCGCCGACGGCGAAGCCGCCAAGGCCGCGTGCAAGTACAACGCCGTGGACCTGGACATGAAGGAAGAGGAAGTGACGCTGAACGCCGGCGCCATCGTCTGGGCTACCGGCTGGAAGCCCTACGACGCCGAGAAGATCGTGTACTACGGCTACGACCG
Organism: Thiobacillus sp.; assembly: GCA_024235835.1. NCBI lineage: Bacteria > Pseudomonadati > Pseudomonadota > Betaproteobacteria > Nitrosomonadales > Thiobacillaceae > Thiobacillus > Thiobacillus sp. The sequence goes on along the minus strand of JACKLQ010000003.1, from coordinate 169,794 downwards.
CTTCCCCAACGTCATCACCAACGTGGAATTCGAGCGCCTGGCCGATCCCCACGGCCCCACCGGCGGCAAGATCCTGCGCCCGTCCGACGGCAAGGAGGCCAAGAACGTGGCCTTCATCCAGTGCGCCGGCTCCCGGGACGAGAACCATCTGCGCCACTGTTCCCGCTTCTGCTGCATGGGCTCCCTGAAACAGACCCATTACGTGCAGGAGAAGTACGGCGACGAGGGCAAGTCGACCATCTACTACATCGACATCCGCGCCATCGACCGCTTCGAGGACTTCTACGCCAAGGTCCAGGCCAACCCCAATGTGAGCTTCGTGAAATCCAAGGTGGCACGCATCACCGAGGACAAGGACGGCAACCCCGTCTGCAACGGCGTGAACACCGAGGGTTACGTGCGCTACGCCACCGCCCATGACCTGGTGGTCCTGGCCGTGGGCATGGAGCCGGCGGTGAAGGGCGTGAACATCCCCGCCGAGGTGATGAGCGATTCCTCCGGCTTCATCATGGCCGACCCGGCCAACGCCGGCATCTTCGGCGCCGGTTGCGCCACCAATGCCCTGGACGTGAACCGCGCCGTACAGAGCGCCACCGCGGCGGCCCTGCGCGCCATCCAGGTGGTCAACAAAGTCGCCCGCGCGGAGGTTTGAGAAATGGCTGAGATGAAAACCGCTGCATACATCTGCAAGGGCTGCGAGCTGGGCGCCCGCCTGGACACCGCAGCCCTGGTGAAGGTTGCCACCAAGGACGGCAAGATGGCGGTCGTGCGCGAGCATGACTTCCTCTGCTCCGCCGACGGCGTGGCCACCATCCAGAACGACATCGACAACGAAGGCGTGACCCACGTGGCCATCGCCGCCTGTTCCCGCCGGGCCAAGACCGAGGCCTTCAACTTCACCACCGTGGCCATGAGCCGCGGCAACCTGCGTGAAGGCGTGATCTGGATTCGTCCCGACACCGACGAGGCCCGGGAGACCACCCAGGAAATGGCCGAGGACTACGTGCGCATGGCCTGCGCCGAAGTGAAGGCCATGCAGGTCCCCGGCGGCAACCAGAAGACCGGCACCATCAAGACTATTTTGGTGGTCGGTGGCGGCGTGTCCGGCATGACCTCCGCCCTGGAAGCCTCCAAGGCCGGCTACAAGGTCGTCTTGGTGGAGAAGACCGGTGCCCTGGGCGGCTGGGCCGCCAAGCTGTACAAGCGCGTGCCCACCCGGGAGCCCTTCAAGGCCCCCGAGGACAACGGCGTGGCCGACATGGTGGCCCGCATCGACGCGGATGCCAACATCAAGGTCTATCTGAACGCCACCCTGGCCAAGACCTCCGGCGCCCCCGGCCGCTTCAAGGCCGAGATCGCCATCGAGAGCGGTTCCGTCGTGGCCGAGGACGTGGGTTCCATCATCCAGGCCAGCGGTTTCAGCCTGTATGACGCCAACAAGCTGCCCCACCTGGGCTACGGCAAGTCCCCCAACGTGGTGGACCAGGCCGGCCTGGAAGCCCTGGCCAAGGAAGCAGCCGCCGCAGGCAAGCCCATCTGCCGCCCCTCCGACGGCAAGGAAGTGAAGTCCGTGGTGTTCGTGCAGTGCGCCGGCCAGCGCGACAGTACCGGCGAGCACCTGCAGTACTGCTCCGGCTACTGCTGCAACACCAGCATCAAGCAGGCCACCTACTTCAAGGACAGTAACCCGGACATCGACACCGTGGTGCTGTTCACCGACCTGCGCACCCCCGGCAACGGCGAGGACTTCTACCGTTCCGCCCAGAACCGGGGCGTGATCTTCTCCAAGGGCGTGGTGTCCGAGGTGGTGGCCAACGGCAACAGCTGCACCGTCAAGTTCAAGGACCTGATCCTGAACGAGAACACCGCAGCAGAGGCGGATCTGGTGGTACTGGCCACGGGCGCGGTGCCCAATTCCGGCCCCGACCTGGATGCCCTGGCCGAGGCCAACCGCGCCGCCGAGGGCGGTGGCGAGGCGGAAAAGGCCAAGGTGGTGCAGATGCTGGACAGCTCCATCCTGAAGCTGGACTACCGGCAAGGCCCGGACATGCCCCAGTTCAAGCACGGCTTCAACGACAGCCACTTCATCTGCTTCCCCTACGAGACCCGCCGCACGGCCATCTACGCCGCCGGCCCGGTGCGCCGTCCCATGGACATCCTGCAAGCCCAGGAAGATGCCACGGGCGCCGCCATGAAGGCCATCCAGGCGGTGGAAAACGCCGGCCTGGGCAAGGCCGCCCATCCCCGGGCAGGCGACCTGTCCTTCCCCACGGCCCGTCTGGAAGGTTGCACCCAGTGCAAGCGCTGCACGGTGGAATGCCCCTTCGGCGCCATCGACGAGGACGAGAAGCGCTTCCCCCTGTTCAACGAGTCCCGCTGCCGCCGTTGCGGCACCTGCATGGGCGCCTGCCCGGTGCGCGTGATCTCCTTCGAGAACTACTCCGTCAACACCGTGGGCGCCCAGATCAAGGCCGTGGATGTGCCGGACGAGTTCTCCGAGAAGCCCCGCATCCTGGTGCTGGCCTGCGAGAACGACGCCTACCCGGCCCTGGACATGGCCGGCCTGAACCGCCACGAGTACGACCCCTTCGTGCGCGTGATCCCGGTGCGCTGCCTGGGTTCCGTGAACACGGTGTGGATCACCGACGCCCTCAACGGCGGCTATGACGGCGTCATGCTCATGGGCTGCAAGCACGGCGAGGAATACCAGTGCCATTTCGTGAAGGGTTCCGAGCTGGGCCGCTACCGCATGTCCAAGGTGTACGACACCCTGAAGAGCATGAACCTGGAACAGGATCGCCTGATGGACCTGGAAGTGGCGATCACCGACATAGCCACCCTGCCGCGGAAGATCAACGACTATGCGGCCAGGGTTAAAGAAATGGGCATGTCGCCCTTCAAGGACCTGTGAGGAGCGTGAGATGAGCGATTTGAACAGCCAAATGGCCGACCGCTACAAGAACAATTTCCTCAAGGAGATTGAAGAGCAGGCGGAGATGGGCGAGTGGGTGAAGATGTGCATGCAGTGCGGCCTGTGTTCCGGTTCCTGCCCCACCAACTTCCACTCCGGCTGGGACCACCCGCCCCAGGAAATCTTCATGATGATCCGGGCCGGCAAGCGCGAGGAAGTGCTGAACGCCAACGGCATGTACATGTGCACGTCCTGCTACAACTGCTACGTGCGCTGCCCCCGCAAGGTGCCCGTCACCCATGTCATGCACGGCATCGCCGAGTATGCCTACAAGATCGGCCGGGCCCCCAAGAACCAGCCCACCATGCACCTGTCCAAGACCTTCTGGAACAACGCCACCAAGTATGGCCGCGTCAACGAGGTGCAACTCACCCAGAGCCTGTACTTCAAGGATGGCGTCGGTGCCGGCATCAAGAAGGGCATGGAGATGAAGGACGTGGCCCTGGGCCTGGTGAAGGCCGGTCGCCTGAATCCCCTGGAAGCCTTGGGGCTAGGCCACAAGTGCAAGGATGTGAACGGCATCCACAAGATGCTGGCCAAGGCCAACGAGCTGGAAGCCAAGCGCAAGGGCCGTTCGGAATAACGGCGGCTTAAGGAGAGAAAGAAGATGGCACGCAAGGAATACGCTTTCTACCCCGGCTGCTCGTCCCAGAAGGGCGCGTCGGCTTCCAACTACCTGGTCAGCGTGGAGTCCATGTGCAAGACCCTGGACATCAAGATGACCGAGATTCCGGACTGGAACTGCTGCGGCGCGTCCGTGAGCTACGCCGAGGCGGGGGAACTGCCCCGGCACGTGATGAACGCCCGCAACTTCGCCCTGGCCGAGACCAACCTGCCGGGCCAGGACATCGTCGCCACCTGCGCCGCCTGCTGGCTGGGTTCCCGGGAGTCCAAGGAGCGCCTGGAGCACAGCTCCAGCCTCATGGCCGACACCCAGGAAGCCCTCAAAGAGGCCGGCCTGCGGATCAAGGTCATCCCCGAGGTGCGCCACATGGTGGAGGTGCTCATCGAGGACCTGGGCTACGACGAGCTGAAGAAGCCCGTGAAGAAGCCCCTGGACGGCATGAAGTTCGCCGGCTACGTAGGCTGCCAGACCAACCGGCCCTTCGGCATCGCCGGCGAGTCCTTCGAGAACCCCATGTACCTGGACAAGCTTATCGAGACCGTGGGCGGCGAAGCGGTGAAGTACGACCAGAAGGTGACCTGCTGCGGCGGCGCCCTGGCCTTCTCCGAGCCGGAAAAGGCCCAGGGCCAGATCAAGGACATCATCGAGGCGGCCTATGACGGCGGCGCCGAGATGATCGTCACCCCCTGCCCCCTGTGCCAGGCCAACGTGGAGGTCTACCAGGGCCAGATCAACAAGCGCTACGGCACCAAGTTCGACATCCCGGTGCTTTACTACTCCCAGTTGATGACCCTGGCCTATGGCGGCTCCGCCAAGGACGCCGGCCTGAACGGCAACGTGGTGCGGGCCCGCAAGCTGGAAGAGTTTGCCGGCAAGTGAGCGCCGGCAAGTAATCGGTGCGTCTAAGTGGCACAATGACAGGGGCTTCGGCCCCTGTTTCTGTTTGGAGTGAGCGAGGAAAAATGAAAGGCCCAAAGACCTACGACGAATACGTGGACCTGGTGCACAACGCGGTGTACGAGATCGACGAGATGCGCGCCGGCATCGAGTATGACCCGGAGAATGCCGAGCGGTGGTCCACCATGCTGGACCACCTGGACGGTGTGCTGCGCAAGATGTACGACGAGATGGTGGCGGATACCTACCAGTTTCCAACCGGACGGGATCTGCCCTACATGCAGTTCGTGAACCGGTGGGGTCGGGAGATCCCCTTCAAGCAACTGCTGGCCGTGATAAACGAAACCCACAAGAACGGCCTGTCCCGTGGGTAAGATCCTGTTCATCATCCTGGTCACGCTGCTGCTGGTGCTCTGGTTCAAGCACATGGGCAAACAGCGGGGAGGCAGGGCAGGGAAGCCCCCGGCGCCGAAGCAGGCCGAGGACATGGTGCGCTGCAAGGTGTGCGGGGTGAACATGCCCCGCTCCGAGGCCCTCATGAGTAAGGGCCAGTTCTATTGTTGCGATGAACACCGCCGAACCGGCCAGTAGCTACCCAGCCACAGCCAACGGGGAGGAGGCGCCTGACAGTTTCTGGCGCGCCCTTACCCAACTCAATCATTTCCGTCTGTTCGTGGCCTTCAGCCTGGCCGTGGTGGGTCTGGCCATGGAGGCCAGCTTCCTGGACTTGCGCAGTCCCCAATGGTTCGCCGGCATCTGCGCCGTCTACTTCCTGGTGGCCTGGGTGTTCATGCTGCCCATGCAGCACCGGATGCCGGCCTTTGAAACCCAGCTGGTACGCCATGTCATCGTCGACATAGTCTGCATCGGCGGCCTCCTGTATGTGAGCGGAAGCGGGCCGGCAGGCCCCGGCCTGCTGCTCATCGTGTCCATGGCGGCGGTGGGTATGCTGCGCCAGAAGCGAAACATCTTCTTCTGGGCCTCGCTGGCCTCCCTGGTGGTGCTGTCCCAGCAATTCTGGCTGGTGCTGACCGGCGGATCGGGCCTGGATACCCTGGCCCGGGGCGGGGTCCTGGCCGCCAGTTTCTTCGGCGTGGCCTTGCTGGCCCACGTGCAGACCACGGGTGTGCTGATGGCATCCCAGATGGCCAGGGAGAAGGGGCAGCAGGCGGAAAATATGGCGCGCATCAACGCGCGCATGATCCGGGAACTGCCCTATGCGGTCATGGCCGTGGACGGGGAGGGGGACGTGGTGCAGTTCAATGCCCGGGTGGAGGACTTGCTGGGCACCCGCTTCTTCTCCCGTTGCAACCTGCGCCAGTGTTCCCCCCCGCTGGCGGAACTCTGGTCCCGCTGGCGCAACAACCAGGCCATCCCGCCCCATCCCTTCCAGGCGGGCCGGGATGGCCGCCGCCTGATTCCTCGGTTCATCGAGCTGGAGCCCACGCGGCGCCAGGGCGCCGTGGTGGTGCTGGAGGACATGACGGACCTGGAAGCCCAGGCCCAGCGCATGAAACTGGCATCCCTGGGCATGCTCACCGCCAACCTCGCCCACGAGATCAGGAACCCGCTCTCGGCCATACGCCATGCCGCCGGGTTGCTGCGGGAAGAAAATACCGCCGAGGTCACCGGCCGCCTGACCCGCATCATCGGCGACAATGCCGAACGACTGAACGGGCTGGTGGAGGATGTCCTGGCCCTGAACCGCCGGGACCGGATGCAGAAGCAGGATCAGGTGCTTTCCGAGGTGGTGCCCAGCTTCGTCACGAATTTCGCCCAGCGGGAACAGGTGCCAGAGAACGTGATCCAGATCCATCAGAGCGGCGACCTGCGCCTGTGCATGGACGGCAACCATCTGGAACAGATCCTGTGGAACCTGCTGCGCAATGCCTGGCGCTACTGCACCCGGCAGCCCGGAAGCATCCGCATCCGCATGTCCGGCCTGGCGGACCGGGTGGACATCGACATCATCAACGATGGCCCGGCCATCCCCGCCGAGACCAAGACCCGCCTCTTCGAGCCCTTCTACACCACGTCGAAGCAAGGCACCGGACTGGGCTTGTACATTGCCCGGGACCTGGCAGAGGCCAACGGCGGCAGCCTGAGTTATATGGAGATTGCCGATGGCACCCTGTTCCGGCTGAGCGGACAATGGGCGCCATGCAAGGAGAGCGGAAAGTGAAACGACCCCGTGTCCTGTTGGTGGATGACGAACCAGATCTCCTGGACCTGCTGGAACTGGACATGGTGCGCATGGGCCTGGACAGCGAGCGGGCGGGCAGCGTGGCCCAGGCCCGGAGCCTGCTGGACAGGCAGGGGTTTGATCTCTGCCTGACCGACATGCGCCTGCCCGACGGGGACGGGCTGGAGGTGGTGCGCCACATCGCCGAACATGCTCCCCGCACGCCCGTGGCGGTCATAACGGCCTTTGGTTCAGCGGAAAATGCCGTGGTGGCCCTCAAGGCCGGGGCCTTCGACTACGTGGAAAAGCCGGTGAGCCCGGAGAACATCCGTGCCCTGGTGCGCTCGGCACTCAAACTGCCGGAAATGCCTGCCAAGGCGCCCGGAACCTACCGCCTGGTGGGTGACTCGGGCCCCATGCGCCAGGTGTGTGCCCTCATCGATAAGGTGGCCCGCAGCCAGGCGCCGGTGTTCATTTCCGGGGCCACGGGCACGGGCAAGGAAGTGGCGGCTCGTTTGATCCATGCCGAGGGCGCCCGGGCGGAAGCCCCCTTCGTGGCAGTGAACTGCGGCGCCATCCCGGAAAATCTCATGGAGAGCGAGTTCTTCGGCTACCGCAAGGGGGCCTTCACCGGGGCGGATGCGGACCGGGACGGGTTTTTCCAGGCTGCCCACGGCGGCACCCTGTTCCTGGACGAGGTGGTGGACCTGCCCCTCAACATGCAGGTTAAGTTGTTGCGTGCCATCCAGGAGAAGCGGGTGCGCCGGGTGGGGGGGGTGACGGAGGAACCCGTGGACGTGCGCCTCATCAGCGCCTCCCACCAGGACCTGCAGGCGGCAGTCTCCGCCGGACGGTTCCGCCATGACCTGTTCTATCGCCTCAACGTGATCGGCATCCACATGCCTGCCCTGCGGGAGCGCCGGGAGGACGTGGCCGACCTGGCCAGGTTCATCCTGGAGCGCCTGACGGGGCATCGCGGTGCCCGGCTCAGCACTGCAGCCCTGGAGGCGCTGCAGCGTTATGACTTTCCGGGCAATGTGCGGGAACTGGAAAATATGCTGGAGCGGGCCCTGGCCCTGTCCGAGGGAGAGGAAATCACACCGGACGACCTGCATATCACCCCGAATGGGGAGGACGCGGGGGCGGATGTCCCCGGGGCTGAGGGCGTGGGTACGGGCCTGCAGGACTATCTGGATGCCGTGGAGAAGAAGGCCATCCAGGCCGCCCTGCTCAAGACGGGAAACAACAAGACCGCCGCGGCCCGGCTGCTGGGCGTAACCTTCCGCAGCCTGCGTTATCGCCTGGAGCGGCTGGGCATCGACTAGGACGCGCCAGGTGGCCGATCAAAACAGCTCGATGGATCCGGATCCTTCCTTCTTGGGGCTGGCCTTGACCGCTTTCCGGGCCACCGGAATGGGAGCAGAGGGGGATGGCTGAGTAGGGGTGGAGGGGCTGCCCGCAGCGGGTGCGGCGAAGGTGTCATTGTGTTTTTCCGCCACCATGTGGCCGATGGTCTCCATGACTGCCTGGCTCGCGCTCTCCATCTTCTCCAACTGGCCGTAGATGGTGTTTTGCATCTCCACGTCATGTTCCCAGCCCTTGTCGATGTAGGACATCATTTCATGGGCGCTGTGGTGCACCTGGTGATGGGGGGATTCCATGGTCTTGTAGGCGCGTGTATCGATGAACCGCTCCTTGCCGTCGCCCTCGTAATACCACTTGCCCAGGCGGCAACCATGGCAGTCCACGCTCACCGCGCTGACGTATTGCTCCTCTCCGCCGGTGCCCAGGGCCATGTAGGCCCGTTGCTTGTAGATGATGTGGTCCACCTTGATGAGGGATGCAAAGCTCATGTCCAGCGCGTGATAGGTCTTTTCCAGGGTGGTCTTGGCGGAGGTCGCGAACTGGTTGAAACGGGCGGACACGTCGCCGACGACGCCCCGGGAACTGTTGGCCATCTCGCGCATGGTGACGGAATCCTTGAGCATGGATTCCGCCTCCCGCATGAGGTCTTCCATGACCCGACCGATGGAGATGGAGGCGTTCTTGGTGTTTTCCGCCAGCTTGCGCACCTCGTCTGCCACCACAGCGAATCCGCGCCCCGCCTCTCCGGCCCGGGCAGCTTCGATGGCGGCGTTCAGGGCCAGCAGGTTGGTCTGGTCGGCGATACCGTTGATCAGGCTCACCGCCTGCTGGATTTCCGCACCCCGCGCGTTGAGTTGGGTGATGGCTACGCTGGCGTGGTCGATGAGGGTGGAAATCTCCGAAAGACTTTGCACCACGGAGGAGACCACGGCATGGCTGGCCTCGGCATCACTGTTGGTGCGGGTGGCCTCGCTGGCGACGATCTTCATGTGCTCGGTGATGCGGGTCAGGTCCTGCTGGGTGGAAGCCAGGTTTTTCAAGAGGTTGCCGCTGTTCAGGCTTTGCACCATGGACAGCAGCAGGTTCTTCATCTGGCCCAGGGTGTGCGTGGCCATGCCTTCCAGCAGCGTGTTCTGGTTTTCGAGACCCTTGGCGAAGCCGCCGTGCAGGCCGGCGGGCATGGCCTTGCGGTAGAACTTGCCGTCCACGTGGTGGCGGAAGGTGGTGGCCTGTTCCCGGTTGAAGGTTTCCAGTTGATCCAGCATGTCGTTCATGTGCCAGCACAGGCGACCGATTTCCGTGCTGCCGTCGATGTGGGTGATGCGGCGCCTGAATCGGCCGGCGCTTACTTCCTGCAGTACCTCGCTGAGGTCGGCCAGGGGCGAGAGCCACTTGCGCGACTTGTGCTGCAGGAGCCCCGCGATGAAGAAACCGATGGCCAGGAGGCCGATGGGCAGCCATTCGAAACCATGCATCACGATGTGCACGACGATGTTGACTGCCAGCAGCACGCTGAAGGCCGTGGCGAACAGGATGCATCGGGTACGCAACGATAGATCGGTCATGGCAGTACCTTAGAGGGAGAGGATGAACTCGCCGTAGCTCAACTGCTTCTCGGCCAGCAGGCCGGTCAGGAATCTCAAGGAGGCGGCGCAGGCATCCTTGGGGCCCGCCTTCTGTTCTATTTCGAGCATGGTTTGGTAGACGCCACTCATGAGCTTCACGACCTCCGTGCGAGGCTTGCGGCGTACCGAGGTGAAACCGGTGATTTCGCCATTGGAACTGAAATCCGGGACGACGTTGGCGAACACCCAGTAGAAGCTGCCGTCCTTGGCCATGTTCTTTACGTAGGCATTGCACTCGTTCTTGTCCTGAATGGTGTCCCATAGGAACTTGAACACCCCCCGGGGCATGTCCGGGTGGCGGATGATGTTGTGCTGGCTGCCCAGGAGTTCCTCTTCGGAGTAACCGGAAAACTCCACGAAGATGCGATTGCCGTAGGTAATGCGACCCGTCAGGTCGGTCTTGGAGACGATGAAATCGTCTTCCCGCATCACTTTTTCCACCGAGGTGGGGGTGATGTTTGGGTTCTTCATGGGCGCTCCATACGTTCAGACAATTGTCTGTTCTTTATGCCGAACGATATAGATATCGGCCATGCCCGACAAATATTTAGGGATATCGCGGCGGCCCGGCTCAGGTAAGTGCAATGGTCAGGTAAGTGGCATAGAGGGCGCCGTTCACCCCCAGCATCCAAACCCGCAACTGGCCCCGCCGCAGCATGAAGCGCAGCCAGCCGGCGGCCACCAGGGTGACCACCACGCCGGCCAGCACTTCCTTCTGGGGTGCCCAGGGGGTGAGCAGGATGCCGATGGCGGGCAGGAGCGTGCCCTGGAACACCATGGCGCCGGTGATGTTGCCAAAGGCCAGGGTGTCCTTGTGCTTGCGGATCCAGAGGATGGAATTCACCTTCTCTGGAAGTTCCGTGGCGATGGGCACGATCATCAGGGACAGCATCAGGGCGGAGATGCCCAGCATGGGCGCGGCCGCCTCGATGCCATGGATGAAACCCTTGGCCCCCGTCACCAGCAGGGCCAGGCCGGCCGCCAGTTGGATGAGGATGGTGGCCCAGTTGGTAGGCAGGCCCAACCTGGCCAGGAACATGGGGTCTTCCGCCTCGGTGGCATGGCCATCCTTCACCAGGGCGGCGGAGGCCTTGATGGTGAGCATGACGTAGAAGAAGTAGATCAGCACCATCACCACACCCAGGATGGCGCGGATGGCCGGGTTGTCATGGGGCACGAACAGGGCCACGGCCGCCAGGGTGAAGGCCGCGAGGAAAAAATCCAGATCCCGGGTCAGGCCGGTCCGTTCAGGGGTCAGGTGGCCTTGCGCCCCCCGGTGTTTCCAAACGGCCAGGGCCATGAGGAACAGGGACAGGGTAGAGAGCATGAGGGGGGCGCCCAGGATGGCGCCCACACCGATCTCCTCGTTCAGTTGCTGGTTCTGGGTGCCGGCGAAGATGGCCAGCAGGGGCACGATGGTTTCCGGCAGGGCCGTGCCCACGGCGGCAAAGATGGAACCCGTGACTCCCTCCGAGATGCCCAGCCTTTCCCCCAGGTGCTCCAGGGCGTTTACGAACACCTCGGCGGCGATGAGGATGAGGATGAGGAAGAAAAACAACTCAAGGGCAAGCATGAATAGCTCCGCTTAAAGGACGCGGGATTGTAATGTGGCCGGGGCATGAAAAGGATGGGCGGCCGTGGCTGCGCTAACATCCCGCCATGGCTGCCCTGGAACCTCTGGACGAATTCCGTTACCACCACCGTCTGCGCGAGGCAGGGGGTATCGCCCTGGTGCTGTTCGGCAGTACCACCTGCGGCACCTGCCGGGTGGTGGAGGGACGCCTGCCCCTGGCGGCGGGTCCCGGGACGCGGCTCTTCAAGGTGGATGTCCAGCTCAGTCCGGCCCTGGCCCGGGCCCACGACGTCTTTCATCTGCCCACCCTGCTGCTTTACAGGAACGGCGAGTTCCATGCCCGCCTGGAGTGCGAGGTCAGCCCACCCGCCCTGGCGGCGGCCATGGCGGATGCCCTGGCGGCGCCGGCCCAGGAGGAGCCCTAGAACATGAGGCAAGAGGCGTGGCGGCTGGATGACGAGGGCTGGCTGGCGGGCGCGCGGCGTTCGCCGTCACCCAACCAGGACCCGCGGCCGGACGGGGAGGCCATCAGTCTGGTGGTGGTCCACAACATCAGCCTGCCACCAGGAAAGTTCGGCGGCCCCGGGGTGGAGCAGCTTTTTACCAACCGGCTGGACGCCGCCGAGCACCCCTATTACGCGGGCATCCATGGCCTGCGAGTCTCGGCCCATTTCTTCATCCGCCGCGACGGGGAATTGGTCCAGTTCGTGCCCTGCGGGGCGCGGGCCTGGCATGCGGGCACTTCATCATGGCGGGGGCGGGAGCGATGCAACGACTATTCCATCGGCATCGAACTGGAGGGTACGGATGAACAGCCCTTCACCGAAATCCAGTATCAGGTACTCAACGAGTTGCTGCGGCTATTGCAGGCGGTCTATCCCATCCAGGGGGTGGCGGGTCACTCGGACATCGCGCCGGGTCGCAAAACTGACCCGGGGCCCTGCTTCGACTGGGCCAGGGTGAAGCGGGTTTAGGCCAACCTCAAGCCACCCTAAGGCAACTCAGGCCGCCTGGGCGGGAATGGTGGCGCCGACGCGCTTGATGCGGTTCTTCTCGTCCACGTAGATGAGCTTGGGCTCGAACTGGGCCGCTTCCATCTCCGAGTAGACGGCGAAGCTGGCGATGATGAGCACGTCGCCCACGGCTGCCTTGCGCGCGGCGGCGCCGTTCACCGAAATCATGCCCGAGCCCCGCTGGCCGCAGATGGCGTAGGTGGTGAAACGCTCGCCGTTGTTGACGTTGTAGATGTCGATCTGCTCGTACTCGCGGATGTCCGCCGCCTCCAGCAGGAGTTCGTCGATGGCGCAGGAGCCTTCGTACTCCAGTTCGGAGGCCGTGACGCGCACGCGGTGCAGCTTGGATTTCAGCAGGGTGCGTTGCATGGCGGGCAGGAAATCTGAAAAAGGGCAGCCATTATACCGATTAGGTTGCCTACCAAACAGACAGGTCGATTTCCAGGTTGTCGATGAGGCGGGTACGCCCCAGATGGGCTGCCGCCAGGGCGACCAGTCGACCTTCGCCCGGTGAGGGGGTCAGCAGGGTCTCCTGGCTGCGAAGGGCCACGTAGTCCACGCGCCAACCATGGTCGGCCAGGTGGTCGGCGGCTTCCCGCTCCAGCTGGGCGGCGTCTCGTTCACCGGCCTGCATGCGGTTCGCCAGGTTATTGAGGGTCATGAAAAGCCGGGGGGCCTCGGCCCTTTCCTCGATGGAGAGGTAACCGTTGCGGGAGGACAGGGCCAGGCCGTCCTGGGCGCGGCCGGTCTCCCCTTCCAGGAGGGTGATTGGCAGATTGAACTGGCGCACCATGCCCTTGAGGATGAACAACTGCTGGTAGTCCTTCTTGCCGAAGGCGGCGAAGCGGGGCTGGACCATGTTGAACAGCTTCAGCACCACGGTACACACGCCGGCGAAATGGCCGGGCCGGCAGGCGCCGCAGAGTTCTTCCGCCAGGGGCGGAATGACCGTGTATTTCTGGGGTTCCGCGTACATCTCCCCCACATCCGGGGCGAACACCAGGTCGCATCCGGCGGCTTCAAGTTGGGCGCAATCCGCCTCCAGGGTACGGGGATAGCGTTCGAAATCCTCGCCGGCGCCGAATTGCAGGGGATTGACGAAGATGCTGGCCACCACGGGCCGGCCATGCCGTTTCGCGAGTTCGACGAGGGAGATGTGGCCGGCATGGAGGTTGCCCATGGTGGGCACGAAGGCCGACTGCCCGGCGCCCGCCAGGGCCTGGCGCAGTTCCGCCACGCTGTGGACCAGCTTCATGGGAACTGGTGTTCCGGCCCGGGGAAACTACCGTCCCGCACCGCCTGGACATAGCGCCCCACCGCATCCGCGATGCTGGTGGCGCCGGCCATGAAGTCCTTGGCGAAGCGGGGGGGCCGGGGGGTCATGCCCAGCAGGTCCTGGAGCACCAGCACCTGGCCGTCGCAGTCGGTGCCGGCACCGATGCCGATGGTGGGCAGGGCCAGGCAGTTGGTCACTTCCGCAGCCAGCATGGCGGGGATGGATTCCAGCACCAGCATCCCGGCCCCGGCCGCCTCCAGGGACGTGGCGTCCTTGATGAGCTGATCGGCGGCCTTGCGTTCCTTGGCCTGGGCGCGATACCCCGTCTGGTTCACCGACTGGGGCAGCAGGCCCAGGTGGGCGCACACGGGGATGCCACGCTGGCTCAGGTATTCCACCGTGTCCACCATGACGGCGCCGCCTTCCAGCTTCACCATGTTGGCACCGGCCGCCATCAGCCGGGCGGCGCTGGAGAAAGCCTGTTGGGGGCTGGCCTGGTAGCTGCCGAAGGGCAGGTCGGCCATGACGAAGGCCCGGCCGTCGGCACCCCGGGCCACCGCCTCGGTGTGGTAGGCCATGTGCTCCAGGGTCACGGGCAGGGTGGTGGCATGGCCCTGGACGGTCATGCCCAGGGAATCCCCCACCAGCAGGATGTCCACGCCGCTGTGGGCCAGGACGCGGGCAAAGCCGGCGTCATAGCAGGTGAGGGCCACCAGTTTTTCGCCTTGCTCGGCTCGTTTCAGCAACTGAGGTAGATACATGTATGGAGCCTGTTTCGTTAGGGATCATGCCCCCATGTTGAAGAACTCCCGCCGCCCACGCATGTCCTTGATGCGCTGTACCAGCAGGTTGAAGTCCTCGTCCTTGTCGACGAAGTTCAGGTGCTCGCTGTTGACGGTGAGCAGCGGTGCTTCGTCGTAATGGTAGAAGAACTCGCTGTAGGCGGTGGACAGGTCGGCCAGGTAGGCCTCGTTCAGGTTGCGTTCCGCCTGGCGACCCCGCTTGCGTACCCGCTCGGCCAGGGTGGCGGTCCTGGCCTGGAGGTAGATCACCAGGTCCGGGGCGCCGGCCTGGGGCCTGAGGCCTTCGTGGAGCTGGCGGTAGAGCTTGAACTCCGCCTCGTCCAGGGTCAGGCGGGCGAAGAGCATGTCCTTGGCCAGCATGAAGTCCGCCACCGTGGCGGGGGTGAAGAGCTCCCCCTGGATGAGGCGCTGGGCCTGTTCCACCCGGGAGACCAGGAAGAACAGCTGGGTGGGCAGGGCGTAGCGGCGGCGGTCCTCGTAGAAGCGACCGAGGAAGGGGTTTTCATCCACGTTTTCCAGGATGAGTTCCGCTTCCAGCAGGGTGGCCAGTTTGCGCGCCAGACTGGTCTTGCCCACGCCGATGGGCCCCTCCACGACGATGTGACGAAAGCGGCCGAACATCAGGGATGGGCCGAGCGGGCCTGGGGTGCGGGGTCGGGCAGTCGGGCCAGGGCGGTGCAGTCCAGCTTCGCCAGGTTGAAAGCGGCGGTGCCCTGGCCGGGGATGACGCAATCCGGGGCGATTTCCGCCAGGGGGGCCAGGACGAAGGCCCGTTCCAGCATGCGGGGATGGGGCAGGGTCAGCCCGGGCTCATGCATGACCAGGCCGTCATAAAGCAGTAGGTCCAGGTCCAGGGTGCGTGGGGCGTTCTTGAAGGCCCGGCTGCGGCCGTGGCGAGCCTCGATGTCCAGCAGGGCATCCAGCAGGGCCCGGGGCGTGAGCTTGGTGCCCAGGGCGGCGACGGCGTTGACGTAGTCCGGCTGATCCAGGAAGCCCACGGGCTTGGACAGGTACAGGCTGGAACAGGCGGCCAGACGGCTTTCCGGCAGGCGGGCCAGTTCCGCCATGGCGCGGCGCAGCTGGGCGGCGGGGTCCCCCAGGTTGGCGCCCAGGGCCACGTAGGCCTCGATGTCAGCCAAGGGTGACCTCCACGGCATCGCCGGGCTTGTGCCGGGGACGGTGGCGGCGCTTGCGTTTGCCTTCGCCGCCTGAGGATGTGATGAGCATGCCGGCGCGTTCGTCCTCGCCGGCTTCCTGGAAGCGAGTCCACCAGTCCGCCAGTTCAGTCTCGGCGTCGTCCCCCCGGGCCCGGATCAGCAGGAAGTCGTAGCCGGCCCGGAAGCGGGGGTGGGCCAGAAGGCGGAAGGGCTTGCCGCCGCTGCGCTGGGTCAGGCGGCCCTGCAGCACCCAGATCTCCTTGATCGTGCCATCCAGGCGGCGGGGGACGGCCAGGGCGCTGCGCTGGCGCTCCAGCACCGTGTCCATGGCGTCGAACTGGGCAGGCTGGTCGTGCTTGCCCGCCTGCTTGTTGGCAGCCAGTTCCTCCTGGTAGTCGTACCAGAGCAGGCAGGCCAGCATGAAGGCGGGTGAGGCGGAATGGCCCTTGCGCACCCGCTCGTCCGTGTCATGCAGGGCGGCGTGGAGGAATTTCTGCCGGCCCGGGTCGTCCAGGATGGCGTCCAGCATGGGCAGAATGCCGTGGTGCAGGCCTTCGGCCCGCAGTTGGCGCACGCCCCGCTCGGCATGGCCCGAGAGCAGCAGCTTCATCATCTCGTCGAACAGCCGGGACGGCGGAATGCGGGCCAGCATGGGTGCCAGCCGGGCGATGGGGGCCCGGGTTGTGGGGTCGATGTGGAAATCCAGCTTGGCGGCGAAGCGGGCGGCCCTGAGCATGCGCACCGGGTCCTCGCGGAATCGCTGCTCCGGGTCGCCGATCATGCGCAGCACCTTCTTTTTCGCATCGGCCACGCCGCCGTGCCAGTCCCAGACTTCCTGCTTGTCTGGGTCGTAGTAGAGGGCGTTGACGGTGAAGTCGCGGCGGGCGGCATCCTCTTCCTGGTTGCCGAACACGTTGTCCCGCAGGAGCATGCCGTCGTCGGCGGTGACCCGGGTCCGGACGACGTTCCCTTCTCCCTCTTCGTTGTCCAAGTCCTCCGGTGGCGGCGTGGCGGCGCGGAAGGTGGTGACCTCGATGACGTCGGGGCCGCAATAGACGTGCACGATCTGGAAGCGCCGGCCGATGAGGCGGGAGCGGCGGAACACCCGCCGCACCTCTTCCGGCGTGGCATTGGTGGCCACGTCGAAATCCTTGGGGTCGCGGCCCAGCAGCAGGTCACGCACCGCGCCCCCCACCACGAAGGCGTCATGGCCGGCCTCCCGCAGGCTGCGGGTGACCTTGAGGGCGCAATGGTGCAACTGTTCGCGGCGGATGCCGTGCTGTTCCAGGGGCAGGATGAGGGGGCCGGCGGGAGCCTTCTTGCCGAAGACCTTGTTGATCAGGCGGCGGATCATCGGGGGGAAATGGGGTGGGTGGGAGGTGTCTTTGCCATGGCGGCGGCAGTATAGCAGTCGGCTTGCCCAAGAGCCGGGTGCGGGCTACAGTTGCATGCGTTTTGTCCCCTCTTGGAATACGGCATTGTTAGCCCTCATCGAAGCCGCCGGCTGGCCAATCTGGCCCTTGATCCTCGCATCCATCCTGGCCCTGGCCATCATTTTCGAGCGCTTCTACACCCTGCGTCGCCCCCAGGTTGTTCCCCCGGGGCTGCTGGAACAGACCCTGGAGAACCTGCGCAAGCACGGAGCCAATCCGGACATCATGCGGGCCCTGGCCGAGGGTTCTCCCTTGGGGCGCGTGTTCGCCGTGGGCGTTCGCAACGTGAACATGAGCCGGGAAATGATGAAGGAATCCCTGGAGGAGGCTGGGCGTGCCGTTGCCCACGACCTGGAGCGTTATCTCACCACCCTGGGCACCATCGCCGCCGTGGCGCCCCTCATGGGCCTGCTGGGCACCGTGGTGGGCATGGTGGAAATCTTCGGCTCCCAGTCCCCCAGCGGCGGCAACCCGGCAGTTCTGGCCCACGGCATTTCCGTGGCCCTTTACAACACTGCCTTCGGCCTCATCGTCGCCATCCCCAGCCTCATTTTCCACCGCTTCTTCCGGGGCCGTGTGGACGCCTTCCTGGTGGAGATGGAGCAGGAGGCCTTGCGGTTGGTGGAAATCGTCCACGGCGAGCGGAAGTAAGGCCCCCTGTCCATGAATTTCCAGCGCGGCAGTCGTCGGGACGACCCGGAGATCAACCTGATCCCCCTCATCGACGTGCTGTTGGTGATCCTGATCTTCCTCATGGTCACCACCACCTATGCCCGCTTTTCCGAACTCCAGATCAACCTGCCCGAGGCCCAGGGGGACACCTCCAAGGAGGAGCCAGTCCAGATCACGGTCAACGTCAGCGAACAGGGGCGCTATGAGGTCAACCAGGCCGTGTTGGGGAATATGGGAGTGGAAGGCATCGTGCGTGCCCTCCAGGCCGCCGCCGGCCCCGAGAAGGATCCTGTGGTGGTGATCTCCGCTGATGCCCGCGCCACCCACCAGTCTGTGGTGCGGGTCATGGACGCGGCCCGCCGCGCCGGGTTTCCCCGCGTCACCTTTGTTACCCAGAGCGGGGCCTCGCCCTGACAGGCTTTCCAGGCCTGGGCTCTGCCCAGTCTGAAGTTGCGGGGGGCAAGACAACTCTGGGCGGCCCATTGTTTTCCTGAAAGGGGGGGCTCTGGTCGAATCCTTCTTCAATAACTGCTGGTACGGCCGGGGTATGGGCTGCCTGGTCATGCGCATGCTTCTGGGGCCATTCAGCCTACTGTTCCGTTTCCTCGCGGCCCTCAGGAGCATGGCCTATGCCAGGGGGTGGAAGCGGTCCACCCGCCTGCCGGTGCCGGTGCTGGTGGTGGGCAACATCACCGCCGGCGGTGCCGGCAAAACCCCATTGACCCTGGCCTTGGTGGCTTGGCTCAAGGACGCTGGCTACAAGCCGGGCATCGTCAGCCGCGGTTACGGCGGCAGTGCAAGGCTGGCCATGCCTGTCAGGGCTGACAGTGACCCCCGCCTGGTGGGCGATGAGCCCGTGCTGCTCGCCAGGCGCGGGGGCTGCCCCGTCTGGATTGGCGCCCGGCGGGGCGAGGCGGGAAGCCGGTTGCTGGATTTCCATCCCGAAGTGGACGTGGTGGTGGCTGACGACGGCCTGCAGCACTACGCCTTGGACCGGGACATGGAGGTGGCCGTGGTGGATGGGCAGCGGGGCTTCGGCAACGGCTGGCTCCTGCCCGCCGGTCCTTTGCGTGAGCCTGAGAAGCGGCTGGACAGGGTGACTGCCGTGGTTTGCAACGGCGGCTCATGCGGGCGCCTGGCGCTGGCTGCCCCCGTGTTCGGCATGCGCCTGGCGGGGCAGCGCCTCTACAACCTGGTGGAACCCACCCGTCTGGCTGCAGCCGCCGAAATGGCCGATACCCCGGTGCATGCCATCGCCGGTATCGGCCACCCCCAGCGTTTCTTCGAGCACCTGGCCGGCCTGGGGCTGGCGGTGATCCCCCATGCCTTTCCGGATCATCATGACTTCAAGGCGGAAGACTTGCCCGCGGGGCGCTTCGTGATGACGGAAAAGGACGCGGTGAAAATCGCTCCCCTGGCCCGCCAGATGGGACTGGAAGATTGCTGGGTCCTGGAGGTTGACGCCGAACTGGGGCAGGGACTAAAAGAACTCTTGTTGAATCGACTGAGCCAGTGCCGAGTAAGGAACCATGGACCCCAAACTGCTTGAAATTCTCGTTTGCCCCCTATGCAAGGGCCCCCTGACATTGCTCAAGGACCGCCAGGAGTTGGTCTGCAAGGCGGATCGCCTTGCCTTCCCCATCCGCGATGGCATTCCCGTGATGCTGGAGGAAGAGGCCCGGCGTCTCGAGGAAGCCGAGGATATCGCCTGAGGCTTCCGGTCATTCCGGCATGGCCCGCGCCTTTTCCCTGCAGATACTGCTGGAGCATTCCATCCACCGGATGGAGGCGGCAGAGCGGTTGTTGCGCATGCTGGGGCGCAAGGAAGAGGCGGCACGCCAGCGCCTGGAAGAAATCCAGGGGTACAAGCAGGAGTACCAGCAACGCATGACGGGGGCTGGCCAGCAGGGGCTCGAGATTCACCGGCTGAGGGAGTACTACGCCTTTCTGCTGAAGGTGGACCAGGCCATCTCCCATCAGGAGGGCGAGGTGGACAAGGCCCGGGCGAACTGGGCCGCGGCCCATGAAAAGTGGCTGGAACAGCGCCGCCAGGTCAAGGCTTACGAGGTCCTGGCCCAGCGCCATCACCAGGAAGCCAGGCGCCAGGAAGAGAAGCGGGATCAGCGCGCCACCGATGAGGCGGCCGCCCACAAGTACCACCCCCTGGGAGGCCGAAACCTGACCTGATTTTATGGGCATGTAGTTTGCTTATCGTTGCCAACACTATAGAGGGACAACGAATGAGCGACATGCTGGCTGTTCTGATCGGCGTGGGTGGCAAGGGGGAATCCCAGGCCATGCTGGCTCTTGAGGGAGGCTCCGGCGACGGCAGGAAGGTCCATTCCAAGGCGGGCAGCGAGGACCTGTTCATGGCGGTGCTTGTCGAGCGTATGCAAGGCATCCAGGGACAGGCCGGAGACGAACTCCCTGCAGCCGTGTCATCCGGGGCGGGGGACGTGGGTGCCATGGCGGAAGCGGGCACAAGCCTGCCTTTGAAGCCTCTTGAAATTGCTTTGTTGCAGGCCCAGCAGCCATCCGTGGATGGGGCTGTCCTTGTGGCCATGGGCTTGCAGCTGATGTCCCCGGGCAACCCGGCGGCGGGCGGTCGCCCAGTTCCCGGCGCCGGCACGGAGCCGGGATTGGCCTTGGCGGGAGACATGACAGGCAAGCAGGCGTTGTCCGACAGGCTTTCTCCTGCCGATGTAGCCACCACTACAACGTCAGGTGCCAGGAAAAATGCGGCAAAAACCGCCGCCTCGGGGCAATTGTTGCCACAAGACCGTGGGCGTGGAGAGGTAAGCGTGGAGGTCGGGGCAAAGCGGGCCGACCTGGCCCAGGTAACCGGCCCTTACCAGCCATTGACGGTGACCCAGGGTCTTGCGAGCCAGGCCCAGGCCTTGACACCGGACACCTTGCTGGGCACATCGGTAAGCCCGGCCCAGGGCGCTGCAGGGATGGCCCACGGCATGGGCGTCCTCGGCGAACCCCTCGGCCGTGCCGGTGCGAGTGTTCCCGTGAACATGGCCATCGAAGCGCCTTTGCGCAGCCCCATGTTCAGCCAGGAACTGGGGGAACGCATCGTCTGGCTGTCATCCCGCCAGGGCCAGGTCGCGGATATTGCCCTGAACCCACCTCACCTGGGCCCTCTGGAGGTGAAGCTGACTTTGTCCGGGGGCGAGGCGGGTGCCCAGTTCTTCTCGCCCCATCCCCAGGTGCGGGACGCCATCGAAGCCGCCCTGCCCAAGTTGCGCGAGCTGCTGGCGGAGGCGGGTGTGACCCTGGGCCAGGCCCAGGTACGAGATGAGTCCTTCCACCGCCAGGAGTCCCTGGCCCAGGGTGGCGATCGTCGGGATTCGGGCCAGACGTTGGAGGATGGGCTTCAGGTTGCTGGAGGGAACATCCAGGGCGTTCCTGTCAACCGCATGGGCCTGGGCATGGTGGACCTTTATATCTGACGATCTGCCCGTTTTCCCATGTGCATGTCAGGGTATTCGCTGCCGCATGGGGGGTGAATACTTGCTTAATGCCCTCTGATGTCGTAATAAAAAACTTAAGCTGTTTTCTGAAACATCCTGTTTTTGTGTGATATTTTCCGCACAAACGTATTTCGCAGAGAGATAGATGGCCAAGGAAGAGACCCCGGCGGAAGGCGAAGCGCCCCAAAAAAAGAAAGGCAAGCTGCTGCTCATCATCCTGATTGTGGTGGGCGTCATCGTTTTGGCGGGTGGTGGCATTGCCGCGTGGTTGTTGATGACCGCCCCGGACAAGTCCAAGCAGGCCGGCGCCCATGGGGAAGAAGAGGGTGGCGAGGAAGAGGCCCATGAAGACGAGCATCCCCCCGTCTATGAAAAGCTGGAGCAGTTCACCGTCAACCTGGCTGACCAGGAAAGCTACCTGCAAACTGAAATACAGTTGATGGTGGCCGATGCCAAGGTTCAGGAAAAAATCAAGGCGCGCATGCCCGAGGTGCGGGATGCCATGATCCGCCTGTTGTCCAGCAAGACCGCGGAAGAGTTGAATCAGCCTGATGGCAAGGACAAGCTGGCAGCCGAGATTCAACAGCAAATGAATCATCTCCTGGGTATCAAGAAGGAATCCCAGGGAGTGAAGAAGGTGTTGTTTGGGGCTTTGATCATCCAGTAAGCCCGAACGGGCTGGAGGCATGTGGCGGACGATATCCTCTCCCAAGAAGAAGTTGATGCCCTCCTGAGGGGCGTGACCGGCGAGACGGAGGAAGCCGAGTCCGATGCGGGAGGAGCGGGGGTTCGTGCCTACGATATCGGCAGGCAGGAACGCATCGTGCGGGGGCGCATGCCCACGCTGGAGATCATCAACGAGCGTTTTGCCAGAAATTTCCGCCTCGGCCTTTTCAACCTGATCCGGCGCACGGCGGAAATCTCGGTGGGACCGGTGACGGTCATCAAGTACAGCGAGTTCGTGCGCAACCTCATCGTCCCCACGAACCTCAACATGGTCCATGTGCAGCCCCTGCGGGGCACGGCCTTGTTCGTGATGGACCCCAATTTCGTCTTCCTGGTGGTGGACAACCTGTTTGGCGGTGACGGCCGTTACCACATGCGCGTGGAAGGGCGAGACTTCACGGCCACGGAGCAGCGCATCATCAAGAAACTGCTGGAAGTGGTTTTCGAGGAAATGGAGAAGGCCTGGGCCAGTATCTATCCGGTGAAGTTCGAATACGTGCGTTCGGAGATGAACACCCAGTTCGCCAACATCGCCACGCCCACGGAAGTGGTGGTGGTCACCACCTTCAATATCGAGCTGGGCTCTGGCGGCGGCGATTTCCACGTCTGCATGCCCTACAGTATGATTGAACCCATACGGGACCAGATGACCAGTACCATGCAGGCGGACAGGGCCGAGGCGGACGAGCGCTGGGTGCACCAGATGACGCTCCAGGTCCAGGACGCGGAAGTGGAGTTGGTGGCAAACCTGGGATACACCGCCGTCAGCCTGCGCCAGATCATGGATCTCAAACTGGGGGACGTGATTTCCCTGGATGTGCCGGAGGCGGTGGTGGCCCAGGTGGATGGCATCCCGTTGTTCCGTTGCCATTACGGGCAGAAGAATGGTCAATTGGCCCTGAAGGTCTCCAAGGTGCTGGAGGGGGATGACCGGATCGCCTGCGCCGGGAGCAAGGTATGAGCGAGGAAGCGCAGAAACAGGACGACGTCTCCGCTGACGACTGGGCGGCCGCTCTGGCCGAACAGGAAACAAGCGAACAGTCCGCCGATGGCGGCGCTGATGACTGGGCCGCCGCCTTGGCGGAGCAGGAGTCTCATGACGCCCAGGCGGCCTCGCCCGCCCCCCAGCAGGCCCAGATATTCCAGAACCTCACCTCCGACAACGTTCCCCCCGCCGCCAACAACCTGGACCTGATCCTGGATATTCCGGTGCAGCTCACGGTGGAACTGGGACGCACCAAGATCGCCATCCGCAACCTGCTGCAACTGGCCCAGGGCTCCGTGGTGGAGCTGGACGGTCTGGCGGGCGAACCCATGGACGTGCTGGTGAATGGCTGCCTGATCGCCCAGGGTGAGGTGGTGGTGGTAAACGACAAATTCGGCATCCGGTTAACGGATATCATCAGCCCCGCCGAACGACTCCGCCGCATCAACAAATGACCTTCTTTTACCGTGCCGCCGCCGCCCTTTGCGCGGCGCTGGCCTGCGCCAGCCATGTTGCCCACGCTGCCGGTGAACTGCCGGCGGTGGCTGCCACCTCGACCTTCGGTGCCCTGTTCCAGGGGTTGCTGGGCCTGGCCATCGTGCTGGCGACCCTGGTGGGGTTCTTCTGGTTCCTGCGCCGCTTCTCCCCCGGCCAGACGGGTGCCCAGGGGGTGGTCAAGGTGGTGGGGGGCGTGATGCTGGGCCCCCGGGAACGCCTGGTGGTGGTGGAGGTGGGAGACACCTGGCTGCTGCTGGGCGTGGGCGGAGGCCAGGTGACCCGTTTGCACGACATGCCCCGCCCTGCCGGCTACGTTCCCCCCGCCTCCGGCGACCTGACGGGGGGTGTGCAGGGATTCGCCGACAAGCTCAAAGACTTCCTGCCCCGACGGCCGGGCTGAGCATGGCTAAGTTGCGCTGGCTGTCGCTGTTGATGGGCATGGCCCTGCCAGCCCTTGCCTGGGCCGCCCCTGGCATACCCGCCTTCTCCAGCAGTCCCGGACCGGGCGGCACCACCAACTACACCTTCAGCCTGGAAGCCCTGCTGCTGCTGACGTCCCTGACGTTCCTGCCGGCGGCACTGCTGATGATGACCGCCTTCACCCGCATCGTCATCGTGCTTTCCCTGCTGCGCCAGGCCATGGGCACCATGACTGCCCCTCCCAACCAGGTCATCGTCGGCCTGTCACTTTTTCTCACCTTCTTCATCATGGCCCCGGTGTTCGACAAGGTCTACGAAACCGCCTGGCGGCCCTATGCCGACAATCAGATCAGCCTGGTGGAGGCCGCGGACCGGGGCGCCCAGCCTTTCAAGGACTTCATGCTCAAGCAGACCCGCCAGGAGGACCTGGCCCTGTTCGTGCGCCTGGCCAAGATCCCCGCCCTGAACAGCCCGGAAGAGACACCCCTGAAGGTGCTGGTGCCCGCCTACGTCATCAGCGAGATCAAGACGGCCTTCACCATCGGCTTCATCGTCTTCATCCCCTTCCTCATCATCGACATGGTGGTGGCCAGCGTGCTCATGTCCATGGGCATGATGATGCTCTCGCCCGTGCTGGTGTCCCTGCCCTTCAAGATCATGCTGTTCGTGCTGGCGGACGGCTGGAACCTCCTCATCGCCTCCCTGGTGGCGACCTTCCAGGCATGACGCCCGATACCGTCGTCGCCATCGTCCGCCAGGCCCTGGAACTGGCCATGATTGCCGCCGGCCCCCTGCTGCTGGCCTCCCTCCTCATGGGCTTGCTGGTCTCGGTGTTCCAGGCCGCCACCCAGATCAACGAAATGACCCTGACCTTCATCCCCAAGCTGGTGGTGATGTTCGTGGTGCTGGTGCTGATCGGCCCCTGGACCTTGCAGTTGCTGGTGGATTACGTGGTCCGGCTGATCGGCAGCATACCCACCCTGATCGGCTGATGTTTACCCTGAACAGCGCGGATCTGGATGGGATGCTGGCGCTGTTCCTGTTTCCCTTCACGCGCATCGCCGCCTGGTTGTTCTTCGACCCCCTGTTGGGCAACCGGGCCGCCCCCATGAGCACGCGCCTGGCCGCTGCCCTGGTGCTGACGGTGGCGGTGGCGCCCATTCTGCCCAATGCCCAGCAGATATCCCTCATGTCCGGCGACGGCCTGCTGGTGCTCCTGCAGCAGATCGCCATCGGCGCGGCCCTGGGATTCTGCCTGCGCATCGTGTTCGCGGCGGTGGAGTTCGCTGGCCAGATCATGGGGCTGCAGATGGGCCTGTCCTTCGCCACCCTGTTCGATCCCATCAACGGTGCCCAGACCCCGGTGGTCTCCCAGTTCCTGGTCCTGACCTCGGCCCTGATGCTGTTCGCCTCCAACGGTCATCACGTGGTGATCGGCGCCCTGGCCCAAAGCTTCGTGGACGTGCCCATCGGCGCATCCCTGGGGGCCGCGGGCTTCGCCGGCATCGCCCAGTGGGGCGGCACCCTGTTCATGACCGGCTTGCACATCGCCCTGCCGGTGACGGCCGCCCTGCTGGCCACCAACCTGACCATCGGCATGATGACCCGGGCCGCGCCCCAGTTGAACATCTTCGCCGTGGGCTTCCCCCTCACCCTGGGGGCGGGCTTCCTGGTGCTCTACTTCACCATGGTCTACCTGCCCGCCAGTCTGGAGCAGCTCTGGGGGCGCGCCCTGTCCACGGGCATCAAGGCCATGGGTGGAGTGGCGGGCCAGTGAGATGCTGAACGTCTCCCCCTGGGTGGCCCGCTGGGCCGGACTGATCCAGCCCGGTGGCGCCGTGCTGGATCTTGCCTGCGGCACGGGGCGCCACGCCATCTATCTGGCGGACCAGGGGCATGCCGTGACCGCCGTGGACATCGACCTGTCCCTTTCCCTGCCCCACCAGGGCAAGCCGGGCGTGTCATGGCTACGGGCCGACCTGGAGGGCGCCGCCTGGCCCTTGCCGGGAGAGTGCTTCGCGGCCGTGGTGGTGACCAATTACCTGCACCGTCCCCTCTTCGGGCCCTTGCTGGAAGCCATTACCCCAGGCGGCGTGCTGCTCTATGAGACCTTTTCCATGGGCCAGGCCAGGTATGGACGGCCCCGTAACCCGTCCCATCTGCTCCTGCCGGGAGAGCTTCTGGAACTGGTGAGGGGGCGGCTGCGGGTGTTGGCCTACGAGGACGTGGAGGAACCCGATCAGCGCCGGTGCGTGCAGCGCATCTGTGCCCGGCGTCTCTGAATCTGGTACCCGCCCTGACAGTACCCCGTTTTCGTAAGGACTTTCGGTTAAAATCAGCACTTTGCGAATTACGTGGTCCTCTATGTTTACTGGCAGTCTCGTCGCCCTTGTAACCCCCATGCAGCCGGATGGCAGCCTGGACATGCCCCGCTTCCGGGCCCTCGTCGATTGGCACGTGGAGCAGGGGACCGATGGCCTGGTTATCGTTGGAACCACGGGTGAATCCCCCACAGTGGACATGGAAGAGCACTGCCGCCTCATCGCCGCCGCGGTGGAGCAGGCCGCTGGCCGTGTCCCCGTCATTGCCGGCACTGGCGCCAATTCCACCGCCGAGGCCATCGAGTTGACCCGCTGCGCCAGGAAGGCCGGTGCGGCGGCGGGACTGTCCGTGGCGCCCTACTACAACAAGCCCACCCAGGAAGGGCTCTACCAGCACTTCAAGACCATCGCCGAAGCTGTGGACCTGCCCCTCATGCTTTACAACGTGCCGGGGCGCACCGTTGCCGATATCGGCAACGATACGGCCCTGCGCCTGGCCCAGGTGCCGGGGATCATCGGCATCAAGGACGCCACGGGCAACATCGAGCGGGGCTCGGACCTGATCAAGCGGGCCCCGGCCAGCTTTGCGGTCTACAGCGGTGACGACGCCAGTGGCATGGTGCTCATGCTGCTGGGGGGCAAGGGCGTCATCTCCGTCACCGCCAACGTGGCGCCGGCCCTGATGCACCGGATGTGCGCCGCCGCCCTGTCCGGCGACCTGGCCACCGCGCGGGAGATCAATTTCAGGCTGTTGGGCCTGCACCAGAAGCTCTTCGTGGAAGCCAATCCCATTCCCGTGAAATGGGCCCTGTCCGAGATGGGACGCATGGAGGGCGGCATCCGTCTGCCCCTGGTCCCGCTCTCCGCCGCCCATCACGGCACCCTGCGCGCCGCGCTCCGGGAAGCCGGTTCACTCTAGGAGACTGATTCACCGTGAGGTTCCCCGTCATGCGTTCCATTGCCCCGCTGGTTGTCCTGTCCTTGTCCCTGGCCGGTTGCTCGGTATTGGAGGGCAAGAAGATCGATTACAAGTCCGCCGGCAGCCTGCCTCCCCTTGAAGCGCCGCCCGACCTGGTGATGCCCGCCGGCGACAACCGCTTCGCCGTCCCGGACATCAATCCCAAGGGCTCCGCCACCTTCTCGGCCTACGACAAGGAACGGGGCGCCAAGCCCCAGCAGGGCAGCCAGGGCCTGCTGCCCCAGGTGGATAAAGTCAGTATCCAGCGGGCCGGGAGCCAGCGCTGGATGACGGTGCAACTGCCCGCCAGGGATGTCTGGCCATTGGTGAAGGAGTTCTGGCAGGAACTGGGTTTCATCATTGCCCTGGAGTCTCCCGAGGCTGGTGTCATGGAGACAGACTGGGCCGAGAACCGGGCCAACATCCCCCAGGACACGATCCGCAACTGGCTGGGCAAGGTGATGGACTCCGTCTATTCCACCGCTGAGCGGGACAAGTTCCGCACCCGCCTGGAGACCACGTCAGAGGGCATCACAGAGATCTACATCAGCCACCGGGGCATGATTGAGGTATTTGAGGGTACCCAGTCCGGCGGTGACCAGGGACAGGGGCGCACCGTATGGCAGCCCCGCCCGGCAGACCCGGAGTTGGAGGCGGAAATGCTGCGCCGCCTCATGGTGCGCTTCGGCGTGGAAGAGGCCCGGGCCCAGACGCTCCTGGCCGAGAAGGGATCGCCGCCCCAGTCTTCCCTGGTCAAGGGGGGGGATGCGGTGCCTGGCATCACGGTGCCCGAGCCCTTCGATCGTGCCTGGCGCCGCATAGGCCTGGCCCTCGACCGCATCGGCTTCACCGTGGAGGACCGGGACCGGGCCGCCGGCGTGTATTACGTGCGCTACGCCGATCCCGAGGCCAACACCAGGAAGGAGAAAGGCTTCCTTTCCAAGCTGGCCTTCTGGAGCAGCGACGACAAGAAGGCCCAGGCCCTGCGCTATCAGATTCGGGTGAAGGGCGACGACGCCCGGTCCCAGGCCGAGGTGTACATGGATGACGGCAAGCCGGCCAGGAACGAAACTGGCGCCCGCATCGCCACCCTGCTCTATGAGCAGTTGAAATAGTGCGGTTCGCCTGCCTGGGCAGTGGCAGCAAGGGCAATGCCTGGCTGGTCCAGGCGGGCCAGACCCGCCTCATGGTGGACTGCGGCTTCGGACCCCGGGAGGCGGTCAAGCGGCTGGCCCGCCTGGGCGTGGGCGTGGAGGAGGTGGATGCCATCCTGGTGACCCACGAACACAGCGACCACGGTCGGGGTGCCGCCAAGCTGGCCGGCAAGGCGGCATGCCCGGTGTGGCTCAGCCATGGCAGCCAGGTCATGCTGGATGCCATGGGCGAGGGTCCGGATAACGTGGAAGTCATCCTGGATCATTCGGCCTTTGCCCTGGGGGACCTGGAGGTCACGCCCTATCCCGTCCCCCATGACGCCAGGGAACCCCTGCAGTTCCTGTTTTCGGACGGAGCTGTGAAATTCGGGCTGCTGACGGACGCGGGACATGTCACGCCCCACATGGAGGCGGTGCTGATGCAATGCGACGCCCTGGCCCTGGAATGCAACCATGATGTGGCCTTGCTGGAGGCAGGGTCCTATCCTACAAGCTTGAAGCGCCGCATCCTGGGGCGTTATGGGCACCTGGACAACGAGGCCGCCGCCGCGCTGCTGGGCAAGGTCCAGGGCGCGCGACTGAGGCATGTGGTTGCAGCCCACCTGTCCCAGGAAAACAATAGTCCCGACCTGGCGCGCAACGCCTTGGCCGGTGTGATGGGATGTACCCCGGACTGGATCGCCGTGGCGGACCAGGATGACGGATTAGATTGGCGGGAAATTTGACGGATCAAGCAATGGAGATAGACGCGGACAACGCACCAGCCCTGGAAGTGGCCACCACTTTCGCCGATTTGGGTCTGGCCCCTCCCATCCTGAAGGCCCTGGACGAGATGGGCTACAAGATTCCCACGCCCATCCAGAAGCAGGCCATCCCGTTGGTGGTGGCCGGGCGGGACCTCATGGCTCAAGCCCAGACGGGCACCGGCAAGACTGCCGCTTTCGCCTTGCCCCTGCTGCAGAAGATGCTGCCCCACGCCAACAACAGCGCTTCCCCCGCCCGCCACCCGGTACGGGCCCTGGTGCTGGCCCCCACCCGGGAACTGGCCCTCCAGGTGCATGAATCCGTGGTGGCCTACAGCAAGCACCTGCCCCTGCGCGGCACCGTGGTGTTCGGCGGCGTGGACATGAAACCCCAGGAAGCTGCCCTGAAGGCTGGCCTGGAGGTCTTGGTGGCCACCCCCGGTCGCCTGCTGGACCATGCAGGCAGCAAGTCGGTGCAGCTTTCCCAGGTCCAGTTCCTGGTGCTGGACGAGGCGGACCGCATGCTCGACATGGGCTTCCTGCCGGACCTGAAGCGCATCCTGGACCTGCTGCCCAAGCAGCGCCAGACCCTGCTCTTCTCCGCCACCTTCGACGACAGCATCGTGGGCCTGGCCAAAAGCTTCCTGCAGAACCCCCTCAAGGTGGAGGTGGCGCGCAAGAACACCGCCGCCGAGACCGTGGAGCAGGTGGTGCACAAGGTGAAGGAGGACGACAAGCTGGAGGCCCTGGTGCGGGTGGTGAAGGCCCGGGAGATCAGCCAGGCCCTGGTGTTCACCCGCACCAAGATCGCCGCCGACAAGCTGGGCCGGCGCCTGCAGAAGCGGGGCGTGTCCACCGGCATCATCCACGGCGACAAGGCTCAGGTGGAGCGCCTGGCGGCCCTGGACGGCTTCAAGCAGGGCAAGGTGCAACTGCTGGTGGCCACGGACATCGCCGCCCGGGGCATCGACATCGTCGAGCTGCCCTGCGTGTTCAATTTCGAGCTGCCCTATTCCCCCGAGGACTACGTGCACCGCATCGGCCGTACCGGCCGGGCCGGTGCTTCCGGCCTGGCCGTGTCCCTGGTTGCGCCGGAGGAGGACAAGCTGCTGGCGGGCATCGAACGCTTCATCAAGCGGGACCTGAATGCCATCGCCCTGCCCGAGATCGCGCCGCCTCCCATGGCGAAGGCGCCCGTGATGGCTGCTGCATCAGCCTGTTCCCCGGCAAGCATGGGTCCCAAGGCCGTCGGCACTCCGTTCGGTCGGCGCCGCCAGGAACCCGTGTGTGCCCTGCTGCGCCCCCCTGTCCGTTCCGAGTTGCCGCCCCAGCCATGACCCTGGAACTGGGTCTGTTCGCCATGCTGGCCATATTGGCCTGGCACTGGTGGGATGGCCTGCAGAAAAGGGAATTGGCCCTGGTGGCCGCCCAGAGGGCTTGCGCCCAGGCCGGGGTCCAGTTTCTGGACGCCTCGGTTTCCCTTCGAAAGATGAGCCTGCGTCGCGACGAGAACCAGCGCGCCCGGTTCTATAGGGAGTTCGCCTTCGAGTATTCCGCTTCCGGCGATGACCGTCAGGTGGGACGGGTCTACATGCTGGGCGCCCGGGTATTGTCCGCAAGCCTGATCCAGGCGGGTGCCAACGTGTTCCCCTGGCGCTAGACATCCCCTTATCGGGTGGCTTTCAGCCGCACAGGCGGCACACCGTCATCAGCATCAGATCCTTGGCCGCCCCATCCACCCTGGGCAGCAGCCGCTTCAACAGGCGGACCCCGTCCACGTCCCCGGTGGCCAGCGCCAGAAGGCCCAGGAGCAGGGGCGATACGCCGGCCTTGGCAGCCTCGTCCAGCAAGGCCTGGGGCAGGGGGGCGATGGCGGTGTGTCCGGCCGGCAAGTGCACGCCGAAAGCACCTTGCCTCAATTCCAGCATCGCGCCGTCCTGCAGGTGCCATATTTCGCCTTCCTTTGTGGACTCGGGCGGTTTGGCCAGCAATTGGCCGAAGAAATCGGGTATCGCTGCCTCCATGCCGCCAGGCAGCCGGGAGAGTTGCCACACCAGTTCCTCGTAGGTGGTTCGGCTCATTCCAGGGTTTACTCCATATCCAGGGGCATGAAGAAGAACACGAAGCGCCCTGCGCCGATGTCCACCTTGAGGCGGGCACCGTGGTTCAGGCCATAGTCCACGTAGCCCGGCACGGCGCTGTCCTGGTGGCATTCGCTGCTGTGCTGGGGGGATTCGAAGTCCCGGTCACGGTCGTACCAGGAAATCAGCATGTGCTCGCCGATGGTTTGCTCGGCGGTTTCAGCGGCCAGCTTCATGGCGGCGCGGTAATCGTCCGGCATGGGGTCCGGTTGCAGGTCGATGACCTGGACATGGCTGTAATCCGGTGGCCGCCGGGGGATGCAGGCGGCGCCTGAGGTGTCGTTGTCGGACATGTCTCGCTCCTAATGCTCTATTTTGGATCTGTTCCAGCAGGGATCATGACGACGAATCAGCCATGTCCTTGAGTTCATAGAGGATTTCCAGGGCCTCCCGGGGGGACAGGCCATCCGGGCTGATGCCTGCAAGTCTGTCCTCCAGGGGCGAGGCCACGGGTACCGGGGCCGGCAGCGGGGCGAACAGGTCACCCTGGCCTGCCTGGCTCACCTGCATGTTCTCCAGCAGCACCAGCTTGCGCCGGGCGGCGGTGATGACGATGCCGGGTACGCCCGCCAGCCTGGCCACCTGCAGGCCGTAGCTCTGGGAGGCAGGGCCTTCCTCCACCGCGTGCAGGAAGGTGAGGCCAGAGGGGGTTTCCACCGCGTCCAGGTGCACGTTGGCCAGGGTGCGGAATTCCTGGGTGAGCTGGGTCAGCTCGAAATAATGGGTGGCGAACAGGGTGTAGGCCCGGGTCTTTTCCGCCATGTGGCGGGCCACGGCCCAGGCGATGCTGATGCCGTCGAAGGTGGAGGTGCCGCGGCCGATCTCGTCCATGAGGATGAGGCTGTGTTCCGTGGCGCCGTGGAGGATGCCGGCGGTCTCGGTCATCTCCACCATGAAGGTGGAACGGCCGCCGGCCAGGTCGTCGGAGGAGCCCACCCGGGTGAATATCTGGTCCACGGGGCCGATCACCGCCGACTCCGCCGGCACGCACAACCCGCAGCAGGCCAGCAGGACGATGTGGGCCACCTGGCGCATGTAGGTGGACTTGCCGCCCATGTTGGGGCCGGTGATGAGCAGCATGCGGCGGGTGGGGTTGAGGTCCAGGTCGTTGGGGATGAAGGCTTCCACCCGGGGTTCCACCACCGGATGGCGGCCCCGCTGGATACTGATCCCCCAGGTGTCGCTGAAGGCCGGGATGACGTGGCGCCGTTCCCGTGCCAGTTGGGCGTGGCCGGTGAGCAGGTCGGCTTCCGCCACCGCCCGGGCCACCCGCTGCAAGGCGTTCATGTGGCCGGCCAGGTCTTCCAGCAGGGCTTCATAGAGCAGCTTTTCCCGGGCCAGGGCCCGCTCGGCGGCAGACAGGTAGTCGTTCTCGAAGGCCTTCAGCTCCGGGGTGAGATAGCGTTCCACGTTCTTCAGGGTCTGGCGCCGGTGGTAGTCCGCCGGCACCTTGTCCGCCTGGGCCCGGCTCACTTCGATGAAGAAGCCGGATACCTTGTTGTATTCCACCCGCAGGTTGGCAATGCCCGTGCGTTCCCGCTCCCGCTGCTCCATTTGCATGAGGAATTCGCCGCAGCCGGATTGCAGCTGGCGCAACTGGTCCAGTTCGGCATCGAAGCCATCGGCGATGACGCCCCCTTCCCGCAGCACCAGGCCCGGTTCCGGCTTCAGGGCCCGGGTGAGGTGGTCCAGGGGGAGGGCGGGAAAAGCGAACCGGTCCGTCAGTGTGGTCAGGGCCGGGCCCGCCGGAGCCAGGGCGGCAGCCAGGGCCGGTAGCCGGGCAAGGCCGTCCCGCAGGCCTGCCAGATCCCGGGGGCGGGCGCTTTTCAGGGCAACCCGGGCGGCGATGCGTTCCAGGTCCGCCGTGCCCTTAAGCACTTCCCGGGTGGCGTCGCAGCAGGAGGGCGCGTCCATGAGGGCCGCCAGTACCCCCTGGCGGCGGGCCAGCCGGGCCCGGTCCCGCAGGGGGTGATGCAGCCAGTGGCGCAAGAGCCGGCTGCCCATGGCGGTGCGGCAGGCATCCAGCTCGGAAAACAGGGTGGGGGCCGCTTCCCCCCGCAGGGTTTCGGAGATTTCCAGGGTGCGGCGGGCGGCGGCGTCCAGCAGCACGTATTCGCTGTCCTGTTCCACCTGGCAGCCGGTCACATGGGGTAGGGCGGTGCGCTGGGTGTGACGGGCGTAGTCCAGCAGCAGCCCGGCGGCGGCCTGGAGCAGGGGGGAGTCCTCCAGGCCGAAGGCGGTCAGGTCCGCCGTGCCGAAGTGCTCGCACAGCAGGCGGTGGCCCCGCTCTCCGTCGAACTGCCAGTCCGCCCGGCGGGTGAGGGCGGCTTTCAGGGCGTCCAGGGCGAGGTCGGCAAACCCCTCCGGCAAGAGAATCTCGCTGGGGTTCAGACGCACCAGTTCGGCCCCCAGGCGGTCCGGGGCCACGGTCTTGGCGGCGAAACGGCCGCTGGTCAGGGTCAGCCAGGCCAGGCCCAGGATGGCCTTGCCCTCCAACCGCCCGGGGGCGATGGCCAGCATGAGGGGATCGGTCTTGTCCTCCAGCAGGGCCTCGTCGGTTACCGTGCCCGGGGTGACGATGCGCACCACCTGCCGCTCCACCGGCCCCTTGCTGGTCTTCGGGTCGCCGATCTGCTCGCAGATGGCCACGGACTCCCCCAGCCGGGCCAGACGGGCCAGGTATTGCTCCGCCGCGTGGAACGGCACCCCGGCCATGCGGATGGGCTGCCCCGCCGACGCCCCCCGGGTGGTGAGGGTGATGTCCAGCAACCGGGCCGCCTTCTCCGCGTCATCGTGGAACAGCTCGTAGAAATCCCCCATGCGGTAGAACACCAGCATGTCCGGGTGATCGGCCTTGATGCGCAGGTATTGCTGCATCATGGGGGTGTGCTGGGCGAGATCGGCGGTCACAGTGCAGTGTCTGGCGTGGGGAGAGGCATTTTACTGTGCCGGGAAGGATGGGCGGGTAGCAAAGTAAGGTGCTGGCTGGCCTCTCCACATGTCAGGAAGTTTCAGCGTTTTCATCTGTCATGTTGCCGTGGGCGATACAAGTTCAAAACGTGTCGCAGAGATCAAAATATATCGACGTGTTCCGTTGAGCTGTCGTTGCCGGCGACATAAGCGTCTTACCTGTCGACAAAAGCGAAATTCGTCATCATGACCGCAGCCGATAGGCCCTGGCATGCCGAAAAACCCAATAACGATCTGCCGGCTTTGCCGCCGGCTCGGGAGCTGGAAACCAAGACGGTGTTGAAGCGCTGCATCACGGCGCGCGCCCCCTTGGCGGAGCTCAAACAGGCGGCGGAGCTGATCCCCAACCAGGCGGTACTGATCAACCTCATCCCCCTTCTGGAAGCCAAGGACAGTTCCGAGATCGAGAACATTGTCACCACCACGGACAAACTGTTCCAGCATGCCCATGGCGATGGCCAGGCCGATGCCGCTACCAAGGAGGTACTGCGTTACCGCTCCGCCTTGCACCGGGGCTATCCGCACCTGGCCGAACGCCCGCTGTGCACGGCCACGGCCGTGGAAATCTGCCGGACCATCAAGGGCGTGGAGATGGATATCCGCCGCACGCCAGGTACGCAACTGGCCAACGACCGCACCGGTGAAATCATCTATACCCCGCCGTAAGGCGAATGACGGTTGCGCGACCTGCTCGCCAACTGGCAAGGCTTCCTGCACAAGGCGACCGATATCGATCCCTTGGTTCGCATGGCCGTTTGCCATTACCAGTTCGAAGCCATTCACCCTTTCACCGACGGCAACGGCCGCACCGGCCGGGTCATCAATATCCTTTATCTGATCCAGGAAGACCTGCTTACCCTGCCCATTCTGTACCTGAGCCGCCACCTCATCGCCCACAAGCCCGACTACTATCGACTGCTGCTGGGCGTGACCCGTGAAGAGGGCTGGGAGCCCTGGCTGCTCTACATGCTGGAAGCGGTGGAGGAGCCTCCCCGCTGGACCACCGCCAAGATCGCCGCCCTCCGCGCGCTGGCGGATCACACCACGACCTTCGTCCGGGAACGCGCCAGCAAGATCTGCAGCCGTGAACTGGTGGATGTCATCTTCGAGCAGCCCTATTGCCGCATCGCCAACCTGGTGGAAAAGGACATCGCCCAGCGCCAGGCCGCCTCCCGCTACCTGAAGCATCTGGTCGGCCTGGGCGTGCTCAGGGAAATCAAGGTAGGCAAGGAAAAGCTATTCATCCACCCCAAACTCATGCAGTTGCTGACCCGAGACAGCAACGAATTCCCCCTCTATGCCTGATGTGCTGGGAGAGGTGGGTGGACAAGGGCAGGAGGCTTTTCCTGAAACCCGTGAATTCGACCGGGGAGCAATATCTCCCAGCGTGCAACTGGTCCTGCACGTAGCAAATGGAGTATTTTTCGCGGCGGGCCTACCAGGACACGGAATAGATAAATATGCAGACCATCACACGCAGGCAGTGGCTTACTTGGGGGGCGGGGTTGTTGGCGGCGCTCGTCGTGCAGAGCAAGCCTGCCATCGCTGCCATAACCACCCTCAACGAGGCCATCAACAAGGCCGGCCGCATGCGCATGTTGTCACAGCGCATGGCCAAGGCCTACTGTCAGTTGGGGCTGAGTGTCCTGCCCAGCCAGTCGCAGCGCATTCTGGACGCGTCCATGAAGCTTTTCCAGGAACACCTGGCGGAACTCAAGGCCTATGCACCCTCCGCGGACATCCAGTCCACCTATGCCGAACTCGAGGGCATCTGGCGACGCTACCGCCAACTGCTGGCTGGTACGCCAGGCCTCGAAAACGCGCGGCTCATCGCCCAGGTCAACGAGGAAGTGCTGCGGGTGGCGCACTTGGGCACGACGCAGCTCGAATTGCTGTCCACATCCAGCCTGGGACGCCTGGTGAACATCGCCGGCCGGCAACGCATGTTGTCCCAGCGGCTGGCCAAGTTCTACATGTTCCGTCAGTGGCGTATCGGCAGTGCCGCCATGGACAGCGAGGCCCAGCTCGCCAAGCGGGAGTTCCTGAGCGCCATGGATGCCCTGGAGCGGGCGCCGGAGAACACTGAACAGATCAAACGCGAACTGGAAATGGCCCGCATGCAGTGGGTTTTCTTCGACCAGGCCCTGCGGCAGGAAGCGGCAGGGGCGGCCAGGCCCGAGTATGCCGCCAACGTGGCCACTACCAGCGAACGCATCCTCGAGGTGATGGACCGCGTAACCAACCTTTATGCCCGGCAGTCCTCGGTCCCGGATGCGCCTTCGCGGAAGCGCCGCTGACCTGTTGCCCTGTTGCCCAGATGGCACCCAAATCGGAAAGGAAGCCAGCCACCATGCACGACGACAGCCCGCCCATATTTCCTTCCTCCTCCGCCAGGCCGGACCTGGACTGGAGCCAGGTTCGGGAGACCATCCTCATGCTCAACCTGGCGGTGGCCCAGATCGAGTTGGCAATGAAGGATTCCAGCGGTTCGGTCGAGGTGCTGACCAACACCTTCACCAGCATGTACGGCAATCTCATGTCCCTGGTGGAAAAGGTGCACAGCCTGCCGGACTCTCCTGTGAAGCAGGACATGCTGGAGGATGGCGCCGGGGTGACGGGGCAGATGCAGCAGGCCATCGTGGCCTTCCAGTTCTACGACCGCTTGGGCCAGCGCCTGTCCCACGTTTGCAGAAGTCTGGAGGACCTGAACACCTTGGTGAGGGATCCCGCAAAGTTGTACAACCCCTTCGCCTGGCATGGCCTGCAGCAGAAGATTCGGGCCAAATACTCCATGGAGGATGAAAAGCTCATGTTCGACAAGCTGCTGGAGACAGGAGACGTGAAGGCCGCCCTGGAGCAGTACGTCCACTCCAAGCAGGAGCAAGCCGACAAGCTGAGCAGCGACGCTTCGGACGTGGAACTGTTCTGACCTTCTTTGCACGCGCAGGCGGCGAGGGTGAATTCCATGCGTCCCATGTACCTGTCATGTACAAGTTTCCTGTCTCCGTTCTGGTGGTAATCCATACCCGTGATCTGCGGGTGCTGTTGCTGGAGCGGGCC
The DNA here is from genome assembly GCA_024235835.1 of Thiobacillus sp. Taxonomy (NCBI): domain Bacteria; kingdom Pseudomonadati; phylum Pseudomonadota; class Betaproteobacteria; order Nitrosomonadales; family Thiobacillaceae; genus Thiobacillus; species Thiobacillus sp. The sequence goes on along the minus strand of JACKLQ010000003.1, from coordinate 132,750 downwards.
GACGCCCCTGGCTACTGGCAGTCGGTGACCGGCAGCCAGGAACCTGGCGAGTCCTGGGCTCAGACCGCCGTGCGGGAGGTGCGGGAGGAGACGGGCCTGGAGGCAGCGCGTCATGAACTGATGGACTGGCAGCGCCAGTACGAGTTCGAGATCTTCGAGCGCTGGCGTCATCGCTATGCCCCAGGGGTGACCCACAACACGGAGCACGTGTTTGGTCTGGTGGTGCCGGAGCCTCTTGAGATCCGGCTCTCGCCCCGTGAGCACCTGGACTACTGCTGGTTGCCCTGGCAGGAGGCGGCGGACAAGTGCTTTTCCTGGACCAATGCCGACGCCATCCGACGCCTGCCAGAGAGGCTCTGACGCTACAGGGTCCGGGCCACCACCCAGGCGGTGACGCTGGCGGCACCAGCCTTCTTCACCGATCCGGCCAGTTCATTCAGGCTGGTGCCGCTGGTCATGACATCGTCCACCAGGGCCACGCGCTTGCCAGTCAGGTCCCCGTCGCACAGGAAGGCGCCTCGCAAGTTGCGCCGCCGCGCCTTCAGGTCCAGACCTGCCTGGGATGGCGTGTCACGCACCCTTCGGCAAAATTGGGGAAGCCAGGGTATCCGAACCTGCCTTGACAGGCGGCGGGCGATCTCCGCGGCCTGGTTGAATCCCCTTTCCCCCAGCCGGTCCGGATGCAGGGGCATGGGGATGATCACGTCGGCCCTGTCCCGCTTTGCGACTTGCGCGGCCATTTCCCGGGCAAAGAATGCCGTCACCTCCAGCGCTCCCTGGTACTTGCAATGCTTGACGAGGGCATCCAGGGGGAAGTCGTAGGCATACACGGCCTCGGTATGGTCGAAGTCGGGGGCATGGCGCAGGCAGTTGCCGCATACGGCGCCGCCGTGGGAAGGCAGGGCGCATTGGGGGCAGCGGCCCTCGGGCAGTCGGGGCAGATCGTCGCGGCAGCCCGGGCAGAGGTGGTCGCCCTGTACCGTGGCGCCGCAAAGCAGGCAGGGTTGGGAAAGACGGGACTGAACAAATAATAGACAGTCGTTCAATAACTGAATCGCGCGATTTGACAAGTGCCACTCCCCCACGCACCATGCGGTGCCTTTTGTATTTATCCGGTCGTTTGCCCGGATTTTGCCGGAGATTCGCCCGTCGTGTCCGACAAGCACCTGATCCCTGCGGCTTCCAGCCTGCGCAGTGCCCGCCTGTTCAACCTGCTGGCAGTGGGCACCACCCTGCTGGCTGTAGGCCTGTTCACCCTGGGCCTGTTCGTGGCCGACAAGAAGATGGCCTTCCTGCCGCTGGCCATGTCCATGCCGCCCTTGGCGATCTGGCTGGCCGCCTCCATCTTCGTCTATGCCTCCATTGCCCACCATCCCCATCACCTGGTGCGGCATTTCAACAAGTGGGCGGGGTATCGCTATTACGGCGTGGTGGGCACGGTGCCCATCGTTCCGCTCTTCGGTGATTACATTCCCGGCGGCTGGGCCGCCATGGCGATCGTGCTGGTGCTGGTCCTGGTGCCCTGGGCCCTTTATGACGTCTGGCGGGCGGGCAGGGAAGATTGGCAGGACCTGGAAGTGGAGGATGTGAAGAAAGTGGGAGCCCACGCATGACTGACCTGTCCAACCCCCTTAGCAAGAAAACCTGGACCCTGGCGGAGGTGGAGGCCCTTTTCGCCCTGCCCCTGAATGACCTGTTGTTCCAGGCACAAACGGTGCACCGCCAGCACTTCGACCCCAATGCCGTGCAGCTTTCCACCCTGCTGTCCATCAAGACCGGGGGCTGTTCCGAGGACTGCGGCTATTGTTCCCAGTCCGCCCGCCACGACACCGGCGTGGAACGGGAGAAACTGATGGATGTGGGCCAGGTAGTGGATGCCGCCCGGGCGGCCAGGCAGGCGGGGGCCACCCGTTTCTGCATGGGCGCCGCCTGGCGCGGGCCCAAGGACCAGGACCTGGGCCCGGTGGAAGACATGGTGCGGGAGGTGAAGGCCCTGGGCCTGGAGACCTGCGTCACCCTGGGCATGTTGAAACCTGGCCAGGCGGAGCGCCTGAAGGCGGCAGGCCTGGACTACTACAACCACAACCTGGACACCGCCAGCGAGTTCTACGGCCAGGTCATCACCACCCACACCCACGATGACCGCATGAACACCCTGGCCCGGGTGCGGGAGGCGGGCATCCACGTCTGCTGCGGCGGCATCATCGGCATGGGGGAGTCCCGCCGGGTACGCGCGGGCCTGGTGATGGAGCTGGCCAACCTCAACCCCCAGCCTGAATCCGTGCCCATCAACATGCTGGTGAAGGTGCCCGGCACGCCTTTGTGCGACGAAGGCAGGACTGCGGAACTGGACCCCCTGGAATTCGTGCGCACCATCGCCGTGGCCCGCATCACCATGCCCGCCTCCCACGTACGCCTGTCCGCCGGCCGCCAGGAACTGGGGGACCTGGGCCAGGCCCTGTGCTTCCAGGCCGGAGCCAATTCCATCTTCTACGGCGACAAGCTGCTCACCACGGGCAACCCGGACGTGAGCGCCGACGAGGCCCTGTTCGTCAGGCTGGGCCTGAAGACGGAGCCGGTCCAGGGGCGGCGCTGCGCCCATTGAGAAGAGGGTCATGCCGGCGAAGGCCGGCATCCAGGGCTCCTGGAACCCGGCGTGTGCCGGGGTGACTAATACAACAGCGGTTACTTAGCCGACCCATGCTGCCGGAACAACTTCCCTCCGCCCTGGTCGACCTGGATGCCCAGGGTTTGCGTCGGCGCCGTCGGGTGCTGGATACGCCCCAGGGGGTCCGGGTGCAGGTGGATGGCCGGGACTACCTGTCCTTCTCCAGCAACGACTATCTGGGCCTGGCCAATCACCCGGCCATCGGGGCGGCCGTGCGCGAGGCCGTCGAATCCGCCGGGGTGGGGGCGGGTGCCGCCCACCTGCTCACGGGGCACCATCGCCTGCACCATGAACTGGAAACGGAGCTGGCCGACTTCGTGGGGTTGCCCGGGGCCCTGCTGTTTTCCACCGGCTACATGGCCAGCCTGGGGGTGGTGCCCGCGCTGCTGGACCGCCACGGCGAGGTGTTCGAGGACCGGCTCAACCATGCTTCCCTGGTGGACGCCGCGGTGCTTTCCCGGGCCAAGCTCACGCGCCACCCCCACCTGGATTTGGGTACCCTGGATCGGCAGCTTGCCTCCAGCACGGCCAGGGTGAAACTCATCGCCAGCGATACGGTGTTCAGCATGGACGGCGACCTGGCGCCCGTGCCCGAGTTGCTGGCCCTGGCGGAGCGCCACGACGCCTGGCTCTACCTGGACGATGCCCACGGCTTCGGTGTGCTGGGCAAGGACGGACAGGGTGTGCTGTCGCACCCTTACCCCTCTTCTGTTCCCCCTTCACGCTTGATCTACCTGGCCACCCTGGGCAAGGCTGCCGGCGTGGCGGGGGCTTTCGTGGCAGGCAGCGCCGACCTCATCGAATGGCTGGTGAACCGGGCCCGCACCTACATCTACACTACTGCCCAGCCGCCCCTGCTGGCGGCAGGCGTTTCCGCCAGCCTGAAACTCATTGCCGGCGAGACCTGGCGGCGGGAACGTCTGGGGCGGCTCATCTCCCGCCTCAAGGCTGGCGTGTCTGGGTTGCCCTGGCCGCTCATGGCCTCGGAGACCCCCATCCAGCCCCTGGTGGTGGGTGGCAATGCCGAGGCCTTGCGGTTGGCGGAAGGGCTTAGGGAACGGGGCATCCTCATCCCCGCCATACGCCCCCCCACCGTGCCCCAGGGCACGGCCCGCCTACGTATCTCCCTGTCCGCCACCCATGAATTGGCCGACGTGGACACCTTGGTTGCCGCCCTCCGGGAATTGGCCCCATGACCCATTCCCTATCCTCCATCCCCCATCCTTTGGTTTACCTTCACGGCTGGGGCCTCCATGGCGGCATCTGGGCCGAGGCCCAGGCCGTCTTGCCGGGGCGGGCGCCTGATCTCCCGGGATATGGCGTAATGCCCCCGGTATCTCCTTATTCCGCCGAGTCCCTGGCGGACGCCGTGGCATCTGGCTTGGAAGCCCCCGTCAATCTGGTGGGCTGGTCCCTGGGGGGCATGGTGGCCCTGGCCCTGGCAGTCCGGCATCCGGGCAAGGTGGCGAAACTGGTACTGGTGGGCACCAGTCCCGCCTTCCTGAACCGGCCCGGCTGGACGTTGGGCCTGGCGCCTGAAGTGCTGGACAGTTTCGCCGCTGATCTGGCGCAGGACTACCGTGCCACGCTGTTGCGCTTCCTGGCTCTCCAGGCACGGGGTGGGGACGGGGCACGGAACGTGGTGGCCCGCCTGCGGGAGACCGTGTTTGCCCGGGGGGAACCCCTGCCTGTTGTGCTGGAGGCCGGGCTTGAACTGTTGCGCACGGTGGACTTGCGCGCCGTGGCCAGGGATGTGAGCTGTCCCACCCTGGTGGTCCATGGCGCCCATGACAACCTGTGTCCGGTGGATGCGGGTCGGTGGCTGGCGGAGCACCTCCCCCAGGCCAGGCTGGCCCGACATGAAGGCGCTTCCCATGCCCCCTTCATTTCCCATCCGGACTGGTTCGCCAAGGCCGTGGCGGAGTTTTTGCATGGCTGAGGGAAGCAAGCAATCCGTGCGGCGTGCCTTCGAAAGGGCCGCCGCCACCTATGACCGTTCCGCCTTCCTGCAGCAGGAGGTGGCCCGCCGCCTGGCTGAGCACCTGGAGGAGATCAAGATCCGGCCATCCCTCATCCTGGATGCCGGCTGCGGCACGGGCTTCGGCGTGCCCCTCCTGCGGGCCCGGTATCCCGAGGCTGGAATTCTGGCCGCGGACCTGGCCCACGGCATGGCCGACCAGGCACGGCGGCACCATGGCAGGCCCAGTGGCTGGCGCAAATTGCTTGCGCCCCTCACCGCTTCCCGCTCTGCCCTCACCCCCCTATGCGCCGACCTTGAACAGTTGCCCTTGCGGCGGGACAGCCTGGACATGGTGTGGTCCAGCCTGACCCTGCAGTGGGTGGACCTGCCCCGGGCCTTCGCGGAAGTGAACCGGGTGCTGAAGCCGGGCGGGCTGTTCCTCTTCGCCACCCTGGGACCGGACACCCTCCAGGAATTGCGGGCCTCCAGCGCGGGCCTGGACCGTCACGCCCACGTGAATCGCTTCACCGATATGCATGACGTGGGGGACGCCCTGATGCAGGCGGGTTTCGCCAACCCGGTCATGGAGATGGAACGCATAACCCTGACCTACGCTGATCTGCGTGGGGTGCTGGGGGACATCAAGGGTATCGGCGGCCAGACAGTGCTGGAAGGCCGGCGCGGCGGTCTCATGGGCAAGGCGGCCTGGGCAGCCCTGACGAGGAATTACGAGGCCTTCCGCCGCGACGGCAGTCTGCCCGCCACTTACGAGGTGGTGTATGGCCATGCCTGGGCCGGGCGACAGGACAAATTGGCTGATGGACGGCGGGTGATTGAATTCCACAAGCGATGGAGAGGTGGGGAGTAGGAAGTGGGAAAACCGCTACACTGTGCCATCCCCCATCCCCCATCCCCCATCCCCCATCCCCCATCCCCCATGAATGGTTTTTTCATCACCGGCACCGACACGGGGGTGGGCAAGACCCGGGTGGCGGCTGCCTTGCTGAGGGCCTATGGTCGCCTGGGCTACCGCTGCGTGGGCATGAAGCCCGTGGCGGCGGGAACCGAGTGGCAGAATGGTGCCTGGGTGAACGAGGACGTGCTGCAGCTGCAGGCGGCGTCCAACGTGGAAGGGCCCCTGGCCCAGGTCAACCCCTATCTCTTCCGCGAGGCCATCGCTCCCCACATCGCCGCCGACCACAAGGGCGTGATCATCCAGCTGCCCCGCATCCGTGTCGCCTATGAGGCGCTGACCGGCCTGGCGGACGTGGTGGTGGTGGAAGGAGCGGGGGGCTTCCTGGTGCCCTTGTCCCGAAATGGGGACATGGCGGACCTGGCCGTTGTCCTGAACCTCCCGGTGATCATGGTGGTGGGCATGCGACTGGGGTGCCTGAACCATGCCCTGCTGACACGAGAGGCCATTGCCGCCCGGGGCCTGAACCTGGCGGGCTGGGTGGCCAACCGCATAGACCCTGCCATGCAGGCCCATGATGAAAACCTGGCGACCCTGGCCCAGCGGCTGGCCGCACCCTTGCTGGCGGAATTGCCCTATCAGCCAGGGCGGGACATGGGGTTGGCGGCGGACCTGTTCGCGCCCAAGCGCCTGGAAGCTTTGTTGAGCCAGGGCTGAAACCAAGACCCTTTTGTGGGCATGGTATCAATACCTGCCTGTCTCAAAATCCCTATATGCAGGAAAATCCCTCCCGCTATAATTCAGGACAAAAAAATCCCTAAGGAGTGAGTTTATGGTCCTCTCCCGCACCAGCCAGTACGCGGTCCAGGCCCTGATCTACATCGCGACCCAGCCCGCCGGGGAACCGGTGCTGAACAGGGATATCGCCGAGCGCCTGAACGTTCCGGCCGCCTATCTGGCAAAGATCCTGCAGAACCTTTGCAAGCATGGTCTGCTGGATTCGTTTCGGGGTCGCCTTGGCGGGTTCTGCCTGCGCGAGGGCATGCACCGTACTTCCCTGATGCAGGTGCTGCTTCTGACAGAAGGGCCGGACTTCACCAAAAGTTGCATCCTGGGCCTGAAGGATTGCTCCGACGCCACCGCCTGCCCCATGCACTTCAAGTGGTTGCCGGTGAAGAAGAAGATACTGGCCCTGTTGAACGAGATGAATCTGGAAGAACTTGCCAAGGCCGTTCTGACTGGCAAATACAGGCTGGCCGATCTTCCCGCCGCAGCCATGCCCGCGACCTGACCCATGGACGGGCGCCGCGCTTGCATTGGTCTGGTCCTGTCCGCTCTGCTCATGGTGGGCTGCGGTGGCCAGGTAGAACCTCCCCGCTTCAAGGGTACTGACATCACAAGCGCGGAATTCGGCCGTAGCCTGAGCCTGACGGACCACAACGGCCGCCGGGTGACCCTGGAAACCTTCCGCGGCAAGCTGGTGGTGCTGTTCTTCGGCTACACCCATTGCCCGGATGTGTGTCCCACCACCTTGTCCGACATGGCCCAGGCCTTCCAGCTTATGGGGCCGGATGCGGCGGACAAGGTCCAGGTGCTGTTCGCATCGGTGGACCCTGAACGGGATGCGCCGGAGATACTCAAGGCCTACGTGCCCTATTTCCATGAGTCGTTCCTGGGCCTCTACGGCACACCGGAGGAGGTGGCCACGGCGGCCAACGAGTTCAAGGTCATGTACCGCAAGCACGTGGAACCGGGGGCCACTGGCTATCTGGTGGACCATTCCGCCGGAAGCTACGTTCTTGATGGCCAGGGACGCCTCCGCCTGTACCTGCCATTTGCCCATCCCCCCCAGGATATTGCCCAGGACTTGAACACCCTTTTGCACTCAGGGTGAACTTGCCCGCGGCCCGGTTGGGGAACTATACTCCCGAAGCTTTTTTATTCGGTTTTCCGGCATCCGGTATCCGGCATCTTTGAGGTGCCCTGAATTGAATGATCAGGGCGGGCGGTAATCTAGGAGGCGTTATGTCTGCAAGCGGTGCGGCTGCCAACGAGCAGTACGACTACGACATCATCAAGAAGTTTTCCGTCATGGCCATCGTGTGGGCCGTGGTGGGCATGTTCGTGGGGGTGTACATCGCCTCCGAGCTGGCATGGCCCTTTCTAAACTTCGACAGCCCGTACTTCTCCTTCGGCCGCTTCCGTCCCGTGCACACCGGCGCGGTGATCTTCGGCTTCGGCGGTTCCGCCCTGTTCGCCACTTCCTACTACGTGGTGCAGCGCACCTGCCAGACCCGCCTGTTCGCCCCCGGCCTGGCCACCTTCACCTTCTGGGGCTGGCAGGCCATCATCGTCCTCGCCGCTGCCTCCTACGTGCTTGGCTACAGCCAGGGTCGCGAATACGCCGAGATGGAATGGCCCATCGACCTGCTTATCGAGGTGGTCTGGGTGGCCTACCTGGCCGTCTACGTCGGCACCCTGATGCAGCGCAAGCAGCCCCACATCTACGTGGCCAACTGGTTCTACCTGTCCTTCATCCTGGTGACCGCCCTGCTGCACACCTTCAACAATATCGCCGTGCCCGTGGATCTGTTCACGATGAAGTCCTACAGCCTGTTCTCCGGCGCCCAGGACGCCATGACCCAGTGGTGGTACGGCCACAACGCCGTGGGCTTCTTCCTCACCGCGGCTTTCCTGGGCATGATGTATTACTTCGTGCCCAAGCACGCCGGCCGTCCCGTCTATTCCTATCGCCTGTCCATCGTCCACTTCTGGGCCCTGTCCTTCATGTACATGTGGGTGGGCACCCACCACCTGCACTGGACCGCGCTGCCCGATTGGGCTTCTACCCTGGGCGCCACCTTCTCCATCATGCTGCTGCTGCCGTCCTGGGGCGGCATGATCAACGGCATCATGACCCTCTCCGGCGCCTGGGATAAGTTGCGCACCGACCCCATCATGCGCTTCATGATCGTGGCACTGTCCTTCTACGGCATGTCCACCTTCGAAGGTCCCCTCATGTCCCTGAAGGACGTGAACGCCCTGTCCCATTACACCGACTGGACCGTAGGCCACGTGCACTCCGGCGCCCTGGGCTGGGTGGCCATGATCGCCTTCGGCTCCCTGTACCACATGATCCCCCGCCTGTGGAAAACCGAGATGTACAGCGTCAAGCTGATCAATGCCCACTTCTGGCTGGCCACCATCGGCGTCCTGCTGTACATCACGGCCATGTGGATCTCCGGCATCTCCCAGGGCCTGATGTGGCGTGCATTCGATGACTTCGGCAACCTGCAGTACTCCTTCGTGGAGTCGGTTTCCGCCATGCATCCCTTCTACGCCATGCGCGCCATCGGCGGCATGTTCTATCTCACCGGCATGTGCCTGATGGCCTACAACGTCTTCATGACCATCCGCCAGGGTGTGGCCGCCGAGGCTGCTGGAACCCGTGCCGCCACCGTCGCCGCCTGATGCAAGCCCGAGGTTAGAAAATGTTCAAGAACTTCAAGCATGAAAAAATCGAGACCAACGCCGGCTGGTTGCTGGTGCTGACCATGCTCGCCGTCAGCGTGGGCGGCCTGGTGGAGATCGCCCCCCTGTTTTTCATCAAGGACACCATGGAGGATGTGCCGGGCGTGCGTCCCTACACTCCCCTGGAGTCCCGCGGTCGTGACATCTACATCCGCGAGGGTTGTTACACCTGCCATTCCCAGATGATCCGACCCTTCCGGGACGAGCAACTGCGCTATGGCCATTACTCCCTGGCCGCCGAGTCCAAGTATGACCACCCCTTCCAGTGGGGCTCCAAGCGTACCGGCCCCGATCTGGCCCGGGTGGGGGGCAAGTACTCCAACGAGTGGCATGTGCAGCACCTGATCAAGCCCACCTCCGTGGTGCCCGAGTCGGTCATGCCCAACTACCCCTGGCTAATGACCACCCAGCTGGACGCCTCCGACGTGGCTGCCCGTCTTCGGGCCCAGCGCACCACCGGCGTGCCCTATTCCGCCAACCAGGAGGAGTACCAGCGCAACGTGGAAAAGTTCGGCGAGCAGGTGGCCAAGACCCTGCATATTCCGGATGCCCAGAAGAACCTGGTGGCCCAGGCCCAGGAAGGAAACTTTGACGGCGACCGATCCAGCGTCTCCGAGATGGATGCCCTGGTGGCCTATCTACAGGTGCTGGGCACCATGGTGGACTTCAGCAAGATCAAACCTGAAGACCTGGTGAAGTATCGCTGATGGAGTGGTTTGCCGATCCGGCCAATACCAAGCCCCTGGGGCTCTTGATCTTTTTCGTGACCTTCTGCCTCATCGTGCTCTGGGTCTACGGCAGCAAGAAGCGAGGCAATCGGCTGGAAGAGCACAAGCACATCCCCTTTCTAGATGACGACGACGAAGTGAAGGACAAGTCCAATGGCTGACAATACCCATAGCCAAGCCTCTACCTCAGGTGTGCAGACCACCGGCCACGTTTGGGACGGCGACCTTCAGGAATACAACAACCCCTTGCCCCTGTGGTGGATCTGGGGCCTTTACGTGACCATGGTCTTCGCCCTGGTCTACTGGGTGATCTATCCCTCCTGGCCCGTGGGCAAGAGCTTCCTGCCTGGAATGAACAAGGTGACCTACGTCAACGCCGAGGGCCAGGAAGAGTCTTGGCACTGGAACACACGTGCCAAGCTCTTGAAGGAGATGCAGGAGGGCTATGCCGCCCAGAAGCCCTACTACGACAAGCTCATGTCCATGTCCTATGGCGATATCACCAAGGACCCGGAGCTGTCCAGCTTCGTGATCTCCGCCGGCAAGACCGCCTTCGCCGATAACTGCGCGGGCTGCCACCAGAGCGGCGGCGGCGGCAAGGTGGGCTTCTTCCCCAACCTGTCCGATGATGACTGGCTGTATGGCGGCACCTTCGACAAGGTCCACGAGACCATCAGCAATGGTCGCCGTGGCTACATGCCTCCTTTCGCCGAGGCCCTGAACGCTGAGCAGATCGATGCCCTGGCCAACTACGTGCTGTCCCTGTCCGGCAACCAGGCCGATGCCGCCAAGGCCGCCACGGGGGAGAGGTTGTTCCACTCCCATGCCGCCGCCTGCTTCTATTGCCATGGCGACAACGCCAAGGGTCGTCAGGATATCGGCTCCGCCAACCTGACCGACAAGGTCTGGCTCTGGGCCGACGTGCCCGGTGCGTCGGATGATGCCGCCAGGCTGGCCGCGGTCAGGCGTGTGATCTCTGCCGGTTTGAACAAGGGCGTGATGCCTGCCTGGGAAGGGCGCCTCAAGCCGGAACAAATCAAGTTGCTCACCGTCTATGTCCACGAGTTGGGCGGCGGCAAGTAACCTGACCAGGTTTTACTAGCGCCAGTCCGCGAAAACCCCGGCCTGCCGGGGTTTTTCTTTTCGATATCGCAGCAGGTCCAAGCGTGGAAACAAAAGAGCTTTACTTCAAACGCATCCCCGTGGTGCCCCGTTCCATCCGGGGGGGGTTTCGCCGCTTCAAGACCGCTGTGCTGTGGCTTGGCTTCGCCGTGTATTTCCTGCTGCCCTGGCTGCCCTGGAATCGCGCCGATGCACCATCCCAGGCTGTCATGTTTGACATCCCGGGCCGTCGCTACCTGATATTCGACCTGACGGTCTATCCCCAGGACATATTCTGGCTGGCCCTGCTGCTGTTCATCGCGGCGGTGTTCCTCTTCTTCATGACGACACTGGTGGGCCGCGCCTTCTGCGGCTACTTCTGCTTCCAGACCCTGTGGACCGACGCCTTCATCTGGCTTGAGAAGCTGTTTCAAGGGGAGCGTCCCGCCCGCATGCGATTGTTTCGGGAGCCCTGGAGCAGCCGCGAGAAGTTGCTCAAGGTGGGGGGCACCCGTCTGGCCTGGGGCCTGTTTTCCTTCTGGACCGCCCTGACCTTCGTGCTCTATTTCGGCCATGCCCCCACGCTGCTGGCCGACATGGCCACAGGCCAGGCACCGGCAGCGGCCTACATCACCACCCTGGTGCTGACAATCACCACCTATCTGGCGGCGGGCATGCTGCGTGAACACGTCTGCACCTTCATCTGCCCCTATGGCCGCTTCCAGAGCGCCATGTATGACCCGGAAACCCTGACGGTCCATTACGACCATAAGCGGGGCGAAGGCAAGGCGGGCCGCAAGGCCGCCCGCACCGGGCTGCGCACCCGGGAGGAGAGGGTGGCATCGGGCCATGGCGACTGCGTGGACTGTGGCCTGTGCGTCCAGGTCTGCCCCGTGGGCATCGATATCCGCAATGGCCTGCAGTACACCTGCATTTCATGTGGCCTGTGCGTGGACGCCTGCGACACCATCATGGACAAGATGGGTTGGCCCCATGGCCTGGTTCGCTATGACTCCGAGACCAACCTGGCCAAGCCCCAGCCGGGACCTGTGAAGCTGCACTGGAAGAGCCTGAAGGTCATCGGCTATGGCGTAACCCTGGTGCTCATGCTGGCCTATCTGGTCTATGACATGGGCCATCGCTCCAGTTTCGAGCACAGCATCCAGCAGATACGGCAGCCCCTGTTCGTGACCCTGTCTGACGGCACCATCCGCAATCGTTACCAGATCCGTCTCACCAACATTTCTGGTGCGGAGGAAACCTTCGCCATCAGCGCCCGGGGCCTCCCCGCAGGTGCCCTGGACCTGGGCAACTTCCAGAGCGTGAAGATCAAGAACGGTAAAAGCGTCATCATCCAGGCCAGCGTCAGCCTGCCTCCCCAGGTGGCCCGCAATACCACGGACTTCGAGTTCGTCATCCGCGCAGGCCAGGCAGGCGAGGTGGTGGATCCGGCCCGGTTCTTCACCCAACACTGAGGTCGGCCATGAGTCTGCTCATCACCATCTTCGGCGGCATGATGCTCACTGTCGCCCTGTATGCCCTGGGTAGGGGCCTGCGCCTGTCCAATTTCTGGTCCGCCGTGGTGGCTACGGGGATACCCACCTTTGCCTATCTGGCCTATGCCGTGGTTACCGGCCCGGGCCTGGATACCATCACCATGCATGTCGTCGCCTACCCCACCGTGGCGGTGATGCTGTACCTGCTGTATGGGGAAAAGGCATCCCGGAGCGATGGTACCCATTGGGTGCCCAGGCTGCTGATCGGGTTTTTCGTGGCAATCACTGTCCTGTATGGTGGATTCGTCTATGTGGCCCGCCAGGGGTTACCGCCCGATGTGGCTGCCCTGCTGTTGCCCAACGCCTCTCAAAACCGGGTTCATACGGGATTTGCCGGTGTGGTGGCCCATGGCGAGGACGCGGCCAAGAGCATCGCCCACCATCGCAACATGGAGGAGAAATTGGTCCGCCTGGGCTGGCGCGTGGAAGTGGTCGGCCTGGACACCCTGCGTCCCGACCACGCCAACGAAGTCCAGGTGTTGATCAGGAACGGCAAGGGTTCCCTGGTGCCCGGCGTAACGGTGCAATTGTCCCTGGGGCGTCCCGGACAGAAGGCCCGTGAAGTGGTCGTATTGGAGTCGTCAGCTGGGGCAGGCTACCGTGGTCTGGCCGGCCTGCCAGGGGACGGTGCGTGGCTGGCGGCCATCACCCTGGAAAGCCAGGGCGAGCGCGTGGAGCTCCAGCGCATCGTGGGTGGAGAGTAGCGCTACCTCGCCCGGCCAGGTATAATCCAAAAGTTTTCTGGATGGGCCTTGAGCCCATTTTTTATTTCTGGCGTTCCGAGTGGGGCTGATGGACCTGCAAGCACTGATTGAACCGACGCTGACCGGCATGGGCTACGAAATGGTGGCCCTGGAACGGGTTGGACGTGGCCTGCTGCGACTGTATATCGACCAGCCGGCGGGCATTACCCTGGACGACTGTGTCCGGGTAAGCAATCAGTTGACGCGGTTGTTCATGGTGGAAAACGTGGATTACGACCGTCTGGAGGTTTCGTCCCCGGGGCTGGACCGTCCCTTGGTGAAGCCTGCGGATTTCGTCCGCTTTGCCGGCCAGCGGGCCCAGGTGAAACTGCATGCGCCCATGGAGGGGCGCAAGCGATTCATCGGCCTGCTGCGGTCCCTGGAAAACGACGTATTGAAACTGGAAATGGATGGCGTCCTGGTGGACATCCCCCTCATCGAGGTGGAGTCCGCCCGGCTGGCGCCGGAGATAGAGGGCATGACCCGGAGGAAGCGATGAGTCGGGAAATTTTGTTGTTGGCCGATGCGTTGGCCCGCGAGAAGAACGTGGAACCGGAAGTGGTGTTTGGGGCGATCGAGTCCGCTCTTGCCCATGCCACCAAGAAACGCTACCTCGACGAGGATGTGGATATCCGTGTGGAGATCGACCGCAAGACCGGCGAGTACCAGGCCTTTCGCCGCTGGGAAGTGCTGCCCGACGAGGCCGGCCTGGAATTCCCCGACCGCCAGTACCTCCATTTCGAGGCGCTGGAACTCGATCCCGAGGTCCAGGTGGGCGAATTCATCGAGGAATCGGTGGAGGCCGTGGATTTCGGCCGCATCGGCGCCCAGGCCGCCAAGCAGGTCATCCTGCAGAAGATCCGGGATGCCGAACGGGAGCAGGTACTGAATGACTTCCTGGCCCGGGAAGAGAGCCTGGTGTCCGGTACCGTCAAGCGCATGGAGCGGGGCAGCGCCGTCATCGAGTCCGGCCGCATAGAAGGCCGCCTGGAAAAGGATCAGATGATCCCCAAGGAAAACCTGCGCGTGGGTGACCGGGTGCGGGCCTATCTGGTGCGGGCTGAACGGGGCGGGCGCGGCCCCCAGCTGGTGCTTTCCCGCACCTCGCCGGAGTTCATCAAGGAACTGTTCCGCCTGGAAGTGCCCGAGGTGGAAGAGGGCATCGTGGAGATCAAGGCGGCGGCCCGGGACCCGGGCATGCGTGCCAAGATCGCGGTGAAGTCCAACGATCCCAGGGTCGACCCCCAGGGTACCTGCATCGGCGTACGCGGTACCCGCGTCACCGCCGTCACCAACGAACTGAACGGCGAGCGGGTGGACATCGTGCTGTGGTCTCCCGATCCGGCCCAGTTCGTCATCAATGCCCTGTCTCCCGCCGAAGTCACCAGCATCGTGGTGGATGAGGAGAAACACGCCATGGACGTAGTGGTGGAGCCGGAGCAGGTGGAAGTTGCCATTGGACGCTACGGCCAGAACGTGCGTCTGGCTGCCGAACTGAGCGGTTGGGACATCAACATCCTGTCCGTGGACGAGGCGGAGCAGAAGCATCAGCAGGAGTCCGAGGGTCTCATCAAGATGTTCATGGTCAAGCTGGACGTGGACGAGGACGTGGCCCAGGTGCTGGTGGAGGAGGGCTTCACCAGTCTGGAGGAAGTGGCCTATGTGCCCCTCTCCGAGATGCTGGAGATCGAGGCTTTCGACGAGGATACGGTCAACGAGTTGCGCTCCCGTGCCAGGGATGCGCTGCTGACCGATGCCATCGTGCGGGAGGAAGCGGTAGAGAGCGCTGCCGCCGATCTCCTGAGCGTGGAAGGCATGGACGATGAAACCGCCGCCCTGCTCACTTCCAAGGGGGTGAACAACGCGGAGGACCTGGCCGACCTGGCCGTGGACGAACTGGTCGAACTCACCGGGATGGATGAGGAGCGCGCCAAGCAGCTCATCATGACGGCGCGTGCGCCGCTGCTGGCGGGAAGCTGAACGGGGAGAAAGCATGAACGTTGAACAATTTGCACTCGAGCTCAAGGTCGAGCCCGCCCTGCTGGTGAAACAATTGCAGGCGGCAGGCGTGGCCGTGAAGGGGGCCGGTGACGCCCTGTCCGATCAGGACAAGGCCATGCTGCTGGACTATCTGCGCGGCAAGCACGGTTCTGCGGAACCGAAGAAGAAGATCACTCTGACCCGCAAGCAGACGGGCGAGATCAAGACTGCCGACAGCAGCGGCCGTACCCGTACCGTACAGGTTGAGGTGCGCAAGAAGCGGGTGCTGGTGAAGCGCGAGGGTTCCCACACTGAGGCCGCCGCCGAAGCCCATGCCGAGGAGACCGCGGCCACCCCCGAACCCGTCGTCACACCTGAGGTGGAGGAAGTCCGGGTGGTTGAGCCTCCCTCAGTTGAAGAGATCTTGCCCGAGGAGGCACCCGCCGTCGTGGAAGAAGCCTCTCTGGCGGAAGTTGTCACGGAAGCCCCCGCCGAAGCAGCGGCTCCTGTGTCCATCCTTACCGAGGAGGAGCGCAAGCAGCGGGAGCAGGAGGCGAAGCGCCAAGCCAAGTTGCGCGCCATCCAGGAGGCCGAGCTCAAGGCCAAGCAGGAACGTGAGGCATCCCGCCGGGCCGCCGAGGAAGCCGCCAAGCTCAAGGCTGCCGAGGCGCCCAAGCCGGAGGTGAAGCCTGCGGTAAAGCCATCTGTAAAGGTCAAGACCGAGAAAGGTGTGGAGAAGGCCGGCGCCAAGAAGGGCCAGCGGGAAATGGAAGGTGGCGGAAAGCGTCCCGGACTCAAGACACGAGGCGCCGTGGACGGCGGAGACGGCTGGCGCACCAAGAAGGCACGCCACCACAAGGCCGAGCACGATGCTGCCTTCTCCCCTCCCGCCGAGCCGGTGGTGCGGGAGGTGCTGATACCCGAGACCATCTCCGTGGCCGATCTGGCCCACAAGATGGCCGTGAAGGCTGCCGAGGTCATCAAGGCCCTGATGAAGATGGGCTCCATGGTCACCATCAACCAGGTCCTGGACCAGGATACCGCCATGATCGTGGTGGAAGAGATGGGCCATGTGGGCAAGCCCGCGCCCACGGATAACCCGGAGGCCTATCTGGAAGACGCCGGTGAGCACAAGGAGGTGGAACTCCAGTCCCGCGCACCCGTGGTTACTGTCATGGGCCACGTGGACCACGGCAAGACATCCCTGCTGGACTACATCCGTCGCGCCAAGGTGGCGGCGGGCGAAGCCGGGGGCATCACCCAGCACATCGGCGCCTACCATGTGGAAACCCCCAAGGGCATGGTGACCTTCCTCGATACTCCCGGCCACGAGGCCTTCACCGCCATGCGTGCCCGGGGCGCCAAGGCCACGGACATCGTCATCCTGGTGGTGGCGGCGGACGACGGCGTCATGCCCCAGACCCGGGAAGCCATCCACCACGCCAAGGCCGGCAACGTGCCCATCGTCGTGGCGGTGACCAAGGTGGACAAGCCTGGCAGCAACCCGGAAAAGATACGCCAGGAAGTGTCCAACGAGGGCGTGGTGCCGGAAGAGTGGGGCGGCGATGCCCAGTTCGTGGACGTATCCGCCAAGACTGGCCAGGGCATTGATGCCCTGCTGGACGCCTTATTGCTTCAAGCCGAGGTGTTGGAACTCCAGGCCCCCGTGGATGCCCTGGCCAAGGGCGTGGTGATTGAGTCCCGCCTGGACAAGGGCCGCGGTTCCGTGGCTACCATCCTGGTCCAGTCCGGCACCCTGAAGCGGGGCGACATGCTCCTGGCCGGCACAGCCTTCGGCAAGGTTCGCGCCATGCTGGACGAGAACGGCAAGCCTGTGGACGAGGCTGGTCCGTCGATCCCCGTCGAGATCCAGGGCCTGTCGGAAGTTCCTGCCGCCGGCGAGGACGTCATGGTGCTGCCGGACGAGCGCAAGGCACGGGAGATTGCCCTGTTCCGCCAGGGCAAGTTCCGCGACGTGAAACTGGCCAAGCAGCAGGCCGCCAAGCTGGAGAACATGTTCGAGAACATGGCCGAAGGCGAGGTGCAGAGCCTGCCCCTGATCCTCAAGGCGGATGTGCAGGGTTCCTACGAGGGTCTGTCCCATGCCCTTACCAAGTTGTCCACCAACGAAGTGAAGGTCAACATCATCCACGCCGCCGTGGGTGCCATCTCCGAGTCCGACGTCAACCTGGCCCTGGCCTCCGGTGCTGCCCTGATCGGCTTCAACGTGCGCGCCGATGCCCAGGCTCGCAAGCTGGCAGAGTCCTCCGGCATCGACATTCGCTACTACAACATCATCTACGAGGCCGTGGATGATGTGAAGGCGGCCATGGGCGGCCTGCTCTCCCCGGAGAAGAAGGAGAACGCCCTGGGCCTGGCCGAAATCCGTCAGGTGTTCCGTATTTCCAAGGTGGGTGCCGTGGCCGGTTGTTACGTTCTGGATGGACTGCTCAAGCGTGCCGCCCGGGTCCGCGTGCTGCGGGACAACGTGGTGGTGTTCGACGGCGAACTGGATTCCCTCAAGCGCTTCAAGGACGACGTGAAGGAAGTGAAGGCTGGCTTCGAGTGCGGGCTGTCCCTGAAGAACTTCAACGAGATCGAGGAAGGCGATCAGCTCGAGTGCTACGAGGTGGTCGAGGTGGCCCGCACCCTGTAAGGCGGCAAGTGGCGAAGTAGCTGTTTCTTCGCCACGCGTCTCTTGCTCCCATGGCAAACACCAATCCCCGTTCCCGCCGCGTTGCCGAACAGATCCGCCAGGAACTGGCGTCCGTTCTCATGCGCGAGATGAAGGATCCTCGCGTCGTCGGGGTCACTTTCACCGCCGTGGAGGTTACGTCCGACCTGGAGCACGCCAAGGTCTGGTTTACCAGCTTTTCAGGTGACCATGCCGGAGCCCTGCAGGGCTTGTCCAAGGCGGCGGGCTTTCTGCGCACCGAGCTGGCCCATCGCATGAAGATGCGCACCGTGCCCAAGCTCACTTTCCGTTACGACGAGTCCGTGGAACGGGGTGCCCATCTGTCCAAACTCATCGACGACGCGGTGGCGGAAGACATGCACCATCACAAGGACGATGAAACGTAAGGTCGACGGCGTCCTGCTGCTGGACAAGCCCGTCGGCCTCACCTCGAACACCGCCCTGCAGAAGGCCAAGCGACTGTTCAACGCGGCCAAGGCCGGCCATACCGGTACACTGGACCCCTTTGCGACGGGCCTCCTGCCCCTGTGCTTTGGCGAGGCCACCAAGTTTTCCCAATTCCTGCTGGATGCGGACAAGGTCTACCGGGCGGAAGTGAAACTGGGTGTGCGCACTTCCAGCGGAGACCTGGACGGTGATGTGATCGCCCAGGCGCCGGTGGATGTGGACGAAACCCGCTTGCTGGCAGCCCTGGCGCCCTTCATGGGCGAGATCGAACAGGTCCCTCCCATGCATTCCGCCCTCAAGCATCAGGGGCGCCCTCTGTATGAATATGCCCGTCAGGGCGTGGAGATTCCGCGCAAGGCACGCCGGGTGGTGATCCATGACCTGGAACTGGAAGGCCTCCAAGGGGATGCCTGCACCCTGAGAATCCATTGCGGCAAGGGTTTCTATGTGCGGGCCCTGGCGGACGACCTCGGGCAGGTCTTGGGCTGCGGTGCCCATCTGACCGGATTGAGGCGCCTCGCGGTCGGCGCCTTCTCGGTGGAAGAGGCGTTGACTCTGGAGGCCCTGGGCAACATGGACGAGGGCCAGAGGGATGCCTGTCTGGCGCCGGCGGATGCCCTCATCGATGCCTTGCCCGCCCTGGTCCTGGATGTGGAGGCAGAGTGGCAGTTAACCCATGGCCAGCCCGTGTGGCAACCTCGGCTGGCGGTGGACGAACTGTACCGGCTCTATGGGGCGAATGGGTGTTTCCTGGGCGTGGCCCAGGTGAACATGGACGGCAAACTGGCCCCAAAACGCCTGGTGGCCAATATCTAAGGCCCCGTTTATGCTGACTTTTTCTTGAACGGTGCCCTTTGGTCAGCTTACAATGTTTGACTTTCCAGAACGTGTCCTGAAAAGCCTCGGGCCACGCGATTTCATAGGAGTAATGCCATGGCTGTCACCACTGCACAGAAAGCGCAGATCGTTAAGGATTACCAACGCGGCGGTGCCGACACCGGTTCGCCCGAAGTCCAGGTCGCCCTGCTTACCGCCCGCATCAACGACCTGACCGGCCACTTCAAGGCCAACACCAAGGACCACCATTCCCGCCGCGGCCTGCTGAAGATGGTTTCCCGTCGTCGTCGTCTGCTGGACTACCTGAAGGAAAAGAATGCCGAGCGCTACACCCAGCTGATCCAGAGCCTGGGCCTGCGCAAGTAAGTCGCCGTACACCAAGAACCGGATAGGAAGAGAACAGCGTGAATCCAGTCAAGAAGTCATTCCAGTACGGGCGCCACACGGTGACCCTGGAGACGGGCGAGATTGCCCGCCAGGCCACCGGCGCGGTGGTGGTGAACATGGACGACACCGTGGTGCTGGTCACCGTGGTGGCCAAGAACGAGGTGAAGCCCGGCCAGGACTTCTTCCCCCTGACTGTCGATTACATGGAGAAGACCTACGCCGCGGGCCGCATCCCCGGGGGGTACTTCAAGCGCGAGGGCAAGCCCACGGAGAAGGAAACCCTGACCTCCCGCCTCATCGACCGCCCCATCCGCCCCCTCTTCCCCGACGGCTTCTTCAATGAAGTGCAGGTCATCGCCACGGTGATGTCCGCCAATCCCGAGGTGGATTCCGACATCCCCGCCCTGATCGGCGCCTCCGCCGCCATGACCCTGTCCGGTCTGCCCTTCAACGGTCCCATAGGCGCTGCCCGAGTGGGTTACGTGGATGGCCAGTACGTACTCAACCCCACCCAGACCGAGCTCAAGGAGTCCAAGCTGGACCTGGTGGTGGCCGGCACCGAGTCCGCCGTACTGATGGTGGAGTCAGAGGCCCAGGAGCTGCCCGAGGACGTGATGCTGGGCGCCGTGGTCTTCGGTCACGAGCAGATGCGGGCAGCCATCGACGCCATCAATGAGCTGGCCGACGAGGCTGGCAAGGACGAGATGGATTGGGTTGCCCCCGAGACGCCTTCCGCCTTGATCAACCGCATGAACGAGCTTTGTGAAGAGGCTCTTTCCCAGGCCTATTCCATCCGCCAGAAGCAGGCTCGCGCGCACACCGTGGACGAGATCCGCAACCGGGTGTTTTCCGAGATGATCACCGAGGACATGGACACCACCGCCGCCAACGTGGTGAAGGACCTGTTCCACGCCCTGGAAGCCAAGGTGGTGCGCGGCCGCATCCTGGCCGGCGAGCCCCGCATCGACGGTCGTGACACACGCACCGTGCGGCCCATCACCATCCGCACCGGCGTGCTGCCCCGTACCCACGGTTCCGCCCTGTTCACCCGGGGCGAGACCCAGGCCCTCGTGGTTGCCACCCTGGGCACTGGTCGTGACGAACAGACCATCGAAGCCCTCACCGGCGAGTACCACGACCGCTTCCTGTTCCACTACAACATGCCCCCCTTCGCCACCGGCGAGACCGGCCGCGTGGGCAGCCCCAAGCGTCGTGAGATAGGCCACGGCCGCCTGGCCAAGCGGGGCCTGCTGGCCATGCTGCCCAGCAAGGAAGATTTCGGCTATACCCTGCGCGTGGTGTCCGAGATCACCGAATCCAACGGTTCTTCCTCCATGGCCTCCGTGTGCGGCGGCTCCCTGGCCCTGATGGACGCCGGCGTGCCCATGAAGAAGCATGTGGCTGGCATTGCCATGGGCCTCATCAAGGAAGGCAACCGCTTCGCCGTGCTGACTGACATCCTGGGCGATGAGGACCACCTGGGCGACATGGACTTCAAGGTGGCCGGTACCACTGACGGTGTCACCGCCCTGCAGATGGACATCAAGATCCAGGGCATCACCAAGGAGATCATGCAGGTGGCCCTGACCCAGGCCCAGGAAGCCCGCATGCACATCCTCGGCATCATGAACGAGGCCGAAGCCAAGCCCCACGAGATGAGCCAGTACGCGCCCCGCATCATCACCATGAAGATCAACCCGGAGAAGATCCGCGACGTGATCGGCAAGGGTGGTGCAACGATCCGTGCCCTGACGGAAGAGACCGGCACCCAGATCGACATCGACGAGACCGGCACCATCAAGATCGCCTGCACCAGCACCGAGTCCGGCGAACTGGCCAAGAAGCGCATCGAAGACATCACCGCGGAAGTGGAAGTGGGCAAGGTCTACGACGGCACCGTGCTGAAGATTCTGGACTTCGGCGCCATCGTCAATATCCTGCCGGGCAAGGATGGGCTGCTGCACATCTCCCAGATTGCCCATGAGCGGGTGGCTACGGTAGGCGACCATCTGAAGGAAGGTCAGGCCGTGAAGGTGAAAGTCCTCGAGACGGACGAGAAAGGCCGCATGCGCCTGTCCATCAAGGCTCTCCTGGAACCGCCGCCCAAGCCGGCCCAACCGGTCGAGGCCCCGACGGCCGAGTAACCCGGCCGGACACAAAAAAGCCAGCTCACCAGCTGGCTTTTTTAATGTCTCGGAGCGTTTTCCGGTTTGATGCCAGGCTAATTCGCCCCAATGAACTCCATGAAGCCCTGCCACCAGCGTTTGCGGTTCTGGGGCACGAACTGGGGGGCATCCAGGTCCGAAGGCTGCATGCGTGACATGACCCAGCCGGGCAGGATACGGTGCTTGCTGGAGCCGCAGGAGGTGCCCAGATTGTTGGGGTCATAGATCTTCACCAGGCTCGGGGTCTCCAGGTCGTCAGCATAGACAATGCCGCAGTAGTCCTCGTGATGTTCCTTGCGCAGGAGATCGTCAATGCGCAGGATGAAGGCGGTGACATGCTCGGCGTCGACAGGTGCTTCGGGACGGGGCTCGCCCACGGCGTAGAGGTACCAGCCAGCAGCGGGGTCCACCCGCTTCCAGAAGGCGTCCAGTTGGGACCAAGAGAGCAGGGAATAGAGCGTGCCTTCAAACAGGCGGTCAAAGTCCGGATTTTGTACGGCGGTGGCGTGCATGAAAGACGTCCATTGGGATGGACTTGAAAGTGTACTCACCCTGAGAAGAATCACAAACCTTTGAAAGAAAGGATGTTTATGTTGAAAGCCCTGTTGTTTGACGTGGACGGTACCCTGGCGGATACGGAGCGGGACGGTCACCGTCCCGCCTTCAATGCCGCCTTCCGGGAATATGGCCTGGACTGGGATTGGGACGTGGCGCTTTATGGGCAGCTGCTGGCGGTGACCGGGGGCAAGGAGAGAATGAAGTTCTACGTGGAGAAGTTCCGACCGGACTACGTCAAACCCACCGATTTCGATGACATGGTGGCGGAACTGCACAAGTCCAAGACCCGTCATTACACGCGCATGCTGGCCGAGGGGGGCATTCCCCTGCGACCCGGCGTGAAGCGTCTGCTGGCCGAGGCCCGAGCCGCCGGCCTGATCCTGGGAGTGGCCACGACGACCACGCCAGAAAACGTGACGGCGCTGTTGCGCCACAGCCTGGCGGCGGATGGCCCCGATTGGTTCGATGTGATCGCCGCCGGGGACATCGTCCCAGCCAAGAAGCCGGCGCCGGACATCTACACCTGGGCCATGGGGCAACTGGGTTTGCAGCCGGAGGATTGCCTGGCCTTCGAGGACTCGGAAAACGGCATCCGCGCTTCCATGGGGGCGGGTTTGCGCACCGTGGTGACGGTGAACGACTACACCCGGGATCACGATTTCACCGGCGCCCTGGCGGTGTTGACCGACCTGGGGGAGATGGATGCGCCTTATACGCGCTTGGACAGGCCTGAAAGTGGCATGGTGGACCTGGAGCGCATCAAGGCCTGGCTCGGCTAGGGGGAGCTCAAGGGTGCTTTAATGCGGCTTCCAGGGTGTTCTGCAGCAGGGTGGCCACGGTCATGGGGCCCACGCCGCCCGGTACCGGCGTGATCCAGGATGCCCGCTCCTTGGCTACGGCGAATTCCACGTCGCCCGCCAGACGGCCGTCATCGAGGCGGTTGATGCCGATGTCCACCACCATGGCGCCCTCCTTGATCCAGGCGCCCTTTACCATCTCCGGCTTGCCCACGGCGGCTACGACGATATCCGCCTGGCCAACATGCCCGGCCAGGTCCCGGGTGGCGGAATGGCATGCGGTCACCGTGCAGCCGGCCAGCAGGAGTTCCAGAGCCATGGGCCTGCCCACGTGGTTGGATGCGCCGACCACCACCGCATGCTTGCCGCGCAGGGGTTCGCCGGTGGTCTCCAGCAGACGCATGACGCCATAGGGCGTACAGGACCGCAGTGTGGGCAGGCGCACCGCCAGGCGACCGATGTTGTAGGGGTGGAAGCCGTCCACATCCTTGTCCGGGCGGATGGCCTCCACCACTGTCTCGTCGTCGATCTGGGCCGGCAGGGGCGCCTGTACCAGGATGCCGTCCACGGTGGGATCGTCGTTGAGCAGTTTGATCAGGGCCAGCAGTTCCTCCTGGGTGGTGCTGGCGGGCAGGTCGTGGGAAATGGACAGCACGCCCGCCGTGTCGCAAGCCCGGCGCTTGTTGCGCACGTAGATGCTGGAAGCGGGATCCGCGCCCAGCAGGACTACCGCCAGGCCGGGAACGCGCTGCCCTGCCGCCTGCCTCTCGCCCACCTGTCGTTTGATATCCTGGATCAGGGCGTCGGCAATGGATTTGCCATCGAGGATGCGGGCGGTCATGGCAGGAACATTTTTGCTTCTGAAAACACTGATTCTAGCGGAGCGACGCATGTATCGGCATTGCTTTTCCCACAGTGGGCGGGTATATTTCCGCGCCTTCGGGGTGTAGCGCAGCCCGGTAGCGCGCTTGCTTTGGGAGCAAGATGTCGGAGGTTCGAATCCTCTCACCCCGACCAGACGTTACCGGCTGTAATATTTCTTCGAACGCCCGCGGGAATTCTGCCCGTAGCTCAATTGGATAGAGCACCAGCCTTCTAAGCTGGGGGTTACAGGTTCGATCCCTGTCGGGCAGGCCAGTTTTACGGTGGCGGTGGTAGCTCAGTTGGTAGAGCACTGGATTGTGGCTCCAGGTGTCGTGGGTTCGATTCCCATCCATCGCCCCACCCTACACTGTTAGTTCAATGTCAAACCCGATAAAATGAGCTCCGAACGCGTAAGGGCTTTGGGCTGCTTGAATTGCCAAATTTAACAACCTCGACAAAAGCCAATGAAGCTTCATGGATGGAAGCAACCAAGGTATCCGGGCGGGGTAACAGATAAATGAAAATTGCCGTAGTTGGGATGGCGTTTCGCCTGCCCGGGGGCATTGATGACGAGCAGTCCTTCTGGCAAGTACTCAAGGACGGTCTGGATGTCGTAACGGAAATACCCGAGAACCGCTGGGGCAAGAATTTCTACGCTCACCCCAAGCGCAAGGAGGCGGGCAAGAGCGTTACCTGGTCTGCGGGGGTGCTGGACCAGTCCGGAGGGTTCGATGCCGCGTTCTTCGGTATTTCCCCCCGTGAGGCCAATAATCTTGACCCCCAGCAAAGACTCCTGCTGGAACTGACCTGGGAAGCCCTGGAAAACGGCGGCCAAATCCCTGAAAGACTGGCTGGCAGCGACTGTGCGGTATACCTGGGCATCTCCGGTACCGACTATGGCCTGAGATCCATCGACGACCTGAGTTCCGTCGATGCCTATTCCATGACGGGCAACACCCTCAGCATTGCCGCCAACCGCATTTCCTACATCTTCGATTTCCGCGGCCCCAGCATGGCCATCGACACCGCCTGTTCCTCCTCGGTGGTGGCCCTGCACCAGGCCTGCAAGAGCCTGCGCACGGGTGAAGCCAGCATGGCGGTGGTGGGGGGCGTGAACATGCTGCTTCACCCCTATCCCTTCATCGGCTTCACCAAGGCGTCCATGCTTTCTGCCCGGGGCCGGTGCCGTGCCTTCGACGCCAGCGGCGATGGCTACGTGCGTTCGGAAGGGGCCGGGGTGTTCTTCCTCAAGCCCCTGGATCAGGCCCAGGCGGATGGAGACCCCATCCACGCCGTGATCCTGGCCAGCGGCGTGAACAGCGATGGCTACAAGAACGGCATCACCATCCCCAGCGCCAAAGGGCAGTCCACCCTGCTGCAGGCCACCTGCCAGCAGGCGGGCATCGGCCCGGATGACCTCGTGTACGTAGAAGCCCATGGCACGGGTACCGCCGTGGGGGATCCCATCGAAACCGCCGCCATCGGCGAGGCGGTGGCCCAGCGGCGCTCGCCGGATGTCCCGCCCTTATTCATCGGCTCGGTCAAGACGAACGTGGGCCATCTGGAATCGGCCTCGGGCATGGCGGGCCTGATCAAGACCGTGCTGTGCCTCAAGCACCGCGCATTGCCCCCGTCCCTGCACCTAGAAACGCCGAATCCCCACATCGATTTCGAAGGCTTGAACCTCAAGGTGGTGCAGGCGTTCACCCCCTTGCCGGCCAAGGGGCAGCCTTTGCGCATGGGGGTAAATTCCTTCGGGTTCGGCGGGGCCAACGGCAATGTGCTGCTGGAGGAAGCTCCTCCGGGCAAGCCTGGTGCCCGGGTCAAGTCCACGTTGACGCCTCCCCTTGTCCTGTCGGCACGCAGCGCTGGTGCTCTGCGGGAACTGGCCGGCCGCTACCGCACCTTGATCGAAGAGGAAGGTGACTATTACAGCGTCGCCCACGCAGCGTCCCACCGACGCCAGCACCTGTTGCAGAGGCTGGCGGTGTTCGGCAGGACCAAGGAGGAGATACTTCAGCGACTGGCCGAATTCTCGGAAGGCAAGGCCGGTGCCGGCACGGTCCAGGAGGATGCGCTGGCCGAGGCGGGCAAGGTGGCCTTCGTCTATTCCGGGAATGGTGCCCAGTGGCTCGGCATGGGGCGGGCCCTGCTGGCCGAAGCCGGCGAGTTCAGGCGGGCGGTCCAGGAAGTGGACGTCTTGTTCCAGCCCCTGGCGGGCTTTTCCATCCAGGAGGAACTGCTGGCCGAGGAGTCCGTTTCAAGGCTCCACCTGACCGAAGTGGCCCAGCCCGCCTTGTTCGCCATCCAGGTGGGCATTACCCGCATGCTGAACAGCCAGGGCCTGAAGGCGGATGCGACCGTGGGCCACAGCGTGGGGGAGGTGGCAGCGGCCTGGGCAGCGGGCGCCTTGTCCCTGTCCCAGGCTGTCCGTGTCATCCATGAACGGAGTGCGGCCCAGGAGACTACCCGGGGTACGGGCAAGATGGCGGCGGTCGGCCTTTCCCCGGCAGACGTCGGCAAGGAAATTGAGCGCCTGGGGCTGGAGGGTCGCGTCGAGGTCGCCGGCATCAACAGTCCCAAGGCGGTGACCCTGTCCGGAGAGCTGGAAGGCCTTGAAATGCTTCGGCAGGCCCTGGAGCCGCGCAGCACATTTTTCCGTTTGCTGGACCTGGATTACGCCTTCCACAGTCGCAAGATGGATCCCCTCCAGGACATCCTGATGGCGAAACTGAAGGGGTTGACGCCATCGCCAGGCCACACCCGTTTCATTTCCACGGTGACCGGCGGAGCCCTGCCGGGAGACCGTCTGGATGCCCATTACTGGTGGCGCAACATCAGGGAGCCGGTGCAATTCGAGGCCGCCACATCCCAATTGATCAAGGATGGCGTGCGCCTGTTTGTTGAAGTCAGCCCCCACGCCATCATGCAGCGCTACCTGGGCGACTGCCTCGCGGCCCTGGATGTCCAGGGGCGAGTCCTCGCCACCCTCAAGCGCAATGACGATGGCATGGAGCGGGTTCAGGACGCCCTTTGTCGAGCCCTGCTGCTGCTGGACGAAGGATTTGGCCTGGCGCACCTGTTCCCCCATCCCGCCAATCCGGTGTCCCTGCCGGCCTACCCCTGGCAGCGTGAACGCTACTGGTACACCCTCACTGGAGAAGGCTACGACCTGGTAAACCGCCATCGTGAGCATCCCTTGCTCGGCTATCGCCTCAAGGACGCGGATGCCGCCTGGGAAAACCAGTTGGACCCCCAGTTGCTGCCCTATCTGCAGGATCACGTGGTGGGTGGCGCGGTGGTGTTCCCCGCCAGCGGCTATGTGGAAATGGCCCTGGCAGCTTCCCGGCTCTGGTTTGGTGGTGACAACCACGAAGTCGAGGCCCTGGAGATTCGTGCCCCCATCGTGTTCGACGGTGAGCACGCGCGCACGGTCAGGTTTGAACTCTCTCCGGCGGACGGGGCTTTCCAGATCAAGAGCAGGGAAAGGCTCAGCGAGGATGATTGGCGCCTGAACGTGGTGGGCCGTCTGGTGGGCGAACCCCTGGCGGATCGACCCGTCTCCCGTTTCGATCCGCGGGACTTGGCCGGTGCGCAGTGGAACATCTCCGCGGCGGAGCACTATGAACTGGCCCAAAGGCTGGGACTGGAATATGGGCCTGCCTTCCAGGCCGTGGCGGCAACCCGGCTGGACGACGAGGGGGTGCTTGCCCGCCTCCAGGCGCCCGCCGCCATAGCCGATCAACTGGCCACCCACGTGCTGCACCCGGTCATCCTGGACGCCTGCTTCCAATCCTTGTTCGACGGCTTCCGCGACGAGATTGCCGCGGGGGGCAAGGTCACCCTCTTGCCAGTGGGGGTCGGCCGCCTGCGCCTCCATGCCGATGCCGGGCCCGTCGCCTATTGCTGGAGCCACCTCAAGAAACGCAGTCCCCGTTCCGCCGTGGCGGATTTCTGGCTGTTGGACGAGGCAGGCACCACCGTAGCCCTCCTGGAGAATTGCCGTTTCCGGGGCGCGTCGTTGGGTCACCGGGGCGCCCACCAACCCGCAACCTGGCGTTACCACGCCCTGGTCATGCCCCGGGCAGACAGAAACCAACCCCTGGCGGCGCCGCCATGCGCCGACCTGGCAAGCCACGCCAGGTCCGCCTTGATCAGCCAGGAGGCGAGCCTGCGCCGGAGCGAACATTTCCAGCGCTTCGTGCCCCTCTTCGAAGCCCTGGTGGGCGCCTTCTCCTGGGAGGCATTCCAGCATGTGGCCCAGTTCGGGAACGGGGTGCTGGCAACAGACTGGGTCGATGCCCACATTCCCCAGGGCACCCTGCGCCGCAACGTGCTGGACTGGATGCTGGAACTGCTGGAACAGGATGGCGTCATCCAGCGTGCAGATGGGTGCTGGGAACCCGTTGATGCTGAGGCGCTGCCAGCCGCCCAGGACATCTGGCTCACCTTGCTGGGGGAAAGCCCCGCCTACCTGCCGGAACTGCTGCTCGCCGGGCGAGCCGGAGCCCACCTGCCGAAAATCCTGGAGGGCGGCCAAGATGCGGAGCCCCTGGGGCGCTCGCTGCGTTCAAGCGCCCTCAACGAGCAGTGCTTCGAGGCTTCGCCCAGCTATGTCGGCATGAACCATGCGGCCATGGCCATCCTGGGCCAGTTGTCGGCCACCTGGCCATCCCATCGGCGCATGCGGATTCTGGACGTGAGCGAAGGCCATGGCGCCCTGGCGCGACAGTTGTTGCCGCTGCTGCCCCACGATCGGTTTGATTATCTGGTGGCGGGGTTTGACGAACCCTCCGTGGCCAGACTGGAAGCGGAATTCAATTCCCTCCCGGGGGTGTCCTTCGTGCAGATGGATGCCGATTCCCTGGCCTTGCCTGCCGAGGCCGGCACGGGATTTTTCGATGTGGTCTTGCTGGGGCATGTCCTGCATCGGGCCTCGGACCTGCACCAGGCCCTCATCCAGTTGCGCAAGCGCATGGCCCAGGGCGGCCTGATGCTGCTGCTCGAGCGGGCGCCGGATGCCATGGCAAACCTCATCTTCGGTCTGGATGAGCATTGGTGGCGGCCGGGCAAGGCTGGCGGTCGCGTTTCGAGCCTGATGTCCGACGGCCAGTGGATGGATTTGCTGTCTGATTGCGGATTCCAGGACAGCGTGCCGCTTCGCGACCCTGGCTCGGACGACTCCGCCATGGGCGTATTCGCCGTGCTTGCCAAGGCCCCAGCGCCCGAGGCGGACGCCATGGCGGTCCCGGAGCAGGCCGGCTGGATGTTGCTGGCGGACGCCGAAGGCCAGTCCAAGGTCGTGGCAGAGGCCCTGGCCCGGAGGCTGCGCAGCCTGGGCCAGCGCGTGCACCTGGTGCTGGGGGGCATCTCCCCGGCAGCCATCCTGCCCCCGGGCGATGCGGCGGTATTGGCGGATGTCTCCGACGAAGCCGTCGCCCAGGCCGTTGCGGAAGCCCCCAAGGCCCTGGGCCAGTGTGACCACGTGGTGCATATGCTGGGCATGGGGGCCGGAGATGACGCCCCCATGGCCGTGCAGGACCTGCGCTGCACCACCACCCTGCATCTGGTGCATGCCCTGGAGGCCGCGGGGATGGCAGGCAAGACCCGGCTCTGGCTGGTGACCCGTGGCGGCGCCGTGCTGACCGACAGCGGCGAGGCCGAGGCTTCCTCCTTCGTCGGCCATCCCGCCCAGGCAGCCCTGTGGGGCTTCGGGCGGGTGCTGATGAACGAGCATCCCGATCTGGCCTGTACCCTGCTCGACCTGCAGTGCGACCTGGACGAAGCGGCCGCCCTGCGTCTTTGCGATGAACTGGTCACCCCGGACGGGGAGGACGAGATCGTTCTGACCGGGGAGGGGCGTCATGTTCCGCGCATGGCGCCATTCACCATGCCGGCGGTGAAGTCCCTGGTGCCCCAGGCCCGTCTGGACTTCACCATGCCGGGGCAGCTGAAGAACCTGCATTGGCAGCCTGCCGATGAGCGTTCCCTGCGGGGCGACGAGATCGAGATCCAGCCCCGGGCAGTGGGCCTGAACTTTCGCGATGTCATGTACGCCATGGGCCTGCTGTCCGACGAGGCCGTGGAAAACGGTTTCGCGGGTGCCACCCTGGGCATGGAACTGGCGGGCGTGGTGACCCGTGTCGGGGCTGACGTGGATGAATTCCGCGTGGGCGACGCGGTGGTGGCCTTCGCCCCGGCGTGCTTCGCCAGCCGGGTGGTCACCAAGGCCGCATCTGCGGCGATGAAGCCCGCGGCCTGGACCTTCGAAGAGGCCGCCACGGTGCCCACGGTGTTCTTCACCGTGTATTACGCCCTGCATTACCTGGCTCACCTGCAGCCGGGGGAGAAGGTGCTGATTCACGGTGCCGCCGGTGGCGTGGGCATCGCCGCCATCCAGGTGGCCCGCTACCTGGGCGCGGAAATCTTCGCCACCGCCGGCAGCGACGAGAAGCGCGATTTCGTCACCCTGCTGGGTGCGGACCACATCATGAACTCCCGCACCCTGGCCTATGCAGACCGGGTCATGGAGATCACCGGCGGACGAGGCATCGACGTGGTGCTCAACTCCCTGGCGGGCGAGGCCATCAACCGCAACTTCCGCATCCTGCGCCCCTTCGGGCGCTTCCTGGAACTGGGCAAGCGGGACTTCTACGAGAACACCAAGATCGGCCTGCGTCCCTTCAAGGACAACATCACCTATTACGGCATCGATGCCGACCAGCTCATGGTGGAGCGTCCCGCCCTGGCCTCCAGCCTGTTCCGGGAGGTCATGGCCCTGTTCGAGGAGGGCGCCCTGCGTCCA
This sequence comes from Thiobacillus sp., assembly GCA_024235835.1. Classification (NCBI taxonomy): domain Bacteria; kingdom Pseudomonadati; phylum Pseudomonadota; class Betaproteobacteria; order Nitrosomonadales; family Thiobacillaceae; genus Thiobacillus; species Thiobacillus sp. The sequence continues at coordinate 102,015 of JACKLQ010000003.1, read as the reverse complement.
TTGCCCTACCGGGCGTTCCCAGCGAACCGCGTGGTCGACGCCTTCCGCTACATGCAGGCTTCACGCCAGATCGGCAAGGTGGTGGTCACCTTCGACGGCACCCCCCTGCCGGTGGCCGAGCCCGAGCGTGCTCCCGAGCCCCTGGCCCTCTCCGGCGATGCCACTTACCTGGTCACGGGCGGCATCGGCGGATTCGGCCAGCGCACGGCCCGTTGGCTGGCCGAGCAGGGCGCCGGGCATCTGGTCCTCCTGAGCCGGCGCGGCGCAGCGGCCCCCGGGGCGGCCGAGGCCAAGGCGGAGCTGGAGGCCCTGGGCGCAAAGGTTCACCTCAAGGCCTGCGACGTGACCGACCTCAGCCAGGTGACTCAAGTCATCAGCGAGATCCAGCGCCTGATGCCGCCCCTGAAGGGTGTCGTCCACGCGGCCATGGTGCTGGACGACGGCCTCATCCGCAACCTGGACCAGGCGCGTTTCCTGCGCGCCATGGCGCCCAAGATCCAGGGGGGCTGGAACCTGCACCTCGCCACCCGGGAAATGGACCTGGATCTGTTCGTGCTCTATTCCTCCGCCACCACCTTCATCGGCAACCCGGGCCAGGCCAACTATGTGGCAGCCAACATGTACCTGGAATCCCTGGCGGCCTACCGCCGCGCCCGGGGATTGCCGGGCACCTGCGTGGCCTGGGGCGCCATCTCGGACGTGGGCTACCTGGCCCGCAACGAGGACATCAAGGACGCATTGCAGTCCCGCCTGGGCGGCAATGCCCTGGATTCCGCCCAGGCCCTGGACCGTCTTGGGGCAATGGTGCAGGCCGGGGTGAGCGGGGTGGCGGTCATCGACTTCGACTGGCACACCCTGCACCGCTTCCTGCCTGCAACCCGGTCGCCCCGTTTCGACGAGTTGCGCCGCATGGCTGGCCAGGGCAGCGGCGACAGCGCTGACAGCGAGGACATCCGCGCCATGCTGGCCGGCAGCACGCCGGAAGAGGCCCAGGGCATCATCCGGGACCTGTTGCTGGAAGAGGTGTCCGCCATCCTGCGCTTGCCCAGGGACCGCATCGATACCGAGCGCTCCCTCTACGACCTGGGCATGGATTCCCTTATGGGCGTGGAACTGGTGCTGGGCATAGAGAAGCGCTTCGGCATCTCGCTGCCCGTCATGGCCCTCACGGAAGGCCCCACCATCAAGCGCATCTCCGAGCGCCTGGTGGCGTCCCTGATGCATGAGGATGGAGGGGCGGATGCTCAGGGCAAGCCCCAGGACCAGCTCACGGAGATGGTCAGTGCCGTGGCGGCCCAGCATGCCGTGGAGGCCAGCGCCGAGGACGTGGCGAATGCCGTGGAGGCCCTGCGGGAACAGACGGGGGCCGGAGCGAAGCCATGAAAGGCAAGGGTCTTTTCGGCCTCAGCGGCTCTGCCAAGGAAGAACTGATCGGCAAGTTCCTGAGCAAGGGCAAGTCTGCCCCGGCGGATGCCCACGGGGCCGCGCGTTCCCGCTCCGTGGCAAAGGAGATCCCGGACAGTTTCTGCCGGTTCGACAGCATTCCCGGCTACGAAAAGATCCTGCTGCCGCAAATGGCGGCCCAGCGCTTCGGCCTGGAAAACCCCTTCTTCCGGGTCCATGATGGCGTCGCCGGTTGCACCACCCAGATCAACGGCCGCCAGTACATCAATTTCTCCAGCTACAACTACCTGGGGCTGTGCGGCCATCCCCGCGTCAACAAGGCGGCCAAGGATGCCATCGAGCGCTGGGGCACCTCCGCCTCCGCCAGCAGGCTGGTATCGGGGGAGCGTGCGGTGCAGCGTGACCTGGAGCTGGCCCTGGCGGACCTTCACGGCGTGGAAGACTGCCTGGCCTTCGTCAGTGGCCACGCCACCAACGTCACCACCATCGGTTACCTGTTCGGAACCAAGGACCTGATCGTCCACGACGCCCTCATCCACAACAGCGTGTTGCAGGGCGCCCTGCTTTCCGGGGCTCATCGCCGCGCCTTCCCCCACAACGACTGGCAGAAGCTGGACGAACTGCTGCATGAGATCCGCGGCCAGTTCGAGCGCGTGCTCATCGTCGTGGAAGGCATCTACAGCATGGACGGAGACTTTCCCGACCTGCCCCGGTTCATCGAGCTCAAGCGCCGGCACAAGGCCTTCCTCATGGTGGACGAGGCCCATTCCCTGGGGGTGCTGGGCCAGCACGGCAAGGGCATCGCCGAGCACTTCGGCGTGAACGGCCGGGATGTGGACATCTGGATGGGCACCTTGAGCAAGACCCTGGCCAGCTGCGGCGGCTACATCGCCGGAGAAAAGGCCCTGGTGGAGCACCTGCGTTATGCCGCGCCGGGTTTCCTGTACAGCGTGGGCATGGCTCCCCCCGTGGCCGCCGCCGCCCTGGAGGCCCTGCACATCATGCTGGCGGAACCGGAACGGGTGGAGCGCCTGCGCCAACGGGGCCAGTACTTTCTCTCCCTGGCGCGGGAGAAGGGGGTCGACACGGGGCTCAGTGCCGGTTACTCCGTCATTCCGGCCATCACCAAGGGCTCCCTGAAGGCGGCCAAGCTTTCCAACGCCTTGTTCGAGAAGGGCATAAACGTCCAGCCCATCATCTACCCGGCGGTGGAGGAGGGGCTGGCCCGGCTGCGGTTCTTCATCAACAGCGGCCATACGGAGGAGCAGGTGCGCCATACCGTGGAGGCCCTGGGCCGTGCTGCTTGAGGCCAGCATGCCCAGTACGGTGCCGATGACGGACGCGGGCCAGCGCGACCGGCTGGCCCGCATGCTGACCCGGGTCTTCGACCGGGATCCCCATTTCAACTGGCTGGTGCGCCAGGACGAACGCCGCGAAGAGGCGCTGTTCCGCCTGTTCCGGTTGCTGCTCGGAGACCTGGTGGAAGGCCAGGGGGAGGTGCATGTCGCTGGCGACGGGAAGGGCGTGGCCATCTGGTATCCCCCGGGCACCGGCCGCCTGCCCCTGTGGCGGCAACTGGCCTTCCTGGGCGCCTACCTGCCCATCTGCGGCTGGCGGGCGTTTCCTTCCAGAGCGATTGGCCTGCAGGTCATGGAAACCCATCGCCCGCGCCGGCCTCATTACTACCTGCAAGTCATCGGCGTCCTGGAAGGTGGTCGCGGCCACGGCCGCGCCTTGATGGAGACCGTTCTGCGTCGCTGCGACGAGCAAGGGCTGCCTGCCTTTCTGGAGACTGGAAACCCGGAAAATCTCGGTTTCTACGAGAAGCTGGGCTTCAGGGTGCTTGGCAGCTATGGCCTTCCCGGCGGTCTCAGGCTCTGGTCTCTCCTACGGGAGCCTTGTTATCCCGGCAGGGGTGTTGCAGCGGAGGCGGATACCCCTTGAACAGTACCCTGACCCCCCGTTCTTCCTGGCAGATCCAGAAGGCCGTCGTATTTGCTTTGTTCTTGCGTGAACTCAAGACCCGATTCGGCGCCTACAAGCAGGGGTATGTGTGGCTGCTGCTGGAACCCATTCTCCATGTGGTGCTGCTGAGCCTGGCCATCACCTACATCCGCGGCAGGACCATGTATGCCATCGATTTTCCGGTGTTCATCGTCACGGGCATCGTGCCTTTCCTGACCTTCAAGAACATCGCCCTGAAGGTGATGGAGTCGGTGGAAAGCAACAAGGGCCTGTTCACGTTCCGTCAGATCAAGCCCAGCGACACCTTCTACACCCGGGCCCTGATGGAGGGCTTCCTGGGATTGCTGGTGTACGCCATCCTCCTCCTGGGCATGGCTTGGGCCGGCCTGGACACTCCCATGCGCGACCCCCTCACCATCATCCTGGTCTTTTTCGTCCTGGCATTGGGGGGCCTGGGACTTGGCATGATCTTCAGCGTGGTGGTCTATTACCTGCCTGAAAGCAAGACCATACTCCGCATGATATTCATGCCCCTGTACCTGCTGTCGGGGATTATCTTTCCCGTGCACATGATTCCTGTGGAATACCAGGGATACCTGTTGTGGAACCCCGTGCTGCACGCTATCGAACTCAACCGCATGGCCTTTTTCGAGCAGTACCACGGCTTGCAGGAAGTCAGCTTCGTTTACGCCTGCCTGGCGGCATTGGTCTGCCTTTTTTTTGGTCTGGCCTGGTATCGCCTGCGTCGCTATGACATGGTGTCGCGATGATCGAACTGCAGAACCTCACCAAGTCCTACGTGCTCAGGAATGGCGAGCGCCGCTACATTTTTCGCGACCTTAGTTTCCATTTCCCGGACGGCGTGAACGTCGGTCTCATCGGGCGCAACGGGGCGGGCAAGTCCACCCTCCTCAGGTTGATCGGCGGCATCGATGTGCCAGACAGCGGGCGGGTGGTGACCGATCAGCGTATATCCTGGCCGGTGGGCTTGTCTGGCGGGTTCCATCGCATGCTTTCAGGGCGGGACAGCGTCAAGTTCGCCTGCCGCATCTATGGAGCGGAAGGCGAGGACATGAGGGAGAAGGTACGCTTCGTGCAGGAGTTCGCAGAGCTCGGCGAGTATTTCGACCAGCCCATCAGTTCCTATTCCTCCGGCATGCGCACCCGACTGGGTTTTGGCATGAGCATGGCATTCGACTTTGACTACTACCTGATCGACGAGGTCATGGCGGTGGGGGATGCCCGCTTCAAGATGAAGAGCCGGGCCCTGATGCAGGAGCGACTGGACCGCTCCCATGTCATCATGGTGTCCCACGGCATGGAAGACATCAGCCGCCTGTGCAATGTGGTGGTGCTGGTGCAGGATGGCCAGGCCATCCTCTACGAGGACGTGCGTGAAGGCATCAAGGCCTACCAGGCAACGGGTGGGCGGGTGCCCAGAAGGCAGGACAGGCCAGGTCGCAACCGCCCGCTTCAGGGTGCCGCGAAGGGTGTACGGCAGGGGCGTGAAGGCGATGCGCCGGCTCGCGAAGCGAAGCGAAAGAATGGCGCGAATGGCCTTCGAGGCCCCAATGGCAAGGGGTCACGCAAGAAAACCACAGAAACCGACATGAATTCCCAAGATGCTGAATAAATACAAGAAAAAGCTTTCCTTCTGGATCGTGGGCCTGCCCATGGTCCTGGCGGTTGCCTACTATCTATTGTTAGCCGCCGACCGGTACGTTAGCGAGTCCGTCATCACGGTCAAGCAGGCCGGCGATAGCGTGCCAAGTCCAATCACCGGACTCGCCACCATGTTCGGTGCCAACCCGCCTTCCCGCGAAGACACCCTCTATCTTCAGGAATACGTCCACTCCCTGGACATGCTGCGGCACCTGGAGGCCAAAGTGGCCTTGCGCAAGGCTTACGAGGCGGAAAGCCTGGACCCGATTTACCGACTGTACGCCGGCACCAGCCAGGAATGGCTGCACTGGTACTACACCCAGCGGGTGGAGCTGGTGTTCGATGACCTGAGCGGCCTGCTGAAAGTCCGCGTGGAAGGCTTCACGCCCGAGTTTGCCCAGGTGGTCAACCAGGAAATACTGGCCCAGAGCGAACGTTTCGTGAATGAGGTCTCCCACCGCATGGCCAGGGAACAGATGGCCTTCGCGGAGTCCGAGTTGCTCAGAGCTCGGGAGCGATTGCAAACCGCCAAATCCAGGCTTATCGCCTTCCAGAACCGGCACAAGATGCTGGACCCCCTGGCCCAGGCCCAGGCCACCGCAACCCTGGCAACCCAGCTGGAAAGCGAACTGGCCCACAAGGAGACTGAACTGAAGGCCATGCTGGGCTACCTGCAGGAGGATGCCTACCAGGTGGTTTCCCTGCGCCAGCAGATCGCGGCCCTGAAGAGCCAGCTGGAACAAGAGCGGCAGAAGGTGGCCTCCGGTCAAGGCGGGCGCCTGAACTCCCTGGCATCCGAGTTTCAGAACCTGGCCCTGGACGTGGGTTTTGCCGAGGACGCCTACAAGGCTGCCCTGTCCGCGGTGGAAACCACCCGTATCGAAGCCAGCCGCAAGCTCAAGAGCCTGGTGGTGGTGTCGTCTCCCGCCAAGCCCGAAATCGCCGTCTATCCACAGCGCTTCTATAACCTCGTCACGTTGTTGTTGGGGCTGACGTTGCTCTACGGGGTGGTACGCCTGGTGATCGCCACTATCCAGGATCACCGCGATTGAGCCACATGATTTACGAAATTGCCTGGACCAGGAATGAACGAATTCAAACTCTGGATCCCCGGGATGCAGAACCTATCAGTTGATCGTGCCGTTACGTCACGCCGGAATCCGCATATATGAAATTACTTAGACTACTTTCCCCTCAAGTCGCCACGTGGGGGTTGGCCTTGCTGGCCCTGCAGGGTGGCATGTGTCACGCACAATCCACGCTTACCCAGGAAGCGCAGATCCTCCAGCTCAGCCCCGCCACGAGCCTTGCTGCGCCCGCTGCGGCTCCCCAGCCCGTGGCCGGTACGCCCCCTGCGTCCCAGCCCTCCGCGACGGCACCCCAGGCCGGTCTGCCTCTCGCCTCCAATGTGTTCGGCGCCAATATCTTCACGGGGGCATTCAGCCAGCAGCAATTCAGCGGCTTCAACCCCGACTATCAGATCGCCATCGGCGACCGGATCACCCTGCGCATGTGGGGCGCCTTCAACCACGAATTCGTGCACACCGTGGACGCCCAGGGCAACATCTTCATTCCCAACGTGGGGCCGGTAAACGTACTGGGCGTGCGCAATGGTGACCTCAACGTCCAGGTTGAAGCCCGGGTCAAGCAGGTCTATCGCGCCAACGTGGGGGTGTATGCCACCCTGGAGGCAGCCCAGCCCGTGAAGGTGTATGTCACCGGCTACGTCAGGCAACCGGGCCTGTATGGCGGCCTGTCCTCGGATTCCGTGTTGTATTACATGGACAAGGCAGGCGGCATCGACCTGGACCGGGGCAGCTTCCTGGACGTGTCCGTCTTGCGGAACGGGAAGGTTAGGGGGCGTTTCAACCTCTACCAGTTCCTGCTGGCGGGGCGCATCGAAACACTCCAGCTCAATGACGGCGATACCATCGTGGTAGGTCCGCGCAAGCATACGGTGCTGGTGACCGGAGAGGCCACCAACGCCTATCAGTTCGAGTTCGCCGAACCACGGGTGAGCGCCGCAAGGATCATTGATCTGGCCAAGCCCAAGGCCAACGCCACCCACCTGAGCATCGTCCGCAGGCAGGGCGCTTCCAGTCGTAGCGAGTATTACCCGCTCAAGGAGGCTGGGCCCATCATGGTGGAGGATGGGGACGAGATCAACATCACCTCCGACAAGTATCCGGGCACCATCCTTGTCCGCGTCAGCGGAGCCCATCTCGGGGACCGTTCCCTCGTGTTGCCCTATGGCGCCAAGCTGGCGAATGCCCTCGCGCTTCTGAAGCCTGCACCCCAGGCCAATCTTCGGTCCCTGCAGCTGTTCAGGAAGTCCGTGGCCACGCGACAGAAGGAAATGCTGGAAACCTCGTTGAAGGGTCTTGAGGCCTATGTCCTGACTGCCCGGTCCGCCACCGCAGAGGAAGCTGTCCTGCGCACCAAGGAAGCGGAACTGGTGCTCCAGTTCGTGGAGCGCGCACGCAGCATCGAGCCCAAGGGCCAGATCCTGCTGGCCGGCAAGCAGGGCGCCCAGGAAACCCTGCTTGAGGATGGCGACACCCTCTACATCCCGGAGAAAAGCTCTCTGGTCATGGTGCACGGAGAGGTGCTGTTCCCCAACGCCATCGTTTATGACACCCGTTCCGACGTGGAGGATTACATCAAGCAGGCGGGCGGATATACGCAGAACGCCGACAACTCCCGCCTGGTGGTCCTGCATCAGGACGGCAGTTTCGGCAGCGACGGCGAGAAGATCGGCCCGGGTGACGAGATCATGGTGCTGCCCAAGGTGGATGCGAAGAACGTGGAGGTCGCACGGGGCATCAGCCAGATCATTTACCAGATCGCCGTGGCGGCAAAGGTGGTATTCGGCTTATGACAGCGCTTTGCTGCATGTGTCCCGCGCACGCACTGCTTATTCAGCAGGACTTCTTTGGCATGCTTGCAGGCCATCATCAGAAGCCTGATGCAGTACCTGGCACATGTCCTCTCTGAGCGGGGGAGCAATTGATGACACAAGCAAAGTTGGCACAAGCCTTTGTACCCTCGGACCCTGGTGAGAAGGCCAGAAAGCTCGAAGAAGAGAACAAGCTGCTGATCAGCCAACTCCTCCAAGTCCAGGAAGAACTTGGGCGCTATTTCAAGCTTTACAAGGAACTGGAGGCTGGGGGGGGCGCACGGGCCGAGCCTGATCGGCCTGATTACGCCGACACCTCTGCCAGCGAAGGCTGGGCTGGCCTGCTCGCAAGCCGATTGCACCCTTTGTTCAAGTTGGGGCTTTTCCGGGGGCTTGCAAGACGTCTGGATCTGAGTGCCATCCGCAAGTCCGGATTCTTTGATGCGGCTTGGTACTCGCGAAGGTACCCCGACGTGGCCAAGACGGGGGTTGATCCCGCGAAGCACTATTACCTAAACGGCGCAAAGGAAGGCCGGAATCCCGGGCCGGGATTCGATACCCGCTGGTACCTCAAGACCTACCCCGATGTGGCAAAGGCAGGGATCAACCCTCTCGTTCACTATATTCGCCACGGGCGACATGAAGGCAGGCGGCCCCGTCCAGTGCCACCGTCTCCACCAGCGGCCGGTTCGAGTGTGACCCAGCAGTTGGAAGAGCAATCCCGGCTCGCTGCCGTGCGCCTGGGCCAGGTTGAGCAACTCACACTTAGCTTGGAAGAGAAGGCGAAGGAGAACTCAGGGCTGCTTGCTCGAATGGAAGTGTTGACAAGGGACAAGGAGGCAGCTGAATCGCTGGCGATTGAAAGGCAGTCCGCCATTGACGAGTTGCGTGCCCGTGTCGAGAAATTGCAGGCGTCCCAGGAGGAGCAGTCGGCACGCCAGGCACTTGTGAAACAGGAATTGTTGAAGACTGAAGGGCAGGTGGACCTTATCAGAAGGCTGCTCCTGCCCGAGTCTGGGCTGTGACCGTCATGGCGCGACGCACCCGTGAATCGGAACACCCCACGCGACCCTTGAGAGTCATGCCGTCAATACCGACGATGGGCAAGACATTCGCTGTTGGCCTGGCTGTACTGGAGGGAGTACATGCCGGCAACTGAAGGCATGACGGTCATGACGCTGGACGAAGCGCGAGTCCGATGGCGCGCCGCAGACTGGAAAGCGCTGGCCGGCTTGGCCAGGATGGATCTGTCTGCATGGCCCGAACGGGAGAGGTTGGCGCTGCTGGCCGCGACGGGATGCCTTCAGCAGGGTGACTGGTCCAATGCCGAAGCTCTGTTGCGACGGGCCATGGATTGGGGGTGTGACCGGAGCCTGATGCATCGCCTGACCTTGGCCGGGCTGCATGACTCGCTGGGACGGGCCTTTGCCATGGATGGAACCAATGACCAGGCCTTGGCGCATTTCCTGAAGGCCACCGCCTTTATCGACATGGGGGGAGATGTTCTTGCTGCAGGTCAGGCCCGAATGGCTGCCCAGTTGGACAGGATCGGTCTCGTGCGGGACGGGCCGGATGCCTGGAAATTGCGCCGGCAAGTCATAGAAAGGCTCAAGGCCAACGACAGTCCGGGCACGGACATTGCACAAACTAAGTCCAGGTTTAGCCCAAGCGGTTACGAGTTCTATCTGCGCGTTTCCAAGGCTTGCCAAGAAAAGAACCGCCCCCCATTCATCCTGCTGGACAGTAAATCCCTTCCCAGATCTGGCCTGCATTACCTGAAGAATACGCTGGCGAAGATCCTGGGAGCAGGCTTCTCCTTTTGTGAGTGGTACCAGGAGCCCGGTTGCTGCAAGAAAATGCCTTGCACTCTGACGGCCTATGCATCGGCTGGCCGCAAACGGGACGCGGCCATGGTGCGCCTGGTGAAGTCCCACGACCTCCAGCTGGATGACCCCGTCTATGAGTCGCTATACAGCCTGAGGCGCGTTGTGCTGGTGCGGGAGCCCTTGTTCCTGCTTACATCATGGTTTGCCCTGGACCAGTTGTCGCATTACAAGCCGGCACTGCTCAAGGCCGGCATCCGAATGGAGAAAGTATGGATGTCCCACGAGCCGATCGTGCTGGACTCGGCTTACAGGACCATGGACGCGTCCTATGTGGATCCTGAGCCCGGGGCCTTGGCTGCCTGGCTTGAGGAGAAAACCCGCTACGTTGAGGGGTTCCTGGAGAAATGGGTGCGTCCGGCCCTGGCCGACCCCCAGCCCTTTACGACTGTGGTGGATTACGGGCAGGTCAACAGCTATATCGCCGGCTTGCTGGCTGAGATGCACGGACGTTTGCCGGATGAAACCAAGGCCCGTGCCGATGCTTATACTCAAAACGTGCTCGCGGATTTTCATGCCAAGGCGGACCCGTACAAGGTGGCTTCCGTGAAGTTGACGCAGTTCATCACCGAACACGCCGCGCTGTTCAGAATGGCTGACGAGGCAATCAAGTCTTCTTACCCTGATGTGTATTCTGTTTGTGGAGGTAGTAAATGAAAGTCCTGGTTCTTGGCGGTGATGGCTTCTGCGGGTGGCCGACGGCGTTGCATTTGTCCAACATCGGCCATGACGTGATCATCGTCGACAATTTGTCCCGCAGGAAGATCGATATCGAACTGGAAGTGGAGTCGCTGACGCCCATCGCGCCGGTTTCAGCACGCATCGGGGCCTGGAAGGAAATCTCTGGCAAGCAGATCGGATTTTCCAACCTCAACGTGGCCCATCAATACCGGGCGCTGCTGGACCTGATCGTGAACGAGAAGGTGGATGCCATCATCCATTTCGCCGAGCAGCGGGCGGCTCCCTATTCCATGAAGGGTTCCTGGGGCAAGCGCTACACGGTGGACAACAACCTCAACGCCACCAACAACGTGCTGAGCGCCATCGTCGAGTCGGAGCGGGACATCCATCTTGTGCACCTGGGTACCATGGGGGTCTACGGATATGGCACGGTGGGCATGAAGATTCCGGAAGGCTATCTGAACGTGCAGGTGGTCACCGACACCGGCGAGATCGTCGAGCAGGAGATTTTGTATCCCGCCAAGCCGGGCAGCATTTACCACATGACCAAGACCCAGGATGCCCTGTGCTTTGCCTTCTACAACCAGAACGACGGCCTGCGTATCACGGACCTGCACCAGGGCATCGTCTGGGGCACCAATACCGCGGAAACGGAGATGGACGAGCGCCTGGTCAACCGCTTCGACTACGACGGCGACTACGGCACGGTGCTCAACCGCTTCCTCATGCAGTCCGCCATCGGACATCCGCTGACCGTGCACGGTACCGGCGGCCAGACCCGCGCCTTCATCCACATCCGTGACACCGTGAAGTGCATCGAGATCGCCCTGAGCAACCCGCCCAGGCATGGGGAAAAGGTCAAGATCTTCAATCAGATGACCGAGACCCACCGGGTACGGGAACTCGCCGAACTCGTATCCCGCCTGACTGGCGCGGAGATCGCCTACCTGCCGAATCCACGCAAGGAGGACGACGAAAACGAGTTGCACGTGGAGAACAAGTGCTTCCTGGACCTGGGCCTGAAGCCCACCACGCTTGAAAACGGCCTGCTGCTGGAAGTGGCCCAGATTGCCAAGAAGTACGCCCACCGTTGCGACCGCTCCAAGATCATCTGCAAGTCCTTCTGGACCAGCGCCGAGGAAGGTCGTTATCAGGCGACCCAGGGGAAGGACTGAGCCATGGCAAACCTGCTTGTTACGGGGGGCTGCGGCTTCATCGGCGCCAACCTGATGCCCATGCTGCGGAGCCGGGGTCACCGTGTCAGCATCCTGGACAACCTGTCCAAGGGGGATGTCCGTTATCTGGATGATGCCCGCGCCTACGAGGTCATCCAGGCGGACATCCGCGACGAGGATGCGGTCCACGCCGCCGCCCTGGGCAAGGACGCCATCATCCACCTGGCGGCCTTCGGTTCCGTGGTGGAGTCCGTGGCGGCCCCCGAGGAGAATTTCTCGGTGAACGCGGAGGGTACCTTCCGGGTGTTGAACGCGGCGCGCCGCGCAGGGGTGGGCCAGGTGGTCTTCTCCTCCACCGGCGGTGCGCTCATCGGCAACGCCACGCCGCCCGTGGACGAGCGTTCGGTGCCGCGGCCCATCTCGCCCTATGGCGCCAGCAAGCTGGCAGGTGAGGGGTATTGCTGCGCCTTCGCCAACGCCTACGACATGTCCGTGACCGCCCTGCGCTTCGCCAACGTGGTGGGGCCCATAAGCTGGCACAAGAAGGGGGCCGTCACCGCCTTCTACAAGGCCATCATGGACGGCATGCCCATCCGCATCTTCGGCGATGGCTCCGCCACCCGGGACTTCCTTTACGTGGAAGATCTGTGCCGCGGCATCATAGCCGCCCTGGATGCCCGCAAGCCGGGCTTCAATGCCTACCATCTGGCCAGCGGGCGTGAAGTGTCCGTCAAGGAACTGGCCGAGATCGCCTGCAAAGCCGCCGGTGCCCCTGGCCACCCCATCCACTTCGACCCCAAGCGCAAGGGCGAGGTGGAACGCAACTTCGCGACCTTTGACCTGGCAGAGAAGGAACTGGGTTTCCGTCCCACGGTGAGCATCGAGGAAGCGATGGCGCGCACCTGGGTCTGGTTCCAGGACTGCCAACGGAAGACGGTCGGTGCCTGACACCGGGAAGGCTCATTCGAGCAGGCATGAAGGACGCACCCGCTAGTCCGTCGTCCCGGTCCGGGCACGGGTGGGTGCGGTAATCACGAACCGATGGGCGTGTGATGTACTCCACACATAGAAACACCACGAGGGACGAGCCGGATCGCAATGTGCCATCCAGCGTGGTGGGCAGGTTTCTGCGCTATCCCGACGAGACCGGCAAGCGGGTCGCCGAGGGTGGACTGCGCCTGCGTGGACTGTACAAGACGTCTTCTCGGGACCAACCCCTGGTCACCGTCATCACGGTCTGCCTCAACGCCGCCAGGACGCTGGAGCAGTGCATTCTGTCCGTGCTGGATCAGACCTATGCCAACATCGAATACCTCGTGATCGACGCCTGTTCCGGGGGCGGCACGCTGGAAATCCTGCGGCGCCACGAGGACGCCATCGACTACTACCTGTCCGAGCCGGATCGCGGCCTTTACCACGCCATGAACAAGGGCCTGGCGCTGGCCTCGGGGGAATACATCCTGGTGCTGAACGCCGACGACTGGTATGCCCCGGATTGCGTCGATTCCCTGGTCAGGGCCAAGCGTTACAGCGGCATGGATTTTGTTTCCGCGCTGGCCCAAGCGGTCGACAAGGATGACAAGTTCCAGGTCGTGATGCGGAGCATGCATTTCGACGACAACGTGCGGTTGCGCATGCCCCTGCGCCACGAAACCATGCTGCTGTCCACCGCCATTTATGAAGCAGTGGGTGCCTACGACGAGGGCTACCGCATCATCGCCGACGCCGACCTGACCATCAGGTTGTTCGAGGCCGGCTACTCGCATTACGAGATCAAGCGGCCCCTGCTGCATTTCAGGAACACCGGAGTGTCGAACACCGCCGTCCAGCGCACTTTCGAAGAGCGCATTCGCCTCCTGGGCAGGCAGTTTCCGTTCCTTAGCGAAGAAGAGTGTCGGCTCCTGGCCGACCGCGACGTCCACCGGGGCGAGCAGTTGCTGGAACTGGCGGACAAGTACAACCATTCTCCCCAGCTGGGGCGGGCGGTCCATGCCTATGTTGAAGACAATGCGACAGCAGGCACCCTGGGCCGAGGGCGCCAGCAATGGCGGCAGAGCGGGGCCGGATTGCTGGAACGCCTGCGTGAGTATCGGCACCGCTCATCGCCCCGAATCAGCGTCATCCTGGCGGTCTACAAGGCGGAAGACACTCTTCGCCGCTGCATTGACAGCATCCTCGCCCAGACCCTGGGCGATTTCGAACTGATCTGCGTCAACGACCAGTCACCGGATGGTTCCCGGGCTATCGTCGACGAGTACCGCCAGCGGGATGCGCGAATCGTGTCCCTCGTCAACGAAGCCAACATCGGCCTGGGCGCGACGCGAAATCGCGGCGTGAAGGCCGCCAGGGGCGCCTATGTCTTTCATATCGACCCGGACGATACCCTGCCGGTCCATGCCTTGGCCACGCTCCATGACCATGCCCGCCGGCACGGCAGCGACCTGGTCCGGGGTGCATACCTGCGCGAGCAATTCCACCACGGCACGAACCGTTACGAGCCGGAGGTCATGTACCCCCTCAGGCACAGGAAGACGGTGATCAATGCCGTCGCCGCGGATCTGCCGGAACTCCTGAAGATGCCCGAGGGCCACTGGGCCTTTCTTTACCGTGCCGAGCTGGCCCGGCGAGTTCCCTACCCGGAAGACCTCAAGATGGGACAGGACGCCATCTTCCTGTGCATGGTCCTGCCTGCCGCCGCATCCATCACGGTCATACCGGACGTGGTCTATCACTATCTGGTGAACCCGGTCTCGGCGATGAACGTGTTCAACTTCCGCAAATACATGGACGTGCTGGAATGGAGGCGCAGGGCCTTCCATGTGCTGCGGGACCATGGCCTGGATGAATTCGGCGTGCGTTTCCTGCGGACCTATGCCCACTTGCCGTGGCATGACCAGTTCTTCGGGCACTTCAGGGCGGCGCCGGACACCTCCGAGCTGGTCGCCTTGAGCGCGGCCTTCCGCCAGGCCTGTCGGGAAGCGGGCCTGGACGAAGTGGACGCCAAGGCTCCCGCCCCGCGTCGCCGGTTCCTCCAGTTGATGCTGGAAGGCCGCGTTGAGGAGGCGGAAGCCCTGTTGCGCGAGGCGATGGGCACCCCCGATGCGCAGGCCGGACAGGACGATGCGAGCATGGGGGGGCTGTCGCCTGCTCAAGCCCCTGCCCCCTCGGCATCGGCGGCGGATCGTCCCAAGGTCAGCGTGATCCTGCCGTTCTTCAAGGCGGAACAGACCCTTCGCCAGAGCATGGAAAGCGTGCTGACCCAGACCCTCACCGATTTCGAGCTGATCTGCGTCAACGACACCAGCCCGGACGGCTCGCAAGCCATAGTCGATGAATACAGGGCGCGGGATCCGCGCGTCGTCCTGCTCGTAAACGAGACGAACATCGGCCATGGCGCATCCAGGAACCGGGGCGTGGCGGCGGCCCGCGGAGAATTCATATTCCATCTCGATCCGGACGACACCATTCCCCCCCGGGCCCTGGAGAGCATCTACCGCCAGGCGGTGAAGTTCGGCAGCGACATGACCAAGGGCGCCTATCTGCATGAGCAGGTAGTGTTCGGGCAGTCCGCCAAGAAACCTGAACGCAAGGGACTTAAGGAAGGTAGCGAGCCCATCGTCAACACATCGCTGGCGGCCATGCCGGATCTGCTGAAGACGACGGAAGGGCACTGGTCCTACCTGTACAGGAGCGACTTCGCCAAGCGCGTGTTCTATCCCACCGACCTGAAGATGGGGCAGGACAGCATCTTCATCGTCGGTGCGCTCGTGCAGGCAAGGACGGTCAGCCTCACCAGCGACATCGTCTACCACTATCGCGCCAACCCGGACAGCGCCATGAACACCTTCAGCTTCCGGAAATACATGGACGCCCTGGAATGGCGGCGCAGGGCATGGCATGTGCTCAGGGACGCCAACCTTGGCCAGATCGGCGATCGCCTGCTCCAGGTTTACTGGGGCGATGCCTTCTTCAGGAATCTGGCTGCCGGCACCAGTCGCGGCCAGCAGCAGGAATTCCTCGACAAGTTCCGCCAGGCCTTCGCCGAGGCGGGAACGACACGGCTTCAACTGAAAGCAAGCCCGTTCCTGGGCAGGTTGTTTCCCCTCATCCTGGCCAGGAAGGATGAGGAGGCGCTTGCCCTCATGGCGGAGAAAACCAAGGCCGGGGCGGACACCAGGGGTGTATCCCAGTCGGTTGGCCCGGTGGCTGCCGGCGGTAAGCCGATCACTGACAACAGTCTCAAGGTCGCCACGCTCTGCTCCATGGACCACGGCGGCGCGGGCATCGGCACCCAAAGACGGGTCGCGGCGCTACGCCGAAGGGGGGTGGATGCGAGGATTTTCTCGCTGGTCGTCAAGACCAGGCACCCCTATGTGGAGCGGGTAATACCCGACCTGCCCGGGGTGGACACCTCCCAGCAGGACCTGGTCTGGAAAACGGTGCGGGAACGGGCGATCTTTCCCGCGACGCGGCACCCCGGCTTCCGCGCAGCCGAACTGATCTCGTTGCCCGAGTCGGTGGTGGATTTCAGCCAGTTGGCGCCGCGCCTCGAGAAATTCGACGTGATCCACCTGCATTGGGTCGTGGGCATGTTCGACTACACCCGCACGGAGTTGCTGGCCGACAAGCCACTGGTGTGGACCCTTGCGGACATGAACGCTTTCACGGGGGTGTGCCACTACTCCGAAGGGTGTGAAGAATACAAGCGGGAATGCAAGGGCTGCCCGCTTCTGGTGGGAAGCGATCTGGCCCACGAAGCCTGGAAGACCAAGAAGGCCGCCTATCAGAGGCTCAAGCGGCTGCATATCGTCTGTCCCTCGAAATGGATGGCTGAGCGCGTGGCGCAAAGCTCGCTGCTGGGTGACAGGCCGGTCCATTACATCCCCAACGCCTTTCCCACCGATCAGTTGCGGCCCACGAACAAACTGGTTGCGCGCCTGCGGCTGGGGCTCCCGGTCAACAAGAAGCTGGTCCTCTTCGGCGCGGAAAACCTGGGCAACAAACGCAAGGGCGGCAGCCTGCTCAAGTCCGCCTTCGAGCGCTTGCGCCAGCAGAACCGCCTCGCCGACCTGGAAGTCGTCGTATTCGGCAGCAATTCCGTAGGCCTGCCGGTCCGCGCCCACCGCTTGGGCAATATCGAAGACGCCCAGCACATCGCGCGGGTGTATTCGGCCGTGGATGCCTTCCTGTTCCCGTCGCTGGAAGACAACGCACCCCTGACCGTGGGGGAATCGCTCCTGTGCGGTACGCCCGTGGTGGGCTTTCCTGTCGGCAACGTGCCCGAGTTGCTGCAACACAAGGTCAACGGCTACATCGCCAGTTACCTGGATTTCGCCGATTTCGCGGAGGGCATCGAATGGGCCCTGGACGCGGACGCTGAACAGATGATCGTCAGATCCATGCGTTGCAGGTCTCGCGGGGCCGAGTTCCACGACCCCCGTGTCGCGGCTGAACGCCACCAGGACGTGTACGCCAGCGTCATGCGTGAAGCACCCTGATGGACCATCACTTTGTTAGGTCTCTAAAAGCAGTCGATTTCCCACAAGACACTCAACCTCAAGAGCTCCCAGATGAACCCCGGTAACGCCAAAAATTTCGCATACCGCAAGGAAAACAACATCCTCCTGGAAAGGTACAAGGCAATCTATTTCCCCGTGCCCAAGGTGGCCTCCTCAAGCCTCAAGGTCGTCTTTTCCGATGCGCTGGGCTTGACGCCGCCGGATCCACAGAACCCGACCAGCCAGCCGCATAAGAGGGACTTCCCATTCGCCGAACGTGACCGGGTTGCAGCCGACTATGCCGACTATTTCAAGTTCGCGGTGGTGCGGAACCCCTTCTCCCGCATCCTCTCCTGTTACCGGAA
This sequence comes from Thiobacillus sp., assembly GCA_024235835.1. Classification (NCBI taxonomy): domain Bacteria; kingdom Pseudomonadati; phylum Pseudomonadota; class Betaproteobacteria; order Nitrosomonadales; family Thiobacillaceae; genus Thiobacillus; species Thiobacillus sp. The sequence continues at coordinate 84,486 of JACKLQ010000003.1, read as the reverse complement.
CAAGGTCGCCAACCATAGGGTAAACAATCCGAGTTTCGTGAATGGAATCCACAAGGGCTTCCAGCGCTACGGCGACACCTTCAAGCACGACATGCCCTTCGATGATTTCCTGAGGGCGATCGCGTCCATACCCGACAAGGAGGCGGATAACCACTTCAAGTCGCAATTCACCTTCGTCTCGGATTCCCAGGGACGCCTGTTGATCGACTACGCGGCCAAGTTCGAGAGGCTTGCGGATGAAGTCGCCTACATCTTCGACAAGATCGGCCTGGTCGGGGTCACATTGCCGCACCTGCTGAATTCCGGAAAGAGCCCGGAATACCGCGAAAGCTATTCGGAGGAGGGCAGGAAACTGATGTACAAGCGATACGCGAAGGACTTCGAACTGTTCAATTATGCGTTTTGACTACCGGTTGGGACTTTCAACATGAATGAGAACTTGAACAGCGAAAAGGCAAAGTCCGTCATCTGGGTGGTTTCGTTTCCCAAGTCTGGCAATACCTGGGTCCAGGCTGTGGTGCGCGGAGCGGGCCGTTCCTATGGTTTTCCCGCCGCCGACCTCGATGTATACAAAATGAAGGCGGAGAACCGTCAGCCCAGCGTCGTCAGGGGTATCCAGAAGGGGGTTTCAAGGGGCAGGACTACCGTTCTCAAGACGCACAGCGGTTACCTGGAAAACCAGGAAATCCATCCTGAACTGGGCCTGAAGACGGTGGGGTTCGTCTACGTGATGCGCAATCCCCTGGACATGCTCCTGTCCTACATCAACTTCACCCGGGTGCAATACGAGAAAAGACAGGACGACAGGGAATTCCAGCGCACGATCTTTTCCGAGTTGCTCGGGTTCGACAGGCCGATTCCCTATGAAAAATGGGTGGAGACCAAACTGGAGGACATCCCGAGGAAGAACCTCGACCATGCCCTGAGCCGTTTTGCCGAACTGGAGACGGCCATTCCCGGGATGCGCAACATGACCAAGGGCGGCTGGCTGGAACATTGCATGTCGTGGAGAAAGGCGAGCGAGACGCTGCCCTCGGTCATCTTCCGCTACGAGGATCTGCTCATGGGGCCTGAAAGCTTCATTCCGCTGCAGCGCCTGTTCATCTTTTCGGCCGAGGAAATCACCGCCGCCGCGGAAAAGGTGGACCAGGGCCTGCGCGCGCTTCAGGGCAAGAAGATCTTCTTCAACAAGATGAGCGCGTACTATTTCCCGGAGTACTTCTCGCCGGATGTGGTCCGGAAATTCCTGGATAAGTTCGAGATCGAACTGAAACTCCTCGGATATGGCAACTTGTTCGAGAAAGTTCCGGGCTGACGGCCAATCAATGACGGGCGCGTGAATGGGGCATATGGATATCCTGCTGATCGGCAACTGCCATTCGGAAATATTGAACCAGATATTGAGTCTGGTCCTGAGCAACGCGAAGGTCACCCGCGTCGACATCACGTCCTATGAAGCCGAACCGGTCGATATCGCCCCCTACGATTTCGTGCTGCTCCAGGACCATTCCCGGCTCGAGGCACTGATCGAGCGCAACAAGGCCAACCCCCGTGTGATGACCTTTCCGAACGTGGTCTTCAATGGCTACCACCCGGACATGGTGCCCCTGCGCAAGAAAAACGGGGAAGGCAACCCGGTACGCGTGTCGGCCATAGCCCTGTACTCGTACTTGAGCGGGTTGTCGGAGGAAGAATGCCTTGCCCTTTTTTGCGAGGAATTCATTGCGCGCCTCAACTACAAGAGCATGTTTCCGGTAGCCAAGCGGCAGCTTATCAGCGTGCTCGACAAGAACGGGATGTGCGGTCACTACTACTTCGACAGGTGGCACATGAAGGCCCCGTTCATGCTGAACCCGGGGCATCCGAAACTGTTCGTGATGGTGGACATCGCCCTGCATCTATGTGATCGCATGGAACTGGAACGGAGCGAGATCGACGCCGAGATGCTGGTGGTCAACCGGGGCAGGAACGGGGACGTGTTCCCGACCTACAACAACGAGAACGACCTGGGAAATTCAATCATTTCATCGACGTGCTCCTACGCGATGAAGCTCAAGACCTATGATGCCAGGCGATTCATCCGGCACTGCTATCGCCTTTTTTCCCAGGCGGGGGACCAGCTGGTGCCGAGCGACACGCGCTTCGAGGCCTTCAAGCGGGCGTTGAAGGAACATAGGCAGGCCATATCCAGGCAGGAACCGACCCGCGTCAACCCGTACGCGAACCTCCCGCCCCAGCATTTCTGGAAGAATTCGGTGGCTGAGATTGGAACAATGCGGGACCTGACTTCCGTCTACGGCCCCACGCCCATCATTGATCCGGGATCCCGAGTCGCGACGGCAGGAAGTTGCTTTGCCCAGCACATTTCCAAGACACTGACCTCCAACGGGCTTAACTACTACGTCGCGGAGCCAGCGCCGGAATGGATGTCGGAGGCCGAGGCCCAGTCGAAGCGCTACGGAATGTTCTCGGCCCGCTACGGCAACATCTATACCGCAAGGCAGCTGCTGCAACTCGCCAGGATGGCATATGGCCGGTACACGCCGAATGAGACGGAATGGATTGGCAAGTCAGGAAAACTCTTAGACCCGTTCCGCCCCAATGTGGGCGACGAATTCGATGACGTGGCATCCCTCCAGGCAAGCCGGAAGGTTCACCTGGACGCTGTCAGGAAGATGCTCGAGACCCTGGATGTATTCGTGTTCACCCTGGGGCTGACCGAATCCTGGATCAACCTGGCCGATGGGGCGGTCTATCCGGTCGCCCCCGGTGTCGTGAGCCTGCATGGAAGCTATGCCAACTACCGCTTCAAGAACTTCACGTACAACGAGATCCGGGATGACATGGTCGATTTCCTGGGCCTGCTCTTCAAGGTCAACCCCGAGGCGAAAGTGATATTCACCGTATCCCCCGTGCCTTTGATCGCCACCTATGAAAATGAACATGCGCTCAGCGCGACTACCTACAGCAAGTCCGTGCTGAGGGCCGTGGCCCAGGACTTGGCAAAAGCGTTTGACAGGACTTATTACTTCCCTTCGTATGAAATCATTACTGGCTTCTACAACAAGGGTGCCTACTACGAACAGGACCTGCGCAACGTACGCCAGGAGGGGGTCGATCATGTCATGGGTGTGTTCATGAGCAACCTGGTCAGCGGAAAGCAAGCCCGGGGTGGCGAGAAGCCTCCGGACAGCAGGAATACAGACGAGGATTCGATGCTGGAGGAAATGCGGGAGAACGCAGACATCGTCTGCGACGAGAATCTCATCGTCGCCAAGGGGTGACGACCTGTTCATCAGAAAGGATGCAGTCTTGAAAGCGATCATGGCCCCCGGCAGGTTGTCCCATGCGATGAGGTTGGCGCTATGGGGGCTGGTCGCTTCCATGTCCCTCCTGCAGGCCTGCACTTCCCTCGCGGACGGGGAAGTCGCCTACTGGTTCGCTTTGCGCGCCAACCAGCAGATCGATGGCCGGGTGGCGGACGAGATCGGGAAGCGGGCGGGGGTTGTCGTGCTGAGGGCTTCTCCCAACCTGTCGGACGAAGGCCGTTCATTCACCAGCGTGGTGGAAACGCTGAAGCGCCATTCCACCACAGGCGCGCCAGTGTTGTCCTATGCCTGGGCAACGCGAGTCCCCGAGTCGGGGCGAATCGAGGCGGCACTGCTGAAGGGCGTTGAGGTGGGCAGGCCCCTGGGCCAGACGCGAGACGAGAACCAGGGCGTGATCAAGTTCGTCGATGTGACCAACGCCGGCGCGCGCTACAACCTTGTGGACAACCTGGTGCGCAACCAACGCCGTCTTGGGGTGGATGGTTTTGCGGTGGATCTGTCCATGCGGAACCCCAGTACGCGGCCGAAATTTCTTGCCCGGATCTGTCAGCAGGAAACCGGCTATTGCGACCGCTATGCCCAGGGCATGGACGATCTGTTCAGGTCATTGCGCAGCAGGGTGGGGGAAGACGCGTACCTGATGTACAACGGCTTGTGGAATTTCGCGCCGGGTATGCTGGAAGACCAGGCGAGGTTGCTGGAGAACACCGACGCCGTCGCGGTGGAATACTTCGGGATGAACCCCAACGAAGCGAGCCATGGTTTCTCAAAGGATGTCTTGCCCTATCTGTCCATCATGTCCCGTTTACCCAGGAGCAAGGCAGTCATGGTCTTCGCGCGGGGGCCATGGAAGTACACGGACTACCTTGACGACTACCGTTGGCAACGCTATCTGTTCGCTTCGTATTTGCTGGCCAAGCGGGGGAAGGACCAATTCAAGTACCACGCCACTTTCCAGGTGCCGACGCAGAAAGGGCGTGCGGGTGGCCTCGACGTTTACAAGGACTGGGGCATCAAGCTCGGTCAGGCCCTAGGGCCATACAGCGTGGCTGGTGGCCTGTACAAGCGCGAGTTTGCCCATGGGCTGGTGGTGGTGGCGCCGGACGATGGCAAGGGGGGGCGCCTGAAACTGGATGGCACGAAATTCACCCTGGAGGGAACGCCTCGAAAGGGCGTTCTGAGACTGGCGCCGGGCGAAGGCGAAATCCTGCTCAACGACAAGGTTAGAGTGCCCGAGATGCCTGTCGGGATCGTGTTCACGGCCAGGGCCATCTCAACCTGGGGCTGGCCGGATGCCACGCTCTTTACGGATCGGGCCGAGGACGTCCTTCGCCTGTCCCCCGTTACCGGGAAGATGGAGGGCGAGCACGACCTGCTGCTTGATTACGAACGGTCGCTGGAGCCGTACCAGAAATTGGAGATCTCGGCCGTATTGAAGGATCCCGATTCTTCGATGCTGGCCGTGGCTGAGGTGGATGATCCGAAAGGTGAGCATGAGTTGATGGTGATCGAAGTCAGCGGCAGCGAGGCGGTTGGCGCAGGCCGCCCACATAGAGGGGAGGCCGTTGATTTCCGGGCACCCAGGAAAATCAAGAAGGCGGAACTATGGCCGTGGTTCAGTGTGCGACATATAGCGGACCAGCAGGGAAACACCCTTCTCGATGGCCCCAGTTTGGCTGGCCAGGCGGGCTATCGTTTCAGAAGATGGTCCCACTTGAGATTCGTCGGGGCCGTGGACGTCAAGAGTGTCAGCCTCGGCAAGCCGCTGCTTCTTGAGGGAGTGACACGGATGCAGTCGTCTGCTCTGGGCCAGCCTGACATCCTGGGGATCCAGCAATGAAAGATGTATCGAAGTTCTTGGGCGACTGGACACTGACCAACGAGTTGGTGCGCGTTTCATCCAGGTGGGTGACCCTGGTGGGGGAACGCTGGATCTGCGACAAGGGCAAGGAACTCGAATACTGGCGCGTGGAGAAGGTGGACTCGGTCATCGTTCTGCCCATCCACAGGGGTCAACTCTTGACCGCGAAACCCACCTTTCGGCCGGGAGTGTGCCGGCATACCCTGGATTTTCCGGGGGGGCGCCTGCCTGAAGGAAAAGCCCCGGCGGACATCGTGCCGCTTCTCCTGGAACGGGAATTGGGCGTTCCCGCCCATGCGGTTCGGCAAGTGCAGGCGTTGAACGCGACGAAGTGGGATATCAACAGCTCCTTCTCCAATCAGGGGCTCTGGGCTTTCTCGGCCCATATCGATGACGCTTGCGACGTGCCGGAGACATTGATCGGCCTTCGTGCCTCCGCCGATGCGGACGGGGTGCGGGCCCTGCTGGGGAAACTGGATTGCCTCCAATGCCGGGCGGTCCTGACGGAGTGGCACCTGGGCCGGTCTTCAGATGGCGCTTGACGCCGCCTTTTACGTAGCCGATTCCCAAGGCCAGGGTGCGAATTGAACCAGTCCGTCATGGAAACCCATGCCGCGCCCCTTATCTCCGTCGTGATCCCGACACGCGATGCCGCGGCGAGCATCGACGACTGCCTGCGGTCTCTTGCGGGCCAGTCCTTCGAGGATTTCGATGTCTGGATCCTGGACGGGGGTTCCGCGGACAACACGGCGGACCTGGCGCGGCCCTACGCCGGCAAGGTGGGCCATACCCTGCACGTGCGCGTCGAAGCGGATCGAGGCCCCTATGAGGCCATGAACAAGGGCATCACCCTGTCACGGGGACAATGGCTTTACTTCATGGGGGCAGACGACCGCTTGCACGACCCGGACGTGCTCGCCGACGTGGCCGCCCAACTGCGGGATGTTACGCCGGACATGCTTTACGGCGACGTCATCAACAGGAGCACGGGTAACCGCTACGGCGGCGAGTGGAGCCTGGACCGGCTGCTGTTCGAGGCCAACATCTGCCATCAGGCCGTGTTCTACCGGCGGTCGCTGTTCGAGCGGGTGGGCGGTTTCAGCCTTCGGTATCCGATCTGGGCGGACTGGGACCTGAACATCCGCTGCTTCCGGCATCCCGGGTTGTCCATTCGTTGGGTGGACCGTCTGGTGGCCGAGTACAACGACCGGGCGGGATTGAGCCGGGGCGAAGACCCGGTATTCCGCAAGGAACTGCCGCGCACCATCCTGCGGGACGCCAAGCGGCGATGCGCCTGGCCTGCGGGCTGGGTTCACTGGCTGGGTGGGCTGCTGGCGGGACGGGGGCGGAACTGAAGTTGGCCGACGCATGTTGCGGGTGGAGCCTGGGGAGGCTGATGAGCCGCCTCCGGCGCATGCCAGGCGCATGCACGGGGGCGGGGGCCGGGATGCCCCACATCACACTCATCGCCATTGCCCATGAGGGGGCTGGGGACGTGGCGGCTTTCTGCCATGGCCTGGAAGCCCAGACCTATCCCGCCTGGGATCTGGTGCTTTGCGTGGACCGGGTCTTGGCGGAGTTGTCCCCGCCGCCTATTGGGGAGGGCAGGTTGCGGATCGTCCAGGCTTCGCCAGGTGGCGCAATGGCGGCCATGCGGCAGGCCGTCGCCAATGCCAGGGGGGAATACGTGGTGGAGCTTGCCCTCTCAGATCGTCTTCCGGCCAATGCCTTGCATGACCTGGCCCGTGCCATCGACAAGTTCCCCGCCGCGGATCTTCTTTACGGCGATGTCGCGTGCATGGCCTCGGATGGAGCGGCCAGGCTCATGCTCAAGCCCGCATGGAACCCGGAACTGTTCCGCGGCATGGACTACGTGAGCGGGTTCCTGGCCATCCGGCGGGATCCCCTGGTTGCCCAGCTGGAGCGTGTCGTTGGGGCGGAGGACGAATGGCGCACGGCCGTGTTGTTTCGCCTGGCTGAGGCAGGCGCGGAGTGCCGCCACATCCCCAGGGTGCTGGTGCAACGGCGTGACTGTGCCGGCAACCCGGCCGGCAATCCCGACGACGCTCGGGCCCGCATGAGGATGCTGGAGGTGGAACTCGGTGGCGCAAGCGGGCCGTTCGCGGAACCGGGCGCTTTGGCGGGCACCGTGCGGGTGCGTTACCCGATCCCCGTTCCCTTGCCCCGGGTCGAGATCATCATCCCCACCCGCAATGGCGGTGCCCTGCTGGGGAAATGCGTGGGCAGTCTTTTGGACAGAACCCGCTATGACAATTTTTCCGTCCTCATCGTGGACAACCGGTCCGACGATGCCGACACGCTGCGCTTCCTCGAAAACATGGCGGGCAAACCCGACGTCCGGGTGCTGCCCTTCCCGAGGCCCTTCAACTACTCCGCCATCAACAACATGGCCGTGGCCGCCACGGATGCGGAGGTGGTCTGTCTCCTGAACGACGACGTGGAAGTCATCTCGGAAGACTGGCTGCGGGAAATGGTTTCCCATGCCATGCGGCCGGAGGTGGGCGCCGTGGGTGCCAAGCTGCTTTACCCGGACGGTACCGTCCAGCATGCCGGCATCGTCGTGGGCATGCGGCGCAGCGCCGCCCATGGCCACAAGGGTTTCCCGGGGGACGCGCCGGGTTACATGGGGCGGCTGCAGGTGGCCCAGAACTGCACCGCCGTCACGGGGGCCTGCCTGGTCATCCGGCGCGATCTATACGTCAGGATGGGTGGATTGAACGAGCGGGAGCTGGCGGTTGCGTACAATGACGTGGATTTCTGCCTGCGACTGGGGGCGGCGGGCTACCGGAACGTGTGGACGCCCCATGCGCTGCTGTATCACCATGAATCGGCCAGCCGGGGTCGTGACATTACGCCCGAGAAGCGAAGACGGCTCAAGGCGGAGGCGGCCTACATGAACCGCAGATGGCGTATGGACCGGTTTGAGGACCCCTGCCACCACCCTGGCCTGTCCCTGGCCAGGGAAGACTTCTCTCTGGCGAGTTGGGCACAGTCCTGCTGGCGAACCCGGCGGGTCGTGGCCAGGTAAGGGCGGTGTGGGTGGATAACCGCTCCGGCGGAGGTTGGGCCATGGCCATGAAGGGCCCTGGCGGACAAGTTGGATGAATTGGGAGGTTGTTTGGCGCTGATGTGGAAATTTCTGGACAAGGGCCTTGCACGGCTGGGTTACCGGCGTGCCGGGAAGATGGCTACGCCTAGAGGTGTAAATCCCCCCGATCCGTTCAAGGACCAGGCGCGCATTCTCAGGGCCATGAAACGGAACAGGGCGGTGGTCTTCGATGTGGGCGCCAACATGGGGCAGACAGCCAGCCGATACCGCAAGCTGCTTCCCAAGGCGGAAATCTATGCCTTCGAGCCCTTTCCGGACTCGATTGCGGCATTGCGCGAGCGGGTGGCGGGAGATGACCACATTCATGTCGTCCCCAATGCGGTGTCCAGCGAGTCCGGCCTTGAGACTTTCTATGTCAACGGCCTGGCCGCCACCAATTCGCTTCTGCCCAGGCCCGCCTCGGACAGGCGTTATTATCCCAGGGCAGCGGAGACCCGTACAAGCATCCAGGTGGAGGCCACGAGCCTGGACGAGTTCGTGGAAACCCGTGGCCTTTCGTCCGTCGATGTGCTGAAGCTGGACATCCAGGGCGGGGAACTGAAGGCCCTGCGGGGTGCGCGTTCACTGCTGGCCAGTGGAAAGGTGACGCTGATCTACAGTGAAATCATGTTCGTGCCCCACTATGAGGGGGCTCCCCTGTTTCACGAAATCTGGACCCATCTCGCGGGGTTCGGCTATTCACTCTTCGATGTCTATGACCTGCACAGGGCCGGCAATGGCCAGTTACGCTACGGTGACGCGCTGTTCGTTTCCGATTTTGCTAGAAAGCACGTGATAGATCGATTCCCGGAGGAGCCATGAACCCCATCCCAGGCATTGCAGCCAGAATGTCCACATGGCTTGCGGCATTGCCGTTCACAAAGCGCTCAAGCATTGCCCCGGAAGATGCACGGCGGGTGCACACGTTTTCCAACGGCGTGCGCATCTACGACGACCACATCATCCCCGCCCAGCGGGAACGCTATGCCCGAAACAACGTGCACGAAATGGAGGAGGAAGCCATCTTCCTGAAGTTGGTGACGGACATGCCCGTGGGCTCCGTGTACGTGGATGTGGGAGCCGCGGTGGGCTACTACTGCATCCTGGCCAAGAAGTACCGACCGGAAATCAGGGTCGTGGCCGTGGAGGCCCTGGCGCGGCATCGCGCCTACATGGCCGAGAACTTCCGTCTGAATGGCTTCGAGGCCAGGGATTTCACGGTCATCCCCGAGGCCATATCCTCCGTATCGGGCCATCTGGACTTCGTTGACATGAACTACAGCAGCTTCGTGAACACGTCGGGCAAGGTCAGGGAAAACGCCAGCGTGGAGAAGGTGCGGGCCATCACGCTGTCAGAGTTGGTGGGTAGCCAGGAGGCGCCCATAGGCCTCCTGCAAATGGACATCCAGGGAGAGGAAGTGGGTGTGCTGGCGGAATTTTCCCGGGCGATGCCAGATGGCGGCGGCATTGCCCAATTCCTGGTGGGCACCCACAGCCGGGACATCCACGTACGTTGCAGGAAGATGCTGGCCGGGATGGGCTACAGGATCATCATGGACGACCCGAAGCCCGCGCATCAGCCCGATGGCATCCTGGCGGCCGTGAAGCATTGACTTCCGCGGCATGGGGCAGGATTCCAATCAAGCCAGGGTGCGGCTGATCCATCCGCTCGCCGTCCCGTCGGTTCGCCAGCGCCTGGGCTGGGTTGCAAGGCGGGGCTCAAGTCTGGCGTTTTCAGGATGCAGAGGCCGGCCCGAATGAACGGACACCCCTTGCGCGTGGCCTTCCTGGCCTGCAACCGCGTGGCCAGTCGCTTCCGCCAGAACCCATCCTACTTCTACCGTTGCGACAACGTGGCCGACTATCTGTCCGGCCAGGGCCTGGACGTGGTGCGCTGCCACATGAAGGACGCGCCGGCGCCGGACCAGGTGGACGCGGTGGTCTTCCACCGTCCCCGGGCTTCCTGGCGGCTGCGCTGGCTGTTGTGGCGCTACCGTCGCGCGGGGGTGGCCACCATCGCCGACGTGGATGACCTGATCTTCGACGCGCGCCTGGTGCGGTATTCCCCGGCAATACGCAACGGCCTGGTGCCCCTCCCGATCCAGTGGCGCATCTTCCACCTGCAGCGGCGCGCCCTGTCCTGGTTCCGCCATGTAACGGTTTCAACGGACACTTTGGCCGAACATGCCAGGGCGTTGCTGCCAGGGAGCACGGTATCCGTGCTGTACAACTCTGTGTTCCGGTCCTGGCGAAACGACCCGGAACTGGTCGCATCGAATGCGCCCAGGCCGCCCTACGTGATCGCCTACATGCCGGGCACACGCAGCCATGACCAGGACTTCGCGCTCGTCGCGGGCCATCTGCAACGCTTCCTGCGGGAGCATCCCGATACCGTGCTGCGGGTGACCGGCCACCTGAACTTCAAGCTGGACGTGCCCGAGGCGCAACTGGTTCATGAGGGGCTGGTGCCCTTCGACCAATATCCCCAGCGCTTCCAGGGCGTCTGGGTCAACCTGGCCCCCCTGGAGCAGACACCCTTCAACGACTGCAAGTCGGCCCTAAAGGCGTTGGAGGCAGGCTACATGGGGGTGCCCACCTTGTGCTCGCCCAATCCGGACATGTCCAGGTTCAAGGATGCCGGAGCGTTGGTAGTGGAGGACGGAGACTGGTACGGCGCGCTGAAGCGCCTGCGGGACGAGGCCTGTTACAACGCCCTGACGGAGGGGTTGCGGCGGAAGGTCCTGGCCCTTGCGGGGGTGGAGGACCAGGCGGGGCGGCTCCTTGACATCATCGCCGCCATGGGTGGCGGCCGGTCGTGAGGTCCGGGGCGTTGCCAGCTTCCATGGCGGGGCGCACGTCGGAATTGGGCCTGTCCGGCTGGCCCTTGCGCCAGTGCAGGGAATGGGCCGCCCGGCGCAGGCATGACGGGCAGTATGACTTCGCCACCCTGGCGGGATTCCGGGAAGCCTGGCGCAAGAGCAGGCAGGCCGGCGACCTGGTGGCCTACCTCGCCTTTCGCCGTGATCTGGGCCTGCCCCTGCACAGGCACCACCTGCCCCTGCTGCTGGCGGTGTTGCCCAGGCTGGGCCCCCGTGCCTGGCTGGAGGCCTTCAATCTCATCGAGGAGGCCATGGGCCGGGGCCATCCTCCGCCCATCCACCTGGGTCCCCTGAAGCGGCGCCTGTGCGAGGTATCGCCGCCCCTGGCGGCCTTGCTGGCGGATTCCGCCTTCGTGCGCAAGTCGCCCTTCCTCAGCGCCATGGCCCGCCTGGACCGGGAGCAGGAAGTGCGCCGGGCCGCGTTCGCTGCGCACCTGCGTTCGGTGCCAAGCCTTTGTGTGGTGGGCAACCATTCGGGCCTTATCGGCTCGGGCCTGGGCGCCGCAATAGACGCCCACGCCTGCGTCGTTCGCTTCAACCAGTACCGCGGACCGGGTTCAGACCTGGCGGACTTGGGCGAAAGGACGGATGTCTGGGTGAGGATGCCCGGGGTCGCACGGGAGCAGATCGATTTTCGCGGCGGATGGGTGGTGATCAGCGGGCCCGACCTGCGCTATCGCCTTTCCAACTGGCACGCGGCGCGGGATCTGCTGGAACGCAACGTGCCCATGCTGACCGTGCCGCTGGACGTGTGGCGGGATTTGGTGGCGGAACTGGCCGCGCCCCCCTCGGCTGGACTGCTGTTCCTGGCCTGGTTGAGGCGTTTGCTGCCCCATGGCCTGCGGGGGGTGGGCCTCGCCGGTTTCCAGCGGGCCTCGGACAAGGAAGGTGCCTATCACCATGCCGTGGTCGGCAAGCAGGCGGGGCATCGCCATGACTGGCCCCTTGAGCGGGCCCTGCTGGAGGATTGGACACAAGAGGGCGGAGCGCGCTGGCTGGCGCGCTCCTGAGGGAGATTCCCTTCACTCCCGGGGTCATTGGTCCCGCATCGGGGGGGCGTTCCGGGTAGATTACTTGCCCAGCAGGTTCTGCAGGAAAGACATGACGGAGGTGTCTTCCTCTTCTTCTTCGTCCTCCTCCTGGAAGGCCTGGTATTCGGCCAACGCCACCTGGCCGTCCCGGTTGGCATCAGCCTCCTTGAAGCCCTTCTTCAGGTCGTCCAGGGTTCCCGCAGGCACGCCCTTCAGTTCTACTTCAGAGAGTCCGCCGCTGTCGTTCAGGTCCGCCTTCTTGAAGGCCGACTGCCAGTCCTGGGCGGGGGCGGCCTTGTGCGTGGGCTTGGGCGCGGGCTTGAAGTTATCACGCTCCGCCAGGGTGATCTGGCCGTCCCGGTTGGCGTCCATGGCGTCGAAGTTCTTCTTGACGTTCGGGAACTGTTTTGCGGGGGTTTTGCCAAGCTCGACCTTGGACAAGCCGCCGCTCTTGTTGGTATCCACCTGATTGAACAGTGCTTCCACACGCTTCCTGCGCGCGTCGATGAACTGACCGTATTCAAGGGGCGTGACCTGCCCGTCCCGGTTGACGTCCATGTCCTTGAAGCGCTTCTTGATGAGCGGGAAATTCTTGGTCTTGTCCAGTTCGGACTGGGAAAGCCCGCCGCTGTAATTGAGGTCCGCCTGCTTGAATTCAGAGAGCCAGGCTTCGTATTTCTGCCTGTCCTCCATGGGGGCGGACAAGGCGACCGAACTGAGCAGCAGGGCCGATAGCGCGAAAACCGAGCGAGTTTTCATCATGCGTTCCTCCGTTGATGTTGAAAGGAAGTCAGGAGTCTTTGTTCACAAACTGCGTGCCGACGAGGCTTTGGTGGCTTGGGGGTCGGGCGCCGGGTCGGTTGGCAACCGAAGTATAGGCAACCCCCAGATATCGCAGTGTGACTGTCCGCACAGAATCTTGACGGGTTCCGTGGTCGTCCATCCTCATCCGTTGGCGTTGGGGGCTTCGGTCTTTCCGGAAGGACAGGGCATCGCTTCGTTGACCGTCCGGAGGTGGAGCCGCTCCGCGGCCGCAGCCACGCCCGCGTCCAGGCCGGGCTGGTTGTAGAACACGCCGCGCACCTGGATGGTGGCGGCCATGGCGTTGAGGAAGGCGTCCCGCAGGCCGGGATCCGGCGGGGATGGTCGGGCCCAGAATTCGTCCAGGCCGCCCTGGTGGGTAAGGCCCGGCACGTCGTAGATGGCTTCGCCCAGGGTGATGACCGGGCAGCCGAACTTCAGGGCGGACAGGCCCGAGGTGCTGTTGATGGTGACCATGCCCCGGGCGGTCTGGCACATGGCGTCCAGGCTGCCGCCGTCCACGTAGTGGATGCGGACAGCCGCTGAGGTTTCACCGGCGAGCCTGTTCACGATCTTTTCCCAGTTCTTGAGGCCCGGATCCCAGGGGTGGACTTTAACCAGCAGGTGGGTGTCCACCGGGGCATGGGCAGCGAAGGATCGCAGGACCTCGGCGATGGGCGTGCTCATGTCCGGATATGGTGAGTACGCCCGGATCTGGAAGTCGTTTTCCATCTGCAGGGGGAAGACGAAGAAGGGGGTGGCGGCCTCGTTCAGGGCCTGGAGCCGGGCCATGGCCGCCGGGTTCTTCCAGCGGCTCTGGAACAGGCGCAGTCCGGTGCCCAGGTAGACCAGGATGGGATTGTCCCGCTTGTGGGTCTCGTAATGGGGAAACAGCCACCACAGGAAGTAGTTGGCGAAGTGGTAGGTCATGTCCCACAGGGCCATGCGCCAGAAACTGTCCTGGTAATGCCGGGAAAAATCCGCCTTCGGGCAGCGGGCCGCCAGTTCGAGGATGGCTTCTGGTGAGCGGGGAAACAGGGAATGGGCGGACATGCCGTCCTTCTCCAGGGTGATCCAGTCCGGCCGCAGGTAGCCGAAGTCCGTCACCGTGACGCGGATGCCCCGCGCCTTGGCGGCCCGGATGGCAGCCTTGTGGTATTCCCGCTGTTCCCCCAGCAGCACCAGGTCGGTGATGCCATGCCGGTCCATGAAACCCTCGATGTAAGCAGGCCAGTCCTTCAGTCGGCCCCGGTAATTGTGTGCATTGGGGCCGCGCCAGAACAGTTGGTCGCCGATGCTGAGGTTGATGCCCCAGGCCCGGTGCCCCTTGCGGACCAAGGCGTGGGCGATCCTGGAAAAGAAGGGGGAAATGGGGCCCTGGAGGAAGAGGAAGCTGCGATTTTGCATAGGCGCGCATTTTATGCGCTGCCACCGATCCCGGCATGGGATTGGGGAGCGGGTCCGGGAATATCGACCAGACCTCCCCGGTCTTGGTCCGCAGCCTTATCCGGGCTACCCGATCAGAAAAACCCGAAGCGCTTTTGTAGCCAGAGGCTGAGACCTGGCGGCAGTATGGAGAGAAACCACATGCTCAGGTTGAGGGGGAAGGGAAAGGCGATGCGTGCCCGGTCGCGGCCCAGACCCCGCTGGATGATGCGGGCAGCCTTGTCGGCAGAGACCCTGAAGGGGGTGGGTCCGGGAAAACGGTCGCTCATGTCCGACTTTACGAAGCCGGGGCAGATCACAGTGACTCCCACGCCCCGGGGCGCGAGCCAGCCCCGCAGGGCCTCGCCGTAGACCTTGATGGCCGCCTTGCTGCCGCAATAGGCGGGGGAGATGGGCATGCCCACATAGGCCGACAGGGAACTGACGATGCCGATCTGACCGTGCCTGCGGGAGCGCATCCGATCCATGAGCGGGGTGATGGTATTCAGGGTGCCCCAGGTGTTGACCTCGAATACCTGCCGCACCGTGTCCCAGGATTCGCTGTCCTTCTGGCTGGCCAGGGTGCTGGCGATGCCCGCGTTGGCGATGACGAGGTCCACGGGCTGGGCGTCGTCGAAGGCCAGGATCCAGTCATGCAGGGCCCTGGCGTCGGTGACGTCGATCAAGCCCGTCGTCACCCGGGCGCCCAGGCCGCGGCATCGATCCGCCACATTTGACAGCCGCTCGGTATCCCGGCCGATGAGTCCCAGGGTCACTCCAGGCCGGGCATATGCCAGGGCCAGCGCCGCGCCAATGCCGTTGCTGGCGCCGGTGATGATGAGGTGGCTGGGTTCGCGTCGTCCGGACATGTATTGGAGGATGTGTTCAAAGGTCGACAAGGTAAAGCATTCCCGAAGGGTTGGATGCGGTCGATGCCTGGAACGTATCCTTTATGTGTTGGCAAGGAAGTATTGGGTCTGTTTGACTTGCGGCGGACAATTCCCATACTCGCGACCCGGCTTAGGCCGGATTTTTTTGTAGTTCAAGGTTGCAAGGTGGGACCTTGAAAACCTGGTTCAGGTATGACTTAAATATAACGTGTAAAATTTTCACACAAGTATTTGATGGTGATGTATGCTGGTGTCCAGTATTTCGTTCCAGGCCCGTTCACCGGCCTCGGACAAGAAAAACTCAAATCGAATCAGTCTTTTATGGGGGTAACCATGAAACGGATGTTTGGTGGCATGCAAGCCGCGGGCTGGCTGCTGTCGTTGGCCATGCTGGGCAACCCGGCCCAGGCGATCGAGATTGGCGACCCCGCGCCCGAATTCCAGCTCCAGGGCCTGTCCTCTACGGTCAAGCTTTCAGATGCGAGTGGAAAGCTTGTGTATCTGGACTACTGGGCTTCCTGGTGCGGCCCTTGCAGGCAGTCCTTTCCCTGGATGAACGAACTGCAAAGCAGATACGGCAGCCAGGGCTTGCAGGTTGTCGCGGTCAATCTCGACGCCAAGCCGGAAGATGCCCGGCGTTTCCTGGAAATGCAGCCAGCGTCGTTCGCCGTGGCCTTCGATCCCAAGGGACAGACCCCGCGCCTGTACGGTGTGAAGGGCATGCCTTCCAGTTTCCTGATCGGCCGCGATGGCAAGGTGCTTTGGCGGCACACGGGCTTCAAGGGGAGTGACAAGGCGGAACTGGAACAGCAGATAGCGGCGGCTTTGAAGCTGAAGACACACGCTGCCATGAATGCCCCCCAATGAAAACCATGCCCAGCCTTGTACGCTTCACGGTGATGGCGCCGTTCCTAGTCATCGGCTTGGGCGCCTGTTCCACGATCGAACCGGTGCAGCCCTGGGAAAAGGGAACCCTGTCGCGTCCGGAAATGACCTTCGAAGCGGACGTCCTGGACGCCAAGTACACCGAGCACATCCTTTTCAGCAAGGAAGGTGCTTCAGGGGGGGCTGGCGTGGGCGGCGGTGGTTGCGGCTGCAACTGAGGCGGGGTATCTCCAGTGGCAGAAAACAAGGCTTTCCCCGCGCAAGGCCAACTGATCGGCAATGCCATCCTCACGGCAGCCCTCTCCATGCCCTGCCTGCAGGCCGCCCATGCGGACAACCTTCCGGAACATGGCCTGGTCAGCTACAAGTACCTGGACTACCAGGACAGCCAGCCGGGCGAGGACCGCATCGGCGTGAAAGCCCATTCCATCATGGTGATGGCGCCTTTCGCGGGCAGATGGATGATCCAGGGCAGCGCCACCGTGGACGCCGTGTCAGGGGCCTCGCCACGCTTGTGGACCATGTCAAGCGCCTCCATGCGGGACCGGCGCAACGCCGAGGATGTCTCCCTTACACGATATTTCCCCAATGACACATTGACCGTGGGGGCCAACCTCTCGGACGAGAACGACTACACCTCCCGGGGCATCTCCCTGGGGGGGACCCACGGCAGCGATGACAGGAACACCACTTTCCACTATGGCGTGGGCGCCAACGACGATCACATCACCGCGCAAGGGCTGGACAGGAAAAAGAATACGGTCGGAGTCATGGTGGGCGTGACCCAGGTCTTCACCCCCAGGGACATCGGCCAGTTCACCGTCACACATACCAACGGTCATGGTTTCTTTACAGACCCCTACAAGCTGGCCGACTTTCGGCCGAATGAGAGGTTGCAGAGCACGGTGATGCTGCGCTGGAACCATTTCTTCGAGGGATTGGAAGGCACGCTGCGCCTGAATTACCGCTATTACACGGATTCCTGGGAAATCCGCGCCCATAGCCTGGGGGCGGAATACGTGCAGCCGTTCCCCCAGGGCTGGACCCTGACCCCATCCTTTCGTGTGCACGACCAAAGTGCGGCGCAGTTCTTCGTGGAGCCTGGCGGTGTCCCCGCCGGCCTGCCCTACCGCAGCTTTGATCAACGTATTTCCGCGTACGGTGCGCTGACTTTGGGGATCAAGGTCGCCAAGGAACTCGATGCCAATTGGACGTGGGACATGAAGTACGAGCTGTATGAGCAGCGCGGGTCCTGGCGCCTGTTGGGCGAAGGGAGCTCGGGTTTGGCACCATTCCGCGCCCGTATCCTCCAGCTCGGCCTGTCGCGCAAGTTCTGAAAGTGAAGCTGGAGCCCTATCGCTTCGAGTTCAAGGCCATGGGAGGCGGGTGTGAACTGCTGTTTTGCGCGGCCCATGAAGAAGAGGCGCGCAGGGCGGCGGAAACGGCGGTAGGGGAGGTTCGGCGCATCGAACACAAGTATTCCCGCTACCGGACGGACAGCGTGGTCAGCCAGGTCAACCAGGCTGCCGGCACCGGGACATGGACCGAGTGCGATGAGGAAACAATCTGGCTGTTCAACTATGCCGGAATTCTTTACACCAACAGCGGCGGCTTGTTCGACATCACCTCGGGCGTGCTTCGAAGGGCCTGGAATTTCGATGCGGGCATCGTGCCTGATGCAGAAACACTCGCCCCCTTGCTTGCCCTGATCGGGTGGCAGCGCGTCGAACGCCATGAGAAAAATGTTCGTTTGCCCGAGCCCGGCATGGAGGTCGACTTTGGCGGATTCGGCAAGGAATACGCTGCCGACAGCGCAGCCAGCCTGGTTGCCAAGCTGGGAATGGCCCATGGCTATGTGAATCTGGGGGGAGACATCCGGGTCATCGGCTCCCAGCCTGACGGACAGCCCTGGCTCATCGCCATCCAGGACCCGCGCCAGCGCGGCAAGATCGTCGCCACCATCCCGGTCCAGGCGGGCGGTCTGGCAACCAGCGGCGACTATGAAAAATTCTTCGAAAAAGACGGTCGGCGTTACTGCCACGTGCTGGACCCAAGGAATGGCATGCCTGTTGCTTACTGGCGTTCAGTCAGCATTGTGGCTCCCTTGGCCATCGTGGCCGGCAGTTATTCGACCATTGCCATGCTCCAGGAAGATGCGGGCATCGATTGGCTGAAGCGGTCAGGGTTTCCCTATCTTGCCCTGGCGAACGACGGTGAGCTTTATCAAAGCACTTGAGAATTTAATGTCTGTATTTGGAGAGTGAAATGGCAGGTTATTGGTGGCACGACATCAACTGGAACATTCTTGCAGGGGCGACAACAGGCAACGACGTGCTTGCGCCCATTGATCCCACGAACGCCCTGGCAAGCTTCGATGGCAAGGCGGGGTCAGACACGTTTGATTTCGGCTACTGGGTCAATATCGCGAACTTCACCATCACGAACAATGTCGATGGCTCGGTAACCGTTTCCGGTGCCAGCAATGGCCACAACCTGAACGTGAAGCTGGTCAACTTCGAGAAGATCGCTTACACGGACAAGAGCGGTGGGGCCCACACCATCACGCTGTCCGGCGGTGGCGGCGGTGGCCCCACGGCTGGCAACGACACACTGAACGGCACTTCGGCCGCCAATACCCTCAACGGTCTGGCTGGCAACGACACCCTGAATGGCAACGGCGGCAACGATGTCCTGAACGGGGGCACGGGTAACGACAAGCTGAATGGAGGAACGGGCAATGACAAGCTCCTGGGTAGTACCGGAAAGGACACGCTGACTGGTGGCACCGGCGCGGACAAGTTCGTCTTCAACAGCGCGCCCAACGCCACGACCAACCTGGACACCATCAAGGATTTCGTCCACGGCACGGACAAGGTCCAGCTGGACGACGACATCTTCACCGCCCTGGGGGCGGGGACCTCCGCCGGCGTGGCACTGAGTGCTGCAAAATTCTTTGCCGGCTCGGCGGCCCATGACAGCAGTGACCGGATCATCTACCACAAGGCCACGGGTTCCCTGTTCTACGATCCTGACGGTACGGGTGCCCAGGCCCAGATCAAGGTCGCGGTGCTGGGCGGCACCACCCACCCTTCCCTTACGGCCAGCGACCTCCAGGTCATCGCTTGACCGAGCTGGCGGCAATTCCCTGAACAATCCCGGCATGGCCGGGGTTGTTATCTTTCCCGAAACGACCGGGCCACCGTGTCGGTGATGGGCCGCAGCAGGTACTCCAGGGTCGTGCGGGATTCGGTCTGGATGTAGAGCTCGGCGGCCATACCAGGCTCCAGGCGGGCAATGTGGGCAACCTTCAGGGACGCCGGGTCGGGCTGCACGTGGACTTGGTAAGCGGGGATGCCAGACTTCTGGTCGATGAGCACGTCCGGCGAGATGTAGGAGACCTTGCCCGTCACCAGGGGCGTGGTGCGATAGGGCAGGGCGGTGAAGCGGATGTCGACGGTCTGCCCCACGTGCAGTTGCTTGATGCTGTCCACGGCGGTCTGGGCCTCGATCACCAGGATTTCATCTTCCGGCACGATGTCCAGCAGGGGTTCCCTCGGTCCGATGCTGGAACCAGGGGTATGCACGTGCAGGCTCAGCACCTTCCCCGACACGGGGGCGGTGATGGTCTGGCGGCGCAAGGCGTCTTCCGAGGGCAGCATGCGTTCCCGCAGTTCGTTGACGCGCACTCCGCTTTCCTTCAGGCCCTCCGCCGCCTCGCGGGCGTATTCGTTGCGCAGGGCGATGATCTGCAGGCGCAACTGCTTGGCGTGCTGGTCCGCCCGGGCCAGTTCGGCCTTGTTCTGCGCCTGGCGGGCCTGGTATTCGGCCACCAGGCGCTGCTGGGCCAGCAACCGTGCGGTGGAGACGAACTGCTGTTCCCTCAGGGATTCATACAACCTAAGCTCCTCGGCGGCGGAGTCTTCCGCCTCCCGGGCCGCCGCCTGCTGGCTTTTCAGTGCCTGGCTTTCCTGGTTGATATCGTCAATCTGGCTTTCCAGCAGCCCGGACTGCTCCCGCAGGGCGTCCCGCCGGGTCTGGAACAGGGCATTTTCCTGGGCCATGAGCTGGCGCACGGTCTCGTCCCGGGCACGGTCCGCCAGTTCCTTCGGGAAGCTGAGGCGGGGGCTGGAGGTGGCTTCGGCCTGGAGACGGGTCTGGCGCGCCAGTTCCGCGTCCAGGTTGCCGCGCAGCAACTGGTGCCCGGCGCTCACGCTGGCGTCTTCCAGCACGATCAGGGGCTGGCCCCTTGCGACTGTATCGCCGTCCCGCACCAGGATGCTTTTCACGATGCCGCCTTCGTTGTGCTGCACGGTCTTGCGCTTGGAGTCCACACGCACCAGGCCTGCGGTGACCACCGCGCCCTGGATGGGCGCGGTCGCCGCCCATATGCCGATGCCGGCAAAGGCGACCAGCACCAGAACGAGACCGATGCGGGCGATCATGCCGGGGGGATGTTCCGTGGACCCGGTCATCAGTTGATCGCCACGGGGGCCGGGGTGGGATGCGGAGGAGGCGGCAGGATGCGGGCCAGCACCTCCTGCCGGGGGCCGAACTGTTCCATCTGGCCGTCGCGCAGGACCAGCACCTTGTCGATATCCGCCAGGAGCCCGGGCTTGTGGGTGATCAGCACCAGGGTGACGCGGGCCAGCCTGAGGGATCGCAGGGTGTGCATCAGCCTTTCCTCGCCCTCGGCGTCCAGGTTGGCGTTGGGCTCGTCCAGCACCACCAGCCGGGGCATGCGGTAGAGGGCCCGGGCGATGCCGATGCGCTGCATCTGGCCGCCGGACAGGACATGGCCGCCATCGCCCAGGGGCGTGTCATAGCCCTGGGGCAGGCGCAGGACCATGTCGTGCACCCCCGCCAGCTGGGCGGCGGCGACTACCGCCTCGGAATCGACCTCGCCCAGCCGGGCGATGTTCTCGCTGACCGTGGAGGGAAAAAGTTCCACGTCCTGGGGCAGGTAGCCAACGTGCCGGCCAAACTGGGCCCGGTCCACCAGGCTCACGTCGGCGCCGTCCAGGCGCACGGCCCCCGCCGAGGGTTGCCATACGCCGACGATGAGCTTGGCCAGGCTGGACTTGCCCGAGGCGCTGGGGCCCACCACGGCCAGGGATTCGCCGGGCGCCAGTTCCAGGGCCACGTGGCGTAGGATGGGTCGATCCGGCGTCTTGCCCGCCAGGGCCACCCGTTCCACGCCGAGGCGGCCCTGGGGTTCCGGCAGCCGGGTGGAGGGGGCGGCCTCCAGGGAGGCGGACAACAGGGGGGCCATGCGCGCGAAGGCGGAACGGGCCTGGACCAGGTTGGCCCAGTTGCCCAGCAGCATTTCCACCGGGGCCATGGCCCGCCCCTGGATGATGGTGGCGGCGATCATGATGCCCGGGCTCAGGTTCTGGTCGATGATCAGGTAGGCGCCCGTGCCCATCATGGCCACCTGCATGATCTGGCGGAAGAACTTGCTGGTGCTTTGCACCAGGCCCATGCGCCGACCGGTGCTGCCCATGGCCTCCAGCACCGGCTGGTTGAGGCCGCGCCAGTGACGCACGAAGCCCGGCAGCATGCCCATGCCGTTGACCACGTCGGCGTTGCGCAGGCCCTGGTCGATGAACTGGCTGCTGCGGCGGGAGTTGATCTGGATGTTCTCCAGCTGCTGGCGGTTGAGCTTCTCGTTCAGCCAGGCCAGGCCGAACAGGACCAGGGCGCCGAACAGGGCGATCCAGCCCATCCAGGGGTGGAAAAGGAAGATCAGGGCGATGAAGAACACCCCCCAGGGGGCGTCGAAGAGGGCGATGATGCTGTTGCCCGTGAGAAAGCCGCGCAGCACCGCCACGTCCCGCAGGCCGTGGGCCGTCTCCGTCCGGCTGACTTTGGAGGCGTTGGCCACCAGGCTGGCGATGACCCGCTCGCCGGAGAGTTTGTCCAGCAGGGCGCCGGACCCCAGCAGCAGCAGGGCGCGCAGGTAATCCAGGGTCCACATCAGGAGCAGCATGCCCAGGGACAGCAGGGTGAGCATGAGCAGGGTTTCCTCGCTGCGGCTGGAAAGCACCCGGTCGAAGACCTGGATCATGTACAGCGGCGGCACCAGCAGGGTCAGGTTGATGAAGAAGCTGAACAGCCCCGCGTAAAGGAAGTGGGCCTTGAAGTGGCCCAGGAAGCGCAGGCCGTCAGCCATGGGAGGCGCCCGTGTAGAACGCCAGGGCCAGGGGCAGGCAATGATGCGTCAGGTCGAAATGGTCCACCACGAACCGCCGGGCCCGGGCTCGCAGGTCCGCGTGGCGCGCCGGGTGGTTCAGGGCTTCCAGGATGTGTTGGGCCAAGGTGTCCATGTCGAAGAAATCCGCCAGCAGGCCCGTGTCTTCGTGCTGCATGACTTCCCGCACGGGGGCGGTGTCGGATGCTACCAGAACACAGCCCGCGGCCATGGCCTCCAGCAGGGACCAGGACAACACGAAGGGATAGGTCAGGTAGACATGGACCGCCGAGACCTGCAGCACGGCCAGGAATCTTGCATAGGGCACTTTGCCGAGGAAATGCACCCGGGACCAATCCAGGCGCTCTCCCAGTTCCTCGCGCAACATTCCCTGATAATTCTTGCCATCCGGTGGATGGACCCCGTAACTCACCTCGTCGCCCCCCACGATGAGCACATGGGCCCTGGGATGTCGGGCCAGCACCCGGGGCAGGGTGCGCATGAACACGTGGAACCCCCGGTAGGGCTCCAGGTTGCGCGCCACGTAGGTGATGACCGGGTCGCCGGACCGGAAGCGCAGGCCGTCCACTTCCAGTTCCGCCTGGGGGTTGGGCGCCACGTGGCGCGTGTCGATGCCTTCGTGCAGCACCTGGATCTTTTCGGCCCAGCAGGCCGGGTATTGGGCCTTCTGCCACCGGGTAGGGGCGACACCGGCATCTGCTGCTTCCAAGCCGATCAGTTGGGTGCTGTTCTTGATGCGCACCTTGAGGCGATCGTCCGGGCTGGTGGGATACTCGGGGTCGAACCCCACATCGCTGCCCTCGGCGTGGTAGAAGAACTCGCAATAGTGGATATGGCGGGCCTGGGGGAAGATGTCCTTGAGGAACAGGCCTTCTCCCCAGCCCGGGTGCACGGCCACCACGTCGGGTCGATAGCCCTGGGCGTGTAGTTCCATGGCCGCCCGGGCCGTCAGTTGGCCTCTCCTGATGGCACGCTCGTAGTCACGGATGTAATGGTGGGTGCCCGGATTGGGCGGGGGAGGAGCGGGGTGTCCGATCAGGCGGACAGCCGGATGAAACGGCGTACGCCCCTGGAGGTTTTCCGTTTCGCCCAGGGCTACGACTCCATGTCGGCCATCACCCGCCAGGGCAGCGGCCACGTGCCGGAATTGACCGGGGAAGTTCTGGTGGACGAAGAGGAAGTTCATGAGCGCGAAAAAAACGCCAGCATCTGCTGGCGTTCGTTCAAGTTATCCAGGTTCAGGCGATGACCAGGAAATCGCTGGCGGTCACGGTGGGATGGGTGGTAGTGCCCAGCACCGCGAACCTGACCTGCGCCCCCGCGCCCGTCCCATCCGCGTCGTAGAACAGTGATCCGGTGCCGGCGTCGTAGATGATCCGGTCGCCGGCGTCAGCGGCCTGGGTACCGGCGGCGAATTTCCATGAAGCCAGGGCAACCCCGCTCGATGTGCCCACGATGCCCATCATGCTGAATATGTCATCGTCCAGCAGAACCTTGTCCGTGCCGTGGATGAAGTCCTTGAGGGTGTCCAGGTTGGATGTGGGGTTCAATGCGGTGTCGAACACGAACTTGTCCGCGCCTGAGCCGCTGGTCAATACATCCTTGCCTGTACCGCCATGGATTTTGTCATTGCCGCTGCCGCCATTGATGGTGTCATTGCCGCTGCTGCCCTTCAGGACATTGGCCGCACCATTGCCGTTGAGGACATTGGCCAAGGTGTTGCCCGTTCCATTGATGGCATTTGAGCCGGTCAGGGTAAGCTTTTCCTGGTTGGCGCCCAAGGTGCGGGTGACGCTGGATTGGATCAGGTCTGTACCTGCGTTGGCCGATTCGGTCACCACGTCGCCACTGCTGGCGACGATATAGGTATCGTTGCCGGTGCCTCCCTTCATTACGTCATTGCCCGCACCACCGTTGAGCAGATCGTTGCCGCTGCCTCCGCTCAGGGTGTCGTTGCCCCCACCGCCATTCAGGGTGTCGTTGCCGTTGTAGCTCAGCAGGTTGTCCGCATAGCCGCTGCCATTGAAAGTGTCATTGCCGCCAAAAAGGGCGGAGAAGAAAGCAGTGGTGTTGTTGCTATTTATCCATGTGTTAACGGAAGCAACCGGGACGGAGGCGCCTGTGACCTTGAAGAGCAGCGTCCCTGCCTCCGTTTCCTGCCAGCCTGTTGCTATACCACCTGTTGCGCTATCCCCGCTATAGGTGAATCCGGTGCCAGTGAAGGTGGTTTTTAGATTGGGTTCTCCCCACGCGCGATAGTCCCCCACCATCAAAGTGGGGGTCTTTGTCGTCAAGGTCAGGTCATAGAAATCAGAGACAGTGAAATCTGGCATAACGATGCCGCCGGATGCGTTGTATGCAGTTGCTGTTGCCATTTTTTTCCCCTTACATTTTCTGTTTTGAATTGCGAATTGGCTTCCTCGCACGCGCTGGCTGGCTGTGAAGGCGTGTGGTGAACTGTACCCCCGCTTCTAACTCAATCAACCCGAGCCAAGATATAAGTATTTTAGTATTTGTTTATCTTGTTTCCATCTGTCTGTTTGCACTTATTGAGTTATCCCACGAGTGCTTGCCTCGGGAATATGCTACCCGGCCCCCAATACGGGTGTTGACTGAAAGCCAGTCCCGTCGCAAGGGAAATCTGTTCAGTAGGTCATGACCTGTTTAGTGGTGCGCCTGGGGGCGGCCTTGCCCTTGGGGGGCAACCCAAAGGTCCAGTGGTTCCGCCACGCCGCGTACACCATCTCCGGGTACTCGGCCTTGCCCAGGCTGCCGTTGTAGCGGCCCAGGGCGCGGAAGAGGTTGCCGTTCTCGATGTCGATGTAGTGGCGCAGGATGGTGGTGCCGTAGCGCAGGTTGGTGCGCAGGTGGAACAGGTTCTGTTCCCGGGTGCCGATGACGTCCAGCCAGAAGGGCATGACCTGGGTGAATCCCCGGGCCCCGACGGTGGAAACGGCGTATTTCTTGAAGCCGCTTTCCACCTCGATGAGGCCCAGCATCAGTTCCGGATCCAGGCCGGCTCGCACGGCTTCGTAGTGCAGGGTATTGAGAAAGTCCTCGCGGAATTCCGGGTCGGGGATGTAGCGTGTCAGCCGGTTCGACATCTCCCCAAGCCAGAGTCGGACTGTCGGGGAATCGGCAAATGCCGCTTTCTCGACAGCGGCATCCGCCACGGCCTTGCTCAGTCGGGCCTTGACGCTGGCGGACAGGGGCTCGTACTGCTGCTTGCCCGCAAAGGCGGTACCGGCCGTGAAAGCCAGTATGGCGATGAACCATTTCATGCAGCGCTTCGACATCCCTTGACCTTCTCCAGAATCACCTTCACTGCTTCTGATTGAGCAATCCGCGTGCCAGCGGTATCCGTCCGGCCCTGGTACTCGATCTGCCCTTCCTTCAGGCCCCGGTCGCTGATGACCACCCGGTGGGGCACGCCGATGAGTTCCATGTCAGCAAACATGACGCCTGGGCGCTCGTCACGATCATCCATGACCACATCAACGCCTGCAGCCACCATCTGATTATAGAAAGCCTCTGCTGCCTCCCGCACCGCATCGCTGCGCTTGAGGCCCAGGGGAACGACGGCCAGTTCGAAGGGGGCGATGGCCTGGGGAAAGACGATGCCGCGCTCGTCGTTGCCCTGCTCGATGGCGGCGCCCACGATGCGGGAGACGCCGATGCCGTAGCAGCCCATCACCATGACCTGGGATTTGCCGTCCGCGTCCAGATAGGAAGCCTGCAGGGCCTGGGAATACTTGGTGCCCAGCTTGAAGATGTGGCCCACCTCGATGCCGCGGCACAGATCGAGTTCGCCCTTGCCGTCGGGGCTGGGGTCGCCGGCCATGACGTTGCGGATGTCCGCCACCAGGTCGGGTTCCGGCAGGTCCCTGCCCCAGTTGACACCAGCGGTATGAAATTTCGGCTTGTTCGCGCCGCAGACGAAGTCGGCCATCACGGCCACCTGGCGGTCGGCGATGACACGGATCCTGGTGCGGTCGATGCCTACCGGGCCCAGAAAGCCGGGAGGGCAGTTGAAGGTGGAGCGGATTTCCTCCTCGGTGGCGAAGCGGAAGTCGGTCAGGCCTTCCACCTTGCTGGCTTTCACCTCGTTGAGGTTGTGGTCGCCCCGGATCAGCAGGACATGGAGCTTGTCCCCGGCCATGACGGCGATGAGTTTAACGGTCCGGTTAAGGGGGATGCCCAGCAGCTTGGCCACGTCCTCGCACGTGGTCTGCTTGGGGGTGTCCACGTCCCGCATGGCCTCCAGGGCGGCGGGCCGTTGGCCCGCAGGGGGAAGGCCTTCCGCCATCTCCACGTTGGCGGCGTAGTCGGAGGCGGGGCAGAAGGCGATGGCGTCCTCGCCCGAATCCGCCAGCACGTGGAATTCGTGGGAGCCGGATCCGCCGATGGCGCCGGTATCCGCCGCCACGGCGCGAAACTTGAGTCCCAGGCGGGTGAAGATGCGGGAATAGCAGGCGTACATGACCTGGTAGGTCTCGTCCAGGCTCTCCGCCGAGGTGTGAAAGGAATAGGCGTCCTTCATGAGGAATTCCCGCGCTCGCATGACGCCGAAGCGAGGTCGGATCTCGTCCCGGAATTTGGTCTGGATCTGGTAGAAGTTCACCGGCATCTGGCGGTAGGAACGGATTTCCTTGCGGGCCAGGTCAGTGATGACTTCCTCGTGGGTGGGGCCGAAGCAGAAGTCCCGGTCGTGGCGGTCCTTGATCTTCAGCATCTGGGGTCCGAAGACCGCCCAGCGGCCGGACTCCTGCCAGAGTTCGGCGGGCTGTACGGCGGGCATGAGCAGTTCCACCGCCCCGGCCCGGTTCATCTCCTCCCGCACGATGGCTTCCACCTTGCGCAGGATGCGCAGGCCCAGGGGCATCCAGGTGTAGAGGCCGGAGCCCAGGCGCTTGATGAGGCCGGCCCGCAGCATCAGCCTATGGCTGATCAGTTCCGCCTCGGCGGGGGCTTCCTTGCTGGTGGAGAGAAAGAATTGGGAGATCCGCATGATGGGGCAAGTATTTGAACGGGATGCGGATTTTAGCAGGCGCAGCCCTCTCGGCAGCCCGCATGGCTAGCGGATGTGGGAAAGCTCCTTGTTGAGCATCTCGATGTTTTTCTCATGCAGGCGCACGGCGTCCAGCAACTTCCTCAGGTCGGCGCCGGGTTGGCGGCTGCCGGCGGCCACGGCGGATTTCGCCGCGGACAGGTTGCGCTGCTCGCTGCCCAGTTCCTCTTCCAGGAGCTGGCGGCGCATGTCGTCCCGCTTGCGCTGGGTGCCGGTGTCGACCCGGGGAAAATACGCGGGGGTGCTGGTACGTGTGCTGGACTTGCGCTTGACTGCGGCAGGTTTTGAAGTTGCTGTTTTCGGTGCCTGGCCGGCCTCGGGGATGACGAGTTCGGGCTTGGTGCCGGGCCGGGGCATGTTGGTGTAGGTGACGAAACCATTGTCGTCCACGAACTTGTAGATCTCCGCCTGGCTGTGGCCAGGCCACGCCAGGCAGAACACGGCCACGCCCATCAGGCCGACCAACGGCAGAGCTCTCAGGGGGGCCGCGGGTCCATCAAGTGGGCGGGGGACGGTGGTCGTGTCCATAGAAGGAGATTATAGGCACACGAACAGTCCGACCCGGTGCACGGTATCAGGTTCCCAGGCGGAAACGGCTGACTGCGGTGGTCAGTCGCTCGGCCAGGTTGGTGAGGGAGGATGCGGCCGTGGCGGAATTGTCCGCCGTCTCCCGGTTGTCCGCGGCCATGGAAAGGATTTCCTGCACCCGTTGGGATATCTCGCGGCTGGCTTCGTCCTGGCGGACGCGGATGCCGTCTATGGCGTGGATCTGCTGGGTCAGGGTGGCCACGGCCTGATAGATGGCGGCGATGGCCTGGTCGCCCTGCCTGGCCTTTGCCACGCCCTTGCTGACTTCCTCCTGGGCGTTTTCCATGGTCTTTACCGCCTGGGCGGTTTCGCCCTGGATGGTCTGGATGGTGGTGGAGATCTCGTCCGTGGCCCGGGTGGTGCGCTCGGCCAGCTTGCGCACCTCGTCGGCCACCACGGCGAAGCCCCGGCCCTGTTCCCCGGCCCGTGCCGCCTCGATGGCGGCGTTCAGGGCCAGCAGGTTGGTCTGGTCGGCGATGTCCTTGATGACGCCGACGATGTTGCCGATCACGTCGGAGTGGTTGCCCAGGGATGAAATGACGCCGGAGGTATGGTTTACCGAGTTGGATATGGCATCGATGTCCGTGGCAGCCTCGCCGATGACTTTTTGGCCGGTACGCGCCAGTTCGCTGGCTTGGTCGGCCAGTTCCACCATGCGGGCGATGTTGCTGCCTACCTCGGCCAGGGTATGGCTCAGGGCCCCGGCGGCGTCGCTGGCGTTCTGGGCGCACTGTTCCTGGTGGGTGGAGGCAGAGGCCACATGCTGGTTGTTGTGGCTGGTATGGAGCGCGGCACTGCTGACTTCCTCCGCGGCGCTGCGAATGTCGCCCACGATCTGGGCGAATTCACGGGACATGCGGTTGAAGGCACTGGCCACCTGGGCCAGTTCGTCCTTGCCGTCCAGCTGGGCATGGCTGGTGAGGTCGCCCTGGGCCATCAGGGTGACGGCGCGTTCCAGATGCATCGCTCCATGCACGATGGAAAGGCGGATCACCAGGCCCAGTGCGATGGCCAGTACCAGGCCCACGACCACCATGGCGATGGCGACGGTTTCCACGATCCTGGCCAGGTGTTCGGTCTTGGTGCGATAGGCTCCGGCCTCCTGGGTCAGGTGGTCGATAAGGGCATCGGTGGCGGCCTGGGCACCGCTGAAGGTGGTCTCCATCACGTCCTTGCTGTGCTGGTCTGCGCCTTCGAAGTCCTCGGCATTGAGGAGGTCGCGCATCTTGTTGATGCCCTCTATGCCGAACTTGAGCCGAGCCGCCAGATAGGCATCCAGCAGGACTTTTTCTTCCGGCGACAGGTTCTGCTGTTGATATGCCTCCAGGGATTCGGCGATGGTGCGGATGCGCTTGTCCACCTGGTCGAAGATTTCCTGGGCGGCGAAGCTGTCGCCGGAAAGTCGGGCCTGGAAGATGTCGTTGCGGATCTGGTATTGGGTGACCCGAACCTTCTGCAACTGGTTGATGGACAGCAGATGGCGGTCATAGACCTGGCTCAGCGCCTTGCTGCTTTGGTGCATGCCCCAAATGCCGCTCAGGCCGATGATCAGCAGAAGTGCGGTGGTGATCACGGTCAGGGCGATGAGGCGAGTGCCAATCTTCAGATTGTTCAAGAACCGCATTAGGTGTCTCCTGCTGTGTAATTTGCCCTCCGCAAAAAAAAGAGGGCGGGGGTGTCCCCGCCCTCTTTTCGGCAGTTTCCCAGGAAACTTTACCGAACCATGTCGATGCCGATCAGACGCTGTAGTACAGGTCGAATTCGACGGGATGGGTGGTCATCCGCAGGCGGGTGACTTCTTCCATCTTGAGATCGATGTAGGCATCGATGAATTCGTCGCTGAACACGCCACCCTTGGTCAGGAACTCGCGATCCTTGTCCAGGTGCTCCAGGGCCATGTCCAGACTGTGGCACACGGTGGGGATGGCGGCTTCTTCTTCCGGCTCCAGGTCGTACAGGTTCTTGGTGGCGGGATCGCCGGGGTGGATCTTGTTCTGGATGCCGTCCAGGCCGGCCATCATCATGGCGGCGAAGGCCAGATAAGGGTTGGCGATGGGGTCGGGGAAGCGCACCTCGATGCGGCGGGCCTTGTCGGACGCCACGTGGGGGATGCGGATGGAAGCGGAACGGTTGCGGGCGGAGTAGGCCAGCATCACGGGGGCCTCGAAGCCGGGCACCAGGCGCTTGTAGGAGTTGGTGCCGGGGTTGGTGATGGCGTTCAGGGCCTTGGCGTGCTTGATGATGCCGCCGATGTAGTACAGGGCGGTCTCGGACAGGCCGGCGTAGCCGTTGCCAGCGAACAGGTTCTTGCCATCTTTCCAGATGGACTGGTGGCAGTGCATGCCGGAACCGTTGTCGCCGACGATGGGCTTGGGCATGAAGGTGGCGGTCTTGCCGTACTGGTGGGCCACGTTGTGGACCACGTACTTCAGGACCTGGGTCCAGTCAGCGCGCTGGGTCAGGGTGCTGAACTTGGTACCGATCTCGCACTGGCCGGCGGTGGCCACTTCATGGTGATGTACTTCCACGGGCACGCCCATCTCTTCCAGGGCCAGGCACATGGCGGAACGGATGTCCTGCAGGGAGTCGATGGGGGGGACGGGGAAGTAGCCGCCCTTCACCTTGGGACGGTGGCCGATGTTGCCCACCTCGGTCTGCTCGCCGGAGGACCAGGCGGCTTCCTCGGACTTGATCTTCACGTGGCTGCCGGACATGTCGTCGCCCCAGGTCACGGAATCGAAGATGAAGAACTCGGGCTCGGGGCCGAAGTAGGCGGTGTCGCCGATGCCGGTGGACTGCAGGTAGGCTTCTGCGCGCTTGGCGATGGAGCGGGGATCCCGGTCATAGCCCTTGCCGGTATCCGGTTCAATGACGTCGCAAGTCAGGATCAGGGTGGCTTCATCGAAGAAGGGATCAATGTTGGCGGTGGCGGGGTCTGGCATCAGCAGCATGTCGGAGGCCTGGATACCCTTCCAGCCGGCAATGGATGAACCGTCAAAGGCATGGCCTTCGGAGAACTTTTCCTCGTCGAAATGAGAGACGGGAACGGAGACGTGCTGCTCCTTGCCACGGGTATCGGTAAAGCGGAAATCGACGAACTTGACATCGTTTTCCTGGACCATCTTCATTACATCGGCGACCGACATTTTACAAACTCCTTATTGGACACATTGAACGCAGAAAAATTGGATGCTACGAGGAGGCGTATTTATCCATGGCGTGGCTATTAGCAGCTTCCATGCCATGCCCGAAATATGAGCAAGCCATTGTGCCACAAGGGCATTAGGCCGGGTGCATGCATTTGTTTGCATTATTTTGGTGCCAAATGCACCGAAATGGTGCGGTAAACACCCTCGTCACCAAGGGGGGCTGACCCCTACAATTCCGCCGCCCTGGCCTCATCGCAAAACATGACAGAACACTACGCCGTCTTCGGCAATCCCATCGCCCATTCCAAGTCCCCCCTGATTCACGCCGCCTTTGCCCGCCAGACTGTCCAGGACATGGATTACAAGGCCCTGCTGGCCCCCCTGGACGGATTCCAGGAAGCCATACAGACGTTCCGTGCCTCCGGCGGGGCGGGGGCCAATGTCACGGTGCCCTTCAAGGAGCAGGCCTTTGCATTATCTGACCGGCTCACGGACCGGGCGGAGGCGGCCGGGGCGGTGAACACCCTGGATTTTCGCGGCGGCGAGGTCCTGGGGGACAACACCGATGGCGTGGGGCTGGCCAGGGACCTGACCCACAACCTGGGCGTGGAGCTGAAGGGCAAGCGCATCCTCCTCATGGGTGCGGGGGGCGCCGCCCGGGGGGTGGTGCTGCCCTTGCTGGAGCAAGGCCCTGCGGAACTGTTCATCGTCAACCGCACTGCGGCCAAGGCGGAGGAACTTGCACGCCGCTTTCCACAATTCGCCATGCTGGACGGCGGCGGCTATGACCGCTTGGATGGACATGGCTTCGACCTGGTGATCAACGCCACCGCCGCCAGCCTGGGCGGTGAACTGCCGCCCCTGCGGGAGGGGGTGTTCGCGTCGGGGGCCTGGGCCTACGACATGATGTACGGCCGGGAAACGCCTTTCATGGCTTTCGCCCGCGCCCGGGGCGCCCGGGTGGCGGACGGCCTGGGCATGCTTGTGGAGCAGGCCGCCGAGGCGTTTTTCCTCTGGCGTGGCGTGCGCCCTGACACTGGGCCCGTCATCCAGACCCTCAGGAGCGCCTGATGGCGCGCGGGAAGTCCCGGCCGACCTGGCGCAGCCCCTGGCGCCTGGCCCTGGCGGGCGTGGTGCTGCTCCTGTACCTGCAGGTCGGCTATCTGGCCGGGGTGTTGTGGTGGACCTGGTTCAATCCCTCCAATACTGCTTTCATGGAGGCCGGTCTGGAGCGTCTGCAGGACAAGAAAGGCCCCGAGGCGGAATTGCGCCACCAATGGGTGGAGTACCGGCGCATCTCCATCCACCTCAAGCGTGCGGTGGTGGCCGCCGAGGACAGCAAGTTCCTGGCCCATGAGGGTTTCGACTGGGAGGCCCTGGAAATGGCCGTGGAGAAGAACATCCGCAAGGGGCGTTTCGCCGCCGGCGGTTCCACCATCAGCCAGCAACTGGCGAAGAACCTGTTCCTCTCACCCTCGAAGAATCCACTGCGCAAGGCCCAGGAAGCCGTCATCACGGTGATGATCGAACAGTTGTGGAGCAAGCGCCGAATCCTGGAGGTGTATCTGAACGTCATCGAATGGGGCAACGGCATCTACGGCGCCGAAGCGGCGTCAAGGCGCTACTTCAAGTCCTCCGCCGCTGCCCTGGGGCCCGGTCAGGCAGCTTTCCTGGCGGCCATGATCCCCAATCCCCGCTATTACGAAACCCACCGTTCCAGCCGCGGCCTGCTGCGTCGCCAGGCCATCATTGCAGCCCGCATGGGCATGGTGAGGGTGCCGAGATAGGCGCTGGCGGAATATTTCCTTGAAATAGGATGCACGCGCCCATGACTTGAGGCGCGCTTTCATTGTCCGCGAGGACCGGGCCTGGTTTCCGGCTAGACCTTCACGCCCACGCTGCCCGGATGTGCCAGCTTCAGGCACTTGGCGATGGCATCGCTAACCACCTTGGCGGACATGGGCTTGACCACGAAGCCTGCGGCATTGAGTTCCTTGGCCTCCATGACGTACTGCGTCCTGGGGGTGGCGCTCACCAGCACGACCTGGGTTTGAACCCCCTGTTTCTTCAGGGCATCCAGGGTCTCGATGCCATTCATGCCCGGCATTTCGATGTCCAGGAAGACGATGTCCGGAGGTGATGCCAGGCATTTCTCCAGGGCTTCCGCACCGCTGGAGGCCTTGTCCAAATCGTGGAAACCTTCCTGCCGCAGCACGCCGATGAGCAGGGTCAGCATGAGCCGGTCGTCATCCACCACCAGAATGCGGGGCTTGCCTGCCATGCTTGTTCAGACCTTGAACTGCGTCACGGTGGACTGGAGCTGGGTGGCCATGTCCCGCAAGCGTTTGGCGGACTGGGCGGTGCTGGAGGCGGCGGCGCTGTTTTCCTCCGACATCTGGGCGATGCGTTCGATGTTGCCTGCGATGAGCTGGGCGGCGCGACCCTGCTGACCCAGGGCCATGGTGATGTCATCCACGGCCCGGGCAACCTGGTTGGCGCTGGAACGGATGGTGGTGATGGAATCCCCCGCCTGGTGGGCCAGTTCCACGCCGCCCGACACACGGTGCACCCCCGCGTCCATGCTGGCCACGGCGCGGCGTGCGTCGGCCTGGATCTTGTCCACCATGGTGGCGATCTCCTGGGTGGAGTTGCCCGTGCGCTCGGCCAGCTTGCGCACCTCGTCGGCCACCACGGCGAAGCCCCGGCCCTGTTCCCCGGCCCGTGCCGCCTCGATGGCGGCGTTCAGGGCCAGCAGGTTGGTCTGGTCGGCGATCTCCTTGATCACGGTCACCACGGCGGAAATCTCCCGGGAGGCTGCTTCCAGTTCCTGAATGATGTTGGAGGAATCCTGCACCAGACCGGCGATGGCGCGCATGGATTCCGCCGCCTCGTGGATGACACGCCCCCCTTCCTCCGAACGCTGGCCGGACTCCTGGGACAGGGTGTCCGCATCTCGCGCGTGCTGGCCGACCAGGTCGATGGAGGCGGACATTTCCTCCATGGAGGAGGCTGCGTCCGTGGCGGATTCCGCCTGGATGTCCGCGGCCTTGGACGTCCTGTCTGCGTTGCCGGCCAGCTCCAGAGTGGCATCGTTGAGGGTTTCCACCCCAACCCGCATGTAATAGAGGGTCTCCTGGAAGTTGTTGCGGATGGCGCCCAGGGCCTCCAGCAGGCGGGCGACCTCGTTGTTGCCGGCGGAGGGTATGGACCGGGACAGGTCACCCGAGGCAAGTTCACGGGCCTGGTTCGCCGCCTTTTGCAGTGGCGCGATGAGATCCTTGTGCAGCCAGGCCCCCGTGGCCAGGGCGGTAATGATGCCCAGGCCCGCCAGGGAAAGTCCCACCATGTGGGCCGTGGCATCGCCGGCCCCCGTCCACTGCACCAGCAGCAGGGCAAGGAACAGGGCGGCGGAGACCGTGATGGCCAGCCAGAGGCGAAGGCGTATGTCCGTGCCTCGCATCAATTCCGTCACTTTCCAGTAAAGGCTGGTCCTGATGAGCTGACCATGGCGAAGGATGCGGTTGCAGCGGCCATCCCGCATGCGTTTGTAGATGTCTTCCACCGCAGCGGTCCGGGCCTTGTCTGCCCGGACGCGCACCGAGGTGTAGCCGCCTTCAAGGTTGGGGCGTACCGTGGCCTCCACCCAGTAGTGGTCGCCGTTCTTGCAGCGGTTCTTCACCAGCCCGGTCCAGGCCTTGCCGGCCTTGAGAGTGGTCCACAGGTCCTGGAAGGCGGCGGGGGGCATGTCAGGATGGCGCACGATGTTGTGGGGCTGGCCCATCAACTCCTCCCGGCTGAAGCCGCTGATGGCCACGAAATCATCGTTCGCGTAGCGGATGATGCCCTTCGCATCCGTCTTGGATATGAGGACCGAGCCCTCCTTCACGGACCGCTCGTTACCGGTTACCGGCATGTTGGTGCGCATGGCGAATTCCTGGTTGGTTGAACTGGTACGGACAGGGCCGTGCAACCTGGATTACGGCACGGGCGTGAAAAACTTGACTGGCACGCCGGTGTTATGCGGCATCCCCGGCCCCGTCCTGCTCAAGCCCAGAGGTGCCAGGCGTCCAGGGGGGTGATTCGCCTGGATACAGCGCACGGGCCAAGCAGCTCCACGCGGGCAGAGGCCAGGCGGCCCCGGCGCAAGGCGCCCTGCAGGGGCCGCAGCCAGGTTTCGTCCCAGTCCCCCAGGATATCCATGGCGTAGGCCGGGTGCTGGTCGCCGGCCAGGGCCACAACCCCCCTGTTGCCTGGTGCAGCAAGGAACTGGGCCAGGCTGCCTGGCGGGGTGGAGGCGGTCATTTCCAGGGCTGCGGCCAGTTGGTCCAACAGGGGCAGGTCGCTCCAGACCCCATCCGGCAGCTTGGCGGGCGGGATGTATCGGCCGCCGCCCCAGGGCCACAGGCTGTTGACCGGCAGCCGCCCGGCCGCTGCCCGGGCCTGGTTGAAGGGGTGTTCGTGTAGGGCCATCTGGACCTCGTGCAGCAGGCGGACCCAGGCCGGGGCTTCATCCCCCCGGGGCAGGAAGGGCGTGGGCTGCCGGCCGTCCACCTGGTCCAGAGGCGTAGTGTCCAGCAGGGGCGCGGTACTGCAGCGCATATGCGGCACGCCGCCCTGGCCGGCCAGGATTTCATATCCGGCCGGGGACAGGATGGGGGCCACCAGACCATGGAGCACCCGGGCTTCCTTCTCCTCCAGGGTCTGCCCGGCCCGAAGGAATGGTCCGCGCATGCTCACATCCAGGCATACCGGCTCCAGCCGTAGCCAATAGTCTTCCCCAACTTCCAGGCCTGCCGACCGGGCGGTGAAGGGAGCGACGGGCCAATCCCGCTGCCGGCCGATGCCCAGTGCCAGGCAGCAGGCGGCGCTGATGCACTCCGGGGCGGGCAGGGGTTGCCCCCGGCGCAGCAGGGAGCCCAGGCCGGGAAGTCGTTCCAGGGTGTCCGGGTCGACGCCCCGGGGCGGGGAAAGGATCAGGTGCAGATGGCGCATGGGCTATTCATTAGCGGCTTCGAAGACTATACCCAATAAAAATGGTCGGGAATTTTTCCAGAGGGTTCGTGTCCCACCAGCACAGGTACACCCAACAACTACTGGCAAAGGAGAGAGAGATGGACTCGGTGAGCATTAAACCGGAAGTTGTGAAACCGGAAGCCCATGATATCCACCTGCCGGCCGTATGCCAGGTGGACGCACTGCGCCCCTTCACCTGGTTGCGCATGGGGTGGCACGATTTTGCCCGCACCTGGTATACCTCCCTGGGCTTTGGCTTGCTGTTCGCCCTGCTGGGCTGGGGCCTGGTGAACTGGGCCTGGGAACTGAACCACCTGAGCCTCACCCTGACCACGGGTTTCATGCTGGTGTCGCCTTTCCTGGCCCTGGTCTTCTATTACCTTTCCCGTCGTCTGGACCAGCATCACCGGCCGGGGGAAGGTTCCCGCTTTTTCCACATGCTGGGACGCAACGGGGCTTCCATAGGCATCTACGCCGTATTCCTGATGTTCAGCCTCAGCGTATGGGAACGTCTTTCCGCCATCCTGGTGGCCCTGTTCCTGCAAGGAGATTTCATCGGCGGCGACTATTTCAGCCTCATGAACCTGTTCACCAGCGCACAGTGGGGTTTCGTCACCGCCTATGTGGTCACGGGGGGGGTACTGGCTGCCCTGGTATTTGCCCTCAGCGTGGTGTCCCTACCCATGATGCTGGATCGAAGAGTGGACACGGTCACCGCCATGATGACCAGCCTGAAGGCGGCCCGCGCCAATCCCGGGGCCATGATCATCTGGGCCGGGCTCATCGCCGGCCTCATGGCGGTGGGCTTCGCCACCTGGTTCGCGGGCCTGGTCATCCTGTTCCCGGTGCTGGGGCATGCCACCTGGCATGCGTATCGGGAACTTGTGCAAAAAAACTGAATCACAGCATTGTCTCCTAGCAGCGATCAGCAGTAGCGATCAGTTGGGCCGGCCTTGAAAGGCAACTTTCTGGCCGGCCATTTTTTTCTTCCCGGGAATAGAGGGGGCGTCCCGGTATTCCTTGTCCCCTTCGGGCAGGCCGGGTACCGCCCGGTCCTGGGGGCGCTTAAAATTCCGCCATGCGGCAATTCCTGACCACCTTCCAGATCCCTACCCAGGGCAAGGGCCTGTACGACTTCACCGCCGAGGCCATTCGCTGGGTGGGTACCCAGGGCGTGCGGGATGGATTGCTGACCCTGTTCGTGCGCCATACCTCCGCCAGCCTGGTGGTCCAGGAGAACGCGGACCCGGACGTGCAGTCAGACCTGGAGCGTTTTTTCACCCGCCTGGTGCCAGAGGACGATCCCATCTTCCGCCACACCATGGAAGGCCCGGACGACATGCCCGCCCACGTGCGCGCTGCCTTGACCCAGACCCAGTTGTCCATCCCCGTCCACGCCGGCGCCATGGTGCTGGGCACCTGGCAGGGCATCTATCTGTTCGAACACCGCCGCGCCGGCCACCGGCGCCAGGTGGCTGCCCATCTGCTTGGCGAATAACCTCATACCGGAATCGCGTGCTGCCCTACGAACTCCTCATCGGCCTGCGCTACACCCGCGCCAAGCGTCGAAACCACTTCATCTCCTTCATCTCCATGACCTCCATGGCGGGCATCGCCCTGGGCATCATGGCCCTCATCGTCGTGCTCTCGGTCATGAACGGCTTCCAGGAGGAATTGCGCACCCGCATCCTCGGGGTGGCCGCCCACATGGAGATCACCGGGGGCGACGGCCGGCTGGCCGACTGGCCCGGGCTGGCAGCGGAGGTGTCGCATCACCCCGAAGTGCGGGGCATGGCCCCCTACATCAATGCCCAGGCCCTGCTGTCCGCCGGAAGCGAAACCAAGGGTGCCCTGGTGCGGGGCCTCTTGCCGGAGGAGGAGGGCAAGGTGGCGGAGTTCGGCCAGAAGATGCTGGTGGGGCAACTCAGCGATCTCAAGTCCGGCGAATGGGGCCTGGTCCTGGGGGCCGACCTGGCCATGGCCCTGGGCGTCAACCTGGGCGACAAGGTGGCGGTCATTGCGCCCCAGGGGGTGGTGACCCCCGCCGGCATGATCCCCCGCATCAAGCAGTTCAACGTGGTGGGCATTTTCCGCATGGGCATGTACGAGTACGACGCCGGCCTGGCACTCATGCACCTGAGCGATGCCCAGAAGCTCTACCGCATGGGGGAAAACGTGTCCGGCCTGCGGGTGAAGCTGGCCGATATGGAACGGGCCCCGTGGGTGACCCGGGAAATGGCCAGGACCATCCAGGGCGACTACTATCTGTCCGACTGGACCATGAGCCACCAGAACTTCTTCCAGGCGGTGCAGATCGAGAAACGCATGATGTTCATCATCCTCACCCTCATCGTCGCCGTGGCCGCCTTCAACATCGTCTCCACCCTGGTCATGGCGGTCACCGACAAGCAGGCGGACATCGCCATCCTGCGCACCCTGGGGGCCAGCCCGAAAAGCATCATGGCCGTGTTCATGGTCCAGGGCAGCCTCATCGGCGTCATCGGCACCATCCTGGGCGTGGTTGCCGGCGTGCTGCTGGCCCTCAACGTGGAGACCGTGGTGCCCTGGATCGAGCGGGCCGTGGGCATGGACCTGTTCCCCGCCGACGTCTACTACATCTCCGAACTGCCCTCCAGGCTCAACTGGGGCGACGTATGGACCATCGGCGGCGTGGCCCTGGTGCTGGCCTTCCTGGCTACCCTCTACCCCAGCTGGCGCGCGGCCAACGTGCAGCCTGCGGAGGCCCTGCGCTATGAGTGATGGGGAACGGGGAATGGGAAATGCGGTGCTGGCCTGCACCGGCCTGAAGAAAAGCTACTGGCAGGGCAACACGGAAGTGCCCGTGCTGGCGGGCATCGACCTGGCCGTCACCCCCGGCGAGCACATCGCCGTCATGGGCGCCTCCGGCGCCGGCAAGAGCACCCTGCTGCATGTCCTGGGCGGCCTGGACAAGCCGGATGGCGGCGAAGTGCGGGTGGCGGGGGAAGCCCTCTGGAGCCTGTCGGAAACCGCCCGGGGTCGCCTGCGCAACCGGGCCCTGGGCTTCGTCTACCAGTTCCACCACCTGCTGCCGGAGTTCAGTGCCCTGGAGAACGTGGCCATGCCCCTGTTCATCCGCCGCCAGGACCGGGACATCGCCCTGGCCGAGGCCGGCAAGTGGCTGGAGGAAGTGGGCCTGGGTCACCGCCTGCACCACCGCCCCGGCGAGTTGTCCGGCGGCGAGCGCCAGCGGGCCGCCATCGCCCGGGCTCTGGTGACACAACCCGCCTGCGTGCTCATGGACGAGCCCACGGGCAACCTGGACCGGCATACCGCCGCCCGCATCCAGGAACTGCTCATGGACCTTTCCGAACGCCACCGCACCGCATTCCTGGTGGTGACCCACGACCCCGACCTGGCCGGCCGCCTGGGGCGCACCCTGCGCCTGGAAGACGGATACTTGGTTTAGACCTCGTCCAGCTGGTACATTCGTGCCAGAAAGGCCTGGGGAACTGGCCCGATGAGGAGACCATCGCATATGCGCACGACCTTGATGCCCGGCGGGCTTGCCATCTTCCTGGCGATGCATGCCGGGGCCGGACTGGCGGCCGATCCCCCTGCCGATGCCAGTTTCAGTCCCAGGGCAACCCATCGCACCCTGGAGCCCAGGGTGGTGGTCAACAGCGGCCGCCTGGACTGGGTTGCCCACCCGCGGGACCTGACCCCCTGGGTGACCCTCAGCCCACTGGACGACCGTTCCGCTTCCCGGGCCAGGAAGGTGAAATACCACGCTCCCCTGAACGGCGACCCCACCCGGGGAAAACACCTGGCCGGCGAGTGGTGCGCTGTATGCCATGTGTTTCCAGGGGACGACTGGCCCGGCTCCCCGGGCACGCCCCTGACCCACTACGGCCGCTTCCGCTACGAGGACGCCAAGGTCTTCCAGCAGATATTCGACGCCCGGGTCTACAACCCCAGCACCATCATGCCCCCCTTCGGTACCCATGGCCTGTTGCCGCAACAGGACATCCGGGACCTGGTGGCCTACCTCCAATCCTTGCGCTGAGGGGAGCCCATGCCACGCCTTGCCTCACTGCTTGCCGTGCTTTCAGCCCTGGCCCTGTCCTTCCAGGCCTGGGCCTACCGGGAACATGACGCCCTGGAGAACTACCCGCCCCACGTGTCCGGGGACCGCAGCCTTTCCAACACTTACCGTTTCTGGAAAGACCCGGGGAACCTGGATTTCCGCAAGGCCGGCAACCCCGATGACAACTGGAAGCTGAACTGGAAATTCATGGATCCGCCCTTCAACCAGGCAGTCCATGGCGGCCATTTCGCCCTGGACCGGGGCGAGGACGTGTACCGGGAACTCAACGGCGATGGCCGCTTCGCCGCCTGCCTGGGAGCCCGGCAAGGGGACCTTAAGGGGCTCAGGACGCGGTTTCCCATGTGGCGGGGAGACCTGGGCCACGTGGCCGGCCTGGCTGAGGTCATCGAGGCCTGCGCCGCCCGCCAGGGCCGGGTGCTGGAGAACGGCAGCTACGACAACAGCGCCGTGTCCCTGTTTGTCGCCAACTTCAGCAACGGCCAGCCCATCCGCATCGACGTGTCCAAGGGGCCTCTCCTGGCTGCCTTCGAGCGGGGCCGCAAGCTGTTCCACCTTAAGGCGGGCGCCTTCAACTTCGCCTGTTCCTCCTGCCATACCCACTACGTGGGCAAGCGCCTGCGGGGCGACACCATCACCACGCCCTATGGCGACGTGGGGCACTTCCCCGTCTACCGTACCCAGTACGTGCTCCAGTCCCTGCACCTGCGCTTCGTGGAATGCAACCTGGACAGCCGCACCCAGCCGCTGAAGCCCGGCAGCAGTGCCTATACCGATCTGGAGGTATTCCTCACCGCATTGTCCAATGGCTATCCGGTCAGCGTGCCCAGCGAGCGGCACTAGGGCAGTGGCGACCTGGGCCGGGCCTTGCGCCGCTTGAGGTAGGCCAGCAGGTACAAGCGCCAGCCCAAATGCACGGCGAAATAGCCCAGTACCGCCAGGACCGTGGCAAGGATGACGTTGCCGATGAGGAATGTCTCTCCCAGACTCAGCATCCAGCGCCAGAATTCCGGTAAGAATTCCGACAGGGGCTGTTGTCCCCAGTCGAAGTTGAATTCCGTCATGCGGCCACCGTTGCCGCCCATGACCAGGCGGCCGATCTCATAGGCCGCGACAAAAATAAATGGCCAGGTGAAGGGGTTGGTGAGGAAGGTGGTGGCCACCGCCACGGGGAGGTTCACGCGGAAAACGATGGCCAGAATGGCTGCCGTGAGCATCTGGATGGGGCCGGGGATGAGGCCGCCGATCATGCCGGCCGCCACGCCTCCCGCCACGGATTGCCGGTTCAGGTGCCACAGGTTGGGATGCTTCAGCAAAGGCTGGGCCCAGCGCAGGTGGCGGTGTTCCCGCACCGTGGCGTGGTCCGGCAGATATTTACGGAAATGCTTGCGTGGCATGGGGGGATTGTATTGATCCGGCAAAAAAACAGTATGACCAGTCGTTCAGGCCCGCGTCGGGTCGGCATGGCCAGCCTTCATCACCCGGCGACGGGATAAATGCTGCGCCTCGCCATTATCGCCTTTGCCGCGGGCGGCGCCTGGCTTCAGACCCGGGTTGAACTGCCGCCCCTGGCCTGGGCCCTGGCCCTGCCCTTTCCCGGCTTGCTGCTGCTGGGATGGGCGCCCGGGGTTCGCATTGTCTGGGTGAAGCGGGCCGCCGTCCTGTCCCTGGCTTGCATGACGGGCTTTCTTTACGCCGCCTGGCGTGCCGACCTGCGCCTGGGCCAGGAGCTGGACCCCCAGTGGGATGGCCGCGACGTGGTGCTCACTGGCCGGGTGGCGGGCCTGCCGGAAACCCATCCCAGGGGCCTGAACTTCGTGCTGGATGTGGACGCCGTCTCTTCCCCGGGCGCCCGTCCGCCGGACCGGGTACGCCTGGGCTGGTATGTCTACGGCGACGATCCGCCACCCAGGCTGGCCGGAGGGGATTGCGTCACCCTGACCGCACGACTCAATCGGCCCCACGGCAACCTCAACCCCGGGGGCTTCGACTACGAGGCCTGGCTGCTGGAGCGGGGCATTCGCGCCACGGGCTCGGTAAGGACACCACCCACTACTTCCTCGAAATGCGGTGGCACGGCCATGGCTTTCGTGGACCGGTCCCGGGAGTGGGTGCGCGCCCACCTGGCCGGGTCCCTGGGCGATGCGGCCTATGCCGGCGTGGTCACCGCCCTGGCCGTGGGGGACCAGGACGCCATTCCCGCAGGGCAATGGACCCTGTTCCGCCAGACGGGCACGAGTCACCTTTTTTCCGTATCCGGGCTCCACATCACCCTGTTCTCGGCCCTGGTCTATGCCTTGGTGCGGATTGCCTGGCGTCGGGCGCCTCGCCTCAATCTCTGGCTCCCCGCCCAGCGGGCCGGCATCGCCCTGGGCCTGGTGGCCGCCGGGGGCTACACTCTGCTGGCTGGCTTCGGCATTCCTGCCCAGCGCACCCTCTACATGCTGGCGGGGGCCGCCACCCTGGCCTGGCTGGACCGGCGCCCCAGCCCCACCCGCCTGCTGGCGGCAGCCCTCCTGGCGGTGATGCTCCTGGACCCCTGGGCGGCCCTTGCCCCCGGCTTCTGGCTGTCCTTCGGCGCCGTGGCGACGCTGCTCTGGTCCGGGGCCGGGCGCGTGGGACCCCAGCCCGCATGGCGCACCTGGGTCCAGGCCCAGTGGGCCGTCACCCTGGGCCTCGCGCCCCTGCTGCTGGCCCTGTTCCACGAGGTTTCGCTGGTTTCGCCCCTGGCCAATGCCGTGGCCATCCCCGTCATCAGCCTGGTAGCCGTCCCCCTGTCCCTGCTGGCCGCCGCCTTGCCCTGGGATGCCCTGGCCCTCCTGGCCCACGGCGCGGTGTGGGCCGTCATGGCCTGCCTGAAGTGGCTGTCGGCCCTGCCCCAGCCCGTGTTGCATGCCGCCGCCCCCGGCCCGGCCGCCCTGGTGCTGGGACTGCTGGGCGCGGCGGTACTGCTGCTGCCCCGGGGCTTTCCAGCCCGCTGGCTGGGCCTGGTGATGTGCCTGCCCCTGATTTTTCCCCGCCTGCCCGCACCGGCCCCGGGGCAGGCCTGGCTCACGGTGCTGGACGTGGGCCAGGGGGAAGCCATCCTGGTGCGTACCGCCACCCGTTCGCTACTGGTGGACGCCGGTCCCCGCTTCGCCTCCGGCGAGGACGCCGGCGCCCGGGTGGTGGCGCCCTACCTGTGGTCCCAGGGCATCAACCGGCTGGACGGGCTGGTGCTCACCCACGACGACCTGGACCACAGCGGTGGCGTGGCCGCCCTGCTGGCCAGCCACCGTCCCGGGTGGTTCCTCACGCCCCTGGCTGGTGTTGATCGGGCCGCCTTGGGGGATGACGGCCGCACCATCATGGCAGCCAGGCCTGATGCCATGACCTGCAGCGCCGGCCAGGCCTGGACCTGGGACGGGGTGCGTTTCAGCGTGCTGCACCCACCGGCCCACCACTACGCCCTGGCGGGCTACGGCGACAACGACCGGGGCTGTGTGATTCGGGTGGAAGCCGGCAGGCACAGCGCCCTGCTGGCGGCGGACATCGAGCGGCTGTCGGAGATGAACCTGGCGGAGCGGGGCGTGCTGGAGCCGGTCGACCTGCTGGTGGTACCCCATCACGGCAGCAAGACATCCTCGACGGCGGAGTTCCTGGCGGCAGTACGGCCACGGCTGGCGGTGATGCCGGTGGGGCATCGCAACCGTTATGGACATCCCCATGGGGAGGTGCTGGCGCGGTATCGGGGCATGGGGATTCCCGTGCTGAGGACGGATCGGGAGGGGGCAGTGTCGGTGGAGATGGGGGAGGGGGAATTGGTGGTGGAGACCGCGCGGCGGTCTGAACGGCGGTATTGGCACGGGGCCGGTAATCACCCCCCTTGGGAAAAGAGGGGCAGGGGGGATTTGAGTGGCGGTTGATGTCCCGGTGTCGCGTCATGGCGTTTGGCAGCCAGCCTCACGTAAGCCCAGGGCGTTTGGCCGGGGGTGCCCGGCAGCACGTCACTTTCTTCATTACGCGATGAAGAAAGTAACCAAAGAAGCCGCGCCCCGCTTCGTCGCCCTTCGGGTACCCAATTTTTCCCAGCCCGACCGGGCGGCTGCGTAACTCGCCCCTGCGGGGCTCAAACATACTCGCCGACTACCCCCAGACGGGCTGGGAAAAATTGGCGACTCAGAGGGGAATGGGGTGCCTGTGCTTGGCATGAGGTAGCATGACTATCAAGGCACAGATCAGGCATGACACCAGGTTTGTTATGACATCAGCGACCATCAAACTCTTTCTTCCGTATGGTG
The DNA here is from genome assembly GCA_024235835.1 of Thiobacillus sp. NCBI lineage: Bacteria > Pseudomonadati > Pseudomonadota > Betaproteobacteria > Nitrosomonadales > Thiobacillaceae > Thiobacillus > Thiobacillus sp. The sequence continues at coordinate 39,886 of JACKLQ010000003.1, read as the reverse complement.
ACGCAAAGCGTCTTCGTGTCGGAGAGGTCTCAAATTGGACTGGCAAAGCACTTGCTACTCCGCGCACAGAACTTGAGGATCTCCTTCTTCGGGAAGAATCTGAAAGTGCGGGCGTCTATTTCCTTTTTGGCGAAGACCCGGAAAGTGGCGACGCCTTGGCTTACATCGGTGAGGCAGAGGTAATCCGTGACCGCCTAAAACAACATAAGGCCAAGGATTTCTGGAATGCCGTTGTGGTGTTTGTGAGCAAAGACGAAAACTTAACAAAGGCGCACATCCGATACCTCGAAAACCGTCTTCTGATCGAAGCAAAGAACGCAGGCCGATACCGCCTAGAAAATTCAAACAGCTCGAATCCCAAGCTTCCCGAGTCAGACCGGGAGGATATGGAGGTTTTCCTTTCACGAATTCAGCAGGTATTGCCTGTTTTAGGGTCTGATCTCCTTACTCCCATTGCAGGTTCGAAGAAAAGCGTGACACCCCAGCATCAGCTTGTTTGTAAGAATAAAGGTGCCATTGCTCATGGTCAGCGTACTGAGGCTGGGTTCGTTATTTTCAAAGATTCCACAGCGGTAGTTGCGGAGCGTCCTTCAGCCGAAGCACAGCATCCATTCGTTGTTGCGCTGCGGAAAAAGTTGGTCAAAGACGGAATCCTTGTGGAAAAGGATGGCTTCTTCTTGTTCACCAAAGATTCTGAATTTGCTAGTCCAAGCGCCGCAGCAGCAGTGATTCACGGGGGAGGGGCCAATGGCCTTACCGCCTGGAAAAACGCTGATGGAAAGACCCTGAAGGAACTTGAGGAAAGTTAGCTATAAAGCCTGCGGGATATACGCAGCGGCATTTGCCGGTTTACTGCCCCTCTGCCGGCGCCGAGAATTTCGGACTTGACTGGGGTTGCCGCAGGCCAGCGAAAGGTGTCTGAGCGAAGCGAGTTCTTTCGCTGCCCCAGGCGAGTCTGAAATTCTCGGGGTTTCGACGGAAGCGGGGCGGCCTTCTTTTGGTTCCTTTTCTTGGCCGATCAAGAAAAGGAACGTGCCGCCGGGCACCCCCGGCCAATCACCCTTTGCATACCGCTAGAGGTATTTCAGAGCAAAAGCTTTCCCTCTCCCCAGCCCCCTCTCCCGCTTGCGGGCGAGGGGAGCAAACCAGCCTTACGCCGCCGGCGTGCCCGTCCCCGCCGTATTCCGCAGACGGATATGCAGTTCCCGCAGCTGCTTCTCGTCCACCGCATTGGGCGCGCTGGTCATCAGGCAGGAAGCCCGCTGGGTCTTGGGGAAGGCGATCACGTCGCGGATGGATTCGGCGCCGGTCATCAAGGTCACCAGACGGTCCAGGCCAAAGGCCAGGCCGCCGTGGGGTGGGGCGCCATACTTCAGGGCATCCAGCAGGAAGCCGAACTTCTCCTGGCGCTCGGTCTCGCCGATGTTCAGGGCGCCGAAGACCTTCTCCTGCACCTCCTCCCGGTGGATACGGATGGAGCCGCCCCCCACCTCCCAGCCGTTCAGCACCATGTCGTAGGCCTTGGACAGGGCCTTGCCGGGATCGGTGGAGAGGAGTTCCTCGTGGCCGTCCTTGGGGCCGGTGAAGGGGTGATGCAGGGCGTCCCACCGGCTCTCGTCTTCGTTGAACTCGAACATGGGGAAGTCCACCACCCACAACGGGGCCCAGGCCCGGCCGTCCACGTAGCCTTTCTCGTGGCCGATCCTGGCGCGCAGGGCGCCCAGGGCATCGTTGACGATCTTGGCCTTGTCGGCGCCGAAGAACAGGATGTCGCCGTCCTCCGCGCCGGTGCGGGCGATGATCTCCGCCAGGGCGGCGTCGTGGAGGTTCTTGACGATGGGGGATTGCAGGCCGTCCCGGCCCTTGGCCTTCTCGTTGACCTTGATGTAGGCCAGGCCCTTGGCGCCGTAGATCTTCACGAACTCGGTCCAGGCATCGATCTCGCCCCGGCTGAACTCGCCGCCCCGGGGCACGCGGATGGCGGCCACCCGGCCGTTGCCGGCGTTGGCGGGGCCGGAGAAGACCTTGAAGTCCACGTCCTTCATGACGTCGGTGAGTTCGGTGATCTCCAGGGTGACGCGCATGTCCGGCTTGTCGGAGCCGTAGCGGCCCATGGCCTCGGCGTAGGTCATGCGGGGGAAGGGGTTGGGCAGGTCGATGTCCTGGGCCTGCTTGAACATGTCCCGGATCATGCCTTCCACCAGGCCCATGACGTCGTTCTCTTCCACGAAGGACATCTCCAGGTCCACCTGGGTGAACTCGGGCTGGCGGTCGGCCCGCAGGTCCTCGTCCCGGAAGCACTTGACGATCTGGAAGTAGCGGTCGAAGCCGGACACCATCAGGAGCTGCTTGAACAGCTGGGGCGACTGGGGCAGGGCGTAGAACATGCCGTCGTGCACGCGGGAGGGCACCAGGTAGTCCCGGGCCCCTTCCGGCGTGGAGCGGGTGAGCATGGGGGTCTCGATGTCCATGAAGCCGTGCTGGTCCAGGTAGTCCCGCATCAGCTTCGCCACCCGGTAGCGCAGGCGCATGTTGTGCTGCATGGGTTCCCGGCGCAGGTCCAGGTAGCGGTACTGCAGGCGGATGTTCTCGTTGATGTTGTCCTCGTCCATCTGGAACGGGGGCGTCAGGGAGGGGTTCAGCACTTCCAGGTTCTGGGTGAGCACCTCGATCATGCCCGTGGGCATGTTGGGGTTCTCGGTGCCGGCGGGACGGGCGCGCACCTTGCCCACCACCTTCAGCACGAATTCGGATCGGGTGTCTTCCGCCACCTTGAAGGCCTCGGGGGTATCCGGGTCGATGACCACCTGCACCATGCCTTCCCGGTCCCGCAGGTCGACGAAGATGACGCCGCCGTGGTCGCGCCGGCGATGTGCCCAGCCGCAGAGGGTGACAGTCTGGCCAATGTGGTCGGCGTTCACGGCGCCGCAGTAGAGATCACGCATGTTCTTGTTCCTGGTTTCTGTCGAACTTAATCGCCGGGGTAGTTGTTGGCGGAGGGTTTGATGTTGGCGGTGACCACGCCCATGGAGACGATGGCCTTGAGGGCGGCGTCCACGCTCATGTCCAGCTCGATGATCTCGTCCCGCCTCACGTAGAAATAGAAGCCGTTCACCGGGCTGGGGGTGGTGGGGATGAACACCGCCACATGATCCGCCGGCAACTTATCGTTCACCTCTTCCGGCACATTGGTCTGGAAGGCCAGGGACCAGGCCTGGGGGTGGGGGTAGTGCACCAGCAGCACCTTCTTGAAGGCCATGCCCGTGCCGGAGAAGAGGCTGTCGGACACCTGCTTGACGCTGCCGTAGATGGACTTCACCACGGGGATGCGGTTCATCAGGCCCTCCCACAGGGCCACCAGGCGCTGGCCCAGCAGGTTGGTGGCCGCCAGGCCCGTGACCAGGACCACCGCCGCCGTGAGGATGACCCCCAGGCCAGGGATGCGGAAGCCCAGCCAGGCCTCCGGCCGCCAGGGTTCCGGCAGCAGCAGCAGGGTCTGGTCCATCATGTCCAGCAGGGCCGTCATCACCCAGAAGGTGATGCCCAGGGGCACGAGGACCAGAAGGCCCGTGAGGAAGTAGCGTTTGAGCGCGGCCATGGCGGCTTATAAACAAATCGGGCAAACGCCGGATGCGTTTGCCCGATGAGCGGGTTGGAGGCGCGTCAGCTGGTACAAGCGGGGCAGGCTCCGGTGCCGCAGGCCGGGGAGGGCTTGTCGGCGGGCTTGGAACCGTTCTTGAAGTCGGTGGCGTAGTAGCCGTTGCCCTTCAGCTGGAAGCCGGCTGCGGTGATCTGCTTGCTGAAGCTGGCCTTGCCGCACTGGGGGCACATGGTGAGGGGAGTGTCGCTGACCTTCTGCATGACGTCCTGTTCGAAACCACAGTCGGAGCACTTGTAGGCGTAGATGGGCATGGTGACCTCCAAAGGCGAAATTGCGCGAATTATATCAACGATTTCTTATATTTAGCCGCGTCCGACGCTTTCAAGGGTCCAGGCGCCATGCGTCATGCCGCTTCCTCGGCCATGGCCTTCAGCCCCACGTAATCCACCTTGCCGGTGCCCAGCACGGGGAGGGCGTCCACCACGCGGATGCGTCGGGGCAGGGCGATTTCCGGCAGGCCATGGGCCTTGGCGGCCTGGGCCAGGGGTTCCCGCGCCAGGTTGCCGTCCGTGGTGAACAGGATGATGGACTCGCCCCGTCCCGGGTCCGGCACGCAGGTGGCGGCGTGGAGGGCCTCCGGAGAGGCGGCCCGGGCCAGGGCCTCCACCACCTCCAGGGAGATCATCTCCCCCGCCACCTTGGCGAAGCGCTTGAGGCGGCCCAGGATGGTGAGGTAGCCGTTGGCGTCCAGCTCCACCACGTCCCCCAGGTTGTACCAGCCTGTCCCCAGCTCGGACCAGGGCGGCGCCAGGACGCCCGGATTCTCATAGCGGTAGTAGCCGGACAGCAGGTTGGGGGCCCGCACGTGGAGTTCGCCACCCCGCTCGATGCCCTCCACCGGCACGATGCGGGCCTCGATGCCCGGCAGCAGGCGGCCCACGGTGCCCGGCCGGTTGTCCTGGGGCCGGTTCACGGACAGCACCGGCGCGGTCTCCGTGGCGCCGTAGCCCTCCAGCACGTCCACGCCGAACCTGTCCTTCCACACGCGGCGCACCGGTTCCGCCAGCTTTTCCGCCCCCGCCACCACGTAGCGCAGGGATTTCAGGTCGTCCGGCTCGGCGTGGCGGGCATAGTGGCTGAGGAAGGTGCTGCTGCCGAACAGGGCCGTGGCCTGCTTCTCGCCGATGAGCTTGGGGATTTCCTTGAAGTGCAGGGGCGTGGGGTAGAGCACCAGGCGGGCGCCGCTCAGCATGGGCAGCAGGGTGCCCGCCGTGAGGCCGAAGGAATGGAAGATGGGCAGGCAGTTGAAAACCTTGTCCTCCGGGCCGATGGGCAGGAAGTTCATGATCTGCTCCACGTTGGCCAGCAGGGCCCGGTGGGACAGCACCACCCCCTTGGGCTTGCCTTCCGAGCCGGAGGTGAAGATCACCACGGCGGGGGCCTCGGCATCGCCCCGGGGTACGGCGGCCAGGGGAAACCACAGGGCGAAGCCCATGAGCCAGAGCTTGTCCGCCAAACCGAAGTCCTTGCGCAGGTCTTCCAGGTAGAGGATGCGTACCCGCCTCAGGCCCTGGACCGTTTCCACCAGTCCCGCCTTGCGCAGGAACTCGCGGGAGGTGATGACCGTGCCCACGTTGGCGGCGTGGCAGGCTTTCTGCATGCCTTCGGTGCCTGCCGTGAAGTTGAGCATGCAGGGCACGCGGCGGAAGGCTGAGAGGCCCACCATGAGACCCACGGTGGCCGCCAGGTTGGGCATCAGCACTCCCACGTGCTCCCCCGGCGCCGTGACCTTGGCAGCCAGACGCCCCAGGGCCAGGGTCATCTTCAGCAGGTCGCCGTAGGCATAGCTGCCGGGCTTCATGTCCTCCCAGCGCCCGGGCGAGGAGCGGCCGAATTCGCGGCTGGCGGCCACCAGGGCCGAGAAGAGGGTTCCGGTCATGGGTGGTCAGAAGCTGTGGGTGTACTGGGCGCTCAGAATGTCGATCTTGTTTTCGTAATTTCCCACGAGGGCGCCCACGGTGGCAGTGGGGGAGATATTGATCCGGGAGTTGTCCACGAAGATGTGGGTATAACCTACGTCCAGCGCGCGCTTCTTGTCCATGCGGTACTGCAGGCCGAGGGCCAGCCAGAAGCGGTCGGCATCCGGGATGCGCGGAGTGCGGGTGGCATCGGGAACCGGACTTTCATCGAAGGCCAGGCCGAAGCGCCAGGTCATGCGTTCGCTGACGTGGCGGTTTGCACCCAAGGAAAAACGCCAAGAGTTGTGCCAGTTTTCGATGGTGTCGTCCACCAGGAGCCCGCTGGTGCGGCGCACGGTGAGCCGATCGAAGACGTTCCATTGAGTCCAGCTGGCATCCGCCAGCAGGTCCCACCCCGGCGAAAGGACCTTGTAGAGGCTCAGGGAGGCGCTGGCCGGCATGGCGGTCTTCGCGGTCACGGGACCGTCTTGCAGGCTGGGCACGCCGGCCAGTGCAATGGGACGGTTTCCGTAGGTCACGGTCCCTTCCAGGATGTAGTCGATCTTGGACCGGTAGCTGAAACCAATGCGCAGATCCGCACTGGGCTCGTAGAGGATGCCCAGGTTGTAGCCCCAGCCCCAGTCGTCGCCCTTCACCGTCGCCAGGCCTTCCAGGTTTGCGAACGGAGCGCCGGCTGCGCCGTAGTTGGCCATCTTGCTTAACTCGGCCTTGGCCTGCTGGGCGTTGATGCCAAGGCCCGCCGACCAGGTATCGTTGATCTTGTAGGCCAGGGAGGGATTGACATTGATTGTCTGAAGATCGGATTTCACCGCGTGAAACCGTCCCGCCCAGTTGGGGTCGTATTCGGTGACCAGGCCGAAGGGCGCGCTGATGCCCAGGCCGAATCTCATGCGCTCGCCGAGGGGCATGACGTAAAAAAGGTTGGGCGCCAGAGCCAGGGTGCCTGCGTCACCCCCGTTGCCACCTAGCGTGGCCTGGTTGAGGCTCAGGGTGCTGCCGGTATCGGCGAATTCCGCCGACGGCAGGATGGCGTGGGCAGCGGCCACCAGTTGCCGGCCATCGAGCCGCGACATGCCAGCCGGGTTGAAAAACACCGTGCTGGCATCCTGGGCCACCGCCGCCTGGCCGGCGTAGGCGTTGCCAAGACCGCTGGCGTTCTGTTCGATGAGGGCAAAACCCGCGGCCTGGGCCATGGTCGCACCCAAAAGGCCGGCCAGGCCCCAGCTGAACTGCATAGGCTTCATTCAAATCCCCTTTTTCATTGTGTCGATGGCGCCTGAGCCGGAGTTTAGTGTCCGGCCGGGGCAACGGGTAGATCAGATCGCCAGCCAGCGCTCTTCCGTCGCCAGCCTTTCCTGATAAGGCGGGAGTTCATCCAGCCGGCAGTGCACCAGCATCACGATCCAGTGCCGACGGTCACGGCAGGCCATTTCATACAGATTCAGGGGGCGCGCCTGGGCATCCCCCGCATCCTGGCGGAGTATGCCCATGGCATCCAGGGAGAGGGACAGGCCGCGCAGGCTGAGGTATCGCTCCGGATGCCGGAGCACGGCGTCGAAATGATTGGCGTAGCTGCGCAGGTCCAGGGCCGCCACAGCGTCGCTCAAGGCCGCCAGCGTCTGTTTCAGGTTGGCCTCATGGACCGCGTTGCCTGGGGTGGAGCGCAGCCGGGCACGCAGTTCGTCGCGCTCGCGTTCCAGGTGGTGCCTATGCTGGCGCAGCGCTTCCAGCTTTTCCTTCACCCGGCCCAGCAGGCTGGCGAGAAACTGTCGTGCCAGCAGGGCCTGGGTATTCGCCAGGGTGTTGCCCAGGTTGCTGAAGGTGTGGTCGGAGAAATAGACGGCCTTCTGGGCCACGTCCCGGCAAAGCATTCCGTTGTGATCTTCCATGCCCAGCACGGCCTTCTCCCGGAGGCGGACCCCCATGAGGGCGAATGCTTCCAGGCCATTCCCCGGGTCCAGATGCCAGTCGCGCACGGCCCGGCTCTTGACCAGGGCCTGGACGATGCTTTCAGGCGATGCAAACAGGGCGTGGACCGAAGGGTCCCGGGCGAAGGCCAGGGGACTGACCTCCATCGGGCCGGGCATCCGGGCAGCCAGGTCGCGGCAGTAGGCCCAGGCATGGCTGACCACGTCGGCATAGCGCTGGGGAAAGCCGCCGGCCTGGCGCAGGCGGGGTTCCACCTGGTCTATTGACCAGGCGATGATCTCGGCCAGACCGGGATCCTTGCCGGGACCCAGCAGCCGTTTCAGGAAGCCCTTGGGCATGTTCGGTCTTGCCGCTCCATGGCTTGTCTGGCGGCTGGAAAAAGAAAACCGGCCGTGGAGGCCGGTAATTTCCTGGGTGGCGTCCTGGTCAAACTGCTCAGAAGGGGATGTCGTCGTCCGGCATGCTGCCGAAGCCGCTGCTGTCGCCGGGGCGGCTGGGTTTGCTGCCACCGCCACCGCCGCGGGAAGGCGGCGCGTCCATGCCTTCGTTGTCGTAGTCGGCCACGCCGCCACCACCGCCACCGCCACGGCTGCCCAGCATCTGCATGCGGTCGCCCCGGATTTCGGTGGTGTACTTGTCCTGGCCGTCCTTGTCCTGCCACTTGCGGGTGCGGATGGAACCTTCCACGTAGACGGCGCTGCCCTTCTTCAGGTACTGGCCACATACCTCGGCGATCTTGCCGAAGAAGCTCACCCGGTGCCATTCCGTGGCTTCCTGCTTGTTGCCGTCCCGGTCCTTCCAGTTTTCCGTTGTGGCGATGCGCAGGTTTGCCACGGCCTCGCCGCTGGGCAGGTAACGCACCTCCGGGTCCGCGCCCAGGTTGCCGATGAGAATGACCTTGTTCACAGATGCCATGGCGTTTTCCTTTTGCTGCAAGGTGATGTTCGTGGGAAGGCGGCAAAGGATAACCGAAATGTCCCCCGCCCGGTCCGCCGCCTGACCCGGACGGCAGGGGTCATTCCTCCGGTCGGCCCTTGTGAAGCAGAAGCTGGCGCACGCCTTCCTCGTCCCAGCCCGTCTGGCTCACTTTCAGCAGCACGGCCCCTTCCTCGGCCATGACGGTGACGGCTTCCACGCCGGAGAACACCACCAGGTTGGTGGAGAGGGCCCGGGCCTCGGCCGCGGTAAGGTGGCCCACGTGGAACATCTGGGTCTTCACCCGGGGAGGGGGCGTCATGGACATGGCCAGCAACAGCCACACCACCATGAGCACGCCGCAGAAGACGAACACGGCGAAGAAGCCCTGATGCTGGGCCAGCCAGCCCCCCACGCCGCCACCGAAGAACAGGCCCAGGGCCTGGGAGGTGTTGTACACGCCCATGGCCGTGCCCTTGGCCTCCGGTGGCGCGATCTTGGAAATCAGCGAAGGCAGGGTGGCCTCCAGCACGTTGAAGGCCACGAAATAGGCGAACAGGGCCCCCACCAGGCCCCAGAAGGCGTCCATGCTCAAGGCCAGGCCCACCTGGGCGCCCACCATGAGGGCGATGGCGGCGACGAACACCCGCTTCAGTTCGCCCCGCTTTTCGCCATAGATGATGGCCGGCACCATGAGCACCAGGCTACCCACCAGCACCGGCAGGTAGACCTGCCAGTGGTGCTGGAGGTCCAGGTTTCCAGCCTGCACCAGGGCGAAGGGCACCACGGTGAACATGGCCATCTGGGCCGCGTGGAGGGCGAAGATGCCCCAGTTCAGGCGCAGCAGCTCGCCGTTGCGGACCACGTCCTTGAGCCGGGCCGGATTGGCCTGGGCATCGGAGTGGAAGGCGCTGTGGCCCGGGTTGGGGGTGACGAACTTGAGCACCAGGATGGCCGCGAGGGACAGCACCCCGGTGAGGGCGAACATGCCGGGCACACCGATCCAGCGGTAGATGGCGGGGCCGGCAGCCAGGGAAAAGGCGAAGGACAGGCCGATGGTGCTGCCGATCATGGCCATGGCCTGGGTGCGCTTCTCCTCCCGGGTCAGGTCCGCCAGCAGGGCGGACACGGCCGCCGACACGGCTCCGGCCCCCTGCAGGGCGCGGCCCAGCAGCACCCCCATGAGGGTATCCGCCGACGCCGCCAGGAAGCTGCCCAGGGCAAAGATCAAGAGGCCGACGATGATCACCGGCTTCCTGCCGAAGCGGTCCGAAGCCATGCCGAAGGGGATCATGAGGATGGCCTGGGTGAGGCCGTAGATACCCAGGGTCAGACCCACCAGGGTGTGGTCCTCGCCCCCGGGCAGGGTTTTCGCGAACAGGGCGAACACCGGCAGGATGAGAAACATGCCCAGCATGCGCAGGCCGAAAATACCGGCCAGGGACAGGGCGGCGCGGCGCTCGGAGGGTAGCAGGGAATTATTATGGGAAGGCACGGGGAAATGTGGTTTGGGTGGATGTGCAAAGGCTCGTAATATTAGCCGTTTCCTGCGCACTCCCAAGTTGCCCTGCCATGATCCGCGTCCGCGGCGCCCGCACCCACAACCTGAAGAACGTCAACGTGGACCTGCCCCAACACGAGCTGGTGGTCATCACCGGCCTGTCCGGTTCCGGCAAGTCCTCCCTGGCCTTCGACACCCTCTATGCCGAGGGGCAGCGCCGCTATGTGGAATCCCTGTCCGCCTATGCCCGCCAGTTTCTGCAGCTCATGGAAAAACCGGACGTGGACCTCATCGAGGGTCTGAGTCCCGCCATCTCCATCGAGCAGAAGGCCACCAGCCACAACCCCCGTTCCACCGTGGGCACGGTCACCGAGATCCACGACTACCTGCGCCTGCTGTTTGCCCGGGCGGGCACACCCCGCTGCCCCCACCACGGCATCGAGCTGGCGGCCCAGACGGTGTCCCAGATGGTGGATACCGTCCTGCAACTGCCGGAGGACACCAAGCTGATGATCCTGGCGCCCCTGGTGGTGGGCCGCAAGGGCGAGCAGCTGGGCCTGTTCGACGAGTTGCGTGCCCAGGGCTTCGTGCGTTTGCGGGTGGACGGCGAGGTGTACGACATCGATGCCATTCCCGCCCTGGAGAAAAACAGGAAGCACACCATCGAGGCGGTGGTGGACCGGCTCAAGGTGCGCCCGGACATGAAGCAGCGCCTGGCCGAGTCCTTCGAGACCGCCCTGCGCCATTCCGACGGCAAGGCCCTGGCCGTGGAAATGGACTCCGGACGGGAGATGCTGTTCTCCGCCAAGTTCGCCTGCCCTGTATGCGACTACGCCCTGCCGGAGCTGGAGCCCCGCATCTTCTCCTTCAACAACCCCATGGGCGCCTGCCCCAAGTGCGACGGCCTGGGCAGCATCACCTTCTTCGACCCGGAACGGGTGGTGGCCTTCCCCCACATGAGCCTGGCCTCCGGCGCCATCAAGGGCTGGGACCGCCGCAACGCCTTCTTCTACCGCATGCTGGAATCCCTGGCGATGCACTACGGTTTCGACATCGACACCCCCTGGGAGGAACTGCCGGAGGCCATCCGGCAAATCATCCTGCACGGCAGTGGCCGGGACGAGATCGCCTTCCAGTACCTGGGCGAGGGGGGGCGAAAGACGACAAGGAAGCACAGGTTCGACGGCGTCATCCCCAGCCTGGAGCGGCGCTACAGGGAGAGCGAATCCCAGCTCATGCGGGAGGAACTGGCCAAGTTCATCGCCACCCGGCCCTGCCCCGAATGCGGCGGCTCCCGCCTGCGCATCGAGGCCCGCAACGTCACCATCGGCGGCGCCACCCTGCACCAGCTTTCCCATCTGCCCATCCGCCAGACCCTGGCGTTCTTCCACGAGCTGCAACTGACGGGCCATCGCGCCCAGGTGGCGGAGAAGATCGTCAAGGAGATCAGCGCCCGCCTCACCTTCCTCAACAACGTGGGCCTGGACTACCTCTCCCTGGAGCGCTCCGCCGACACCCTGTCCGGCGGCGAGGCCCAGCGCATCCGCCTGGCCTCCCAGATCGGCTCCGGCCTCACGGGGGTCATGTATGTGCTGGACGAGCCTTCCATCGGCCTGCACCAGCGGGACAACGACCGCCTGCTGGGCACCCTCAAGCACCTGCGGGACCTGGGCAACACGGTCATCGTGGTGGAGCACGACGAGGACGCCATCCGCCACGCGGACCACATCGTCGACATGGGCCCCGGTGCCGGCGAGCACGGCGGCGAGATCGTGGCCCAGGGCAAGCTGGCGGACATCCTGGCCAACCCGGATTCCCTCACGGGCCAGTACCTGTCCGGCGCCAGGTCCATCCCCATGCCCGAGGCGCGCAAGGGCCCCCGGGAAGGCCGTGTTCTGAAGCTCATCAACGCCTACGGCAACAACCTGAAGAACGTCACCCTGGAGTTGCCCACGGGCATCTTCGTGTGCGTCACCGGCGTATCCGGCTCGGGCAAGTCCACCCTCATCAACGACACCCTCTACGCCGTCACCGCCAACATGCTCAACGGCGCCGCCCAGGAGCCGGCCCCCTTCGAGGCCATCGAGGGCACGGAGTACTTCGACAAGGTCATCAGCGTGGACCAGAGCCCCATCGGCCGCACGCCCCGTTCCAACCCCGCCACCTACACCGGCCTGTTCACCCCCATCCGCGAGCTGTTCGCCGGCACCCCCGCAGCCCGGGAGCGGGGCTACGAGGTGGGCCGCTTCTCCTTCAACGTCAAGGGGGGCCGCTGCGAGGCCTGCCAGGGGGACGGCATGATCAAGGTGGAGATGCACTTCCTGCCGGACATCTACGTGCCCTGCGACGTTTGCCACGGCCACCGGTATAACCGGGAAACCCTGGAAGTGCAGTACAAGGGCAGAAACATCCACGAGATCCTGCAGATGACCGTGGAAGAGGCCCTGGAATTCTTCAACCCCGTGCCCGTGGTGCGTCGCAAGCTCCAGACCCTCATGGACGTGGGCCTCAGCTACATCCGCCTGGGCCAGTCCGCCACCACCCTTTCCGGTGGCGAGGCCCAGCGCGTTAAGCTGGCCCTGGAACTCTCCAAGCGGGACACGGGCCGAACGCTTTACATCCTGGACGAGCCCACCACGGGCCTGCACTTCGCAGACATCGACATGCTGCTGAAGGTGCTCCACCGGCTGGTAGGGGCCGGAAACACGGTGGTGGTCATCGAACACAACCTGGACGTGGTGAAGACCGCCGACTGGATCATCGACCTGGGGCCTGAAGGGGGCGAGGGCGGGGGCCGGATCATCGCCCAGGGCACGCCGGAGCAGGTGGCCGCAAACCCGATGAGTCATACGGGGCAGTACCTGAAACCTGTATTGGAACGAGGTGCATGATGCTTACCATGGAACGTGAAGCCCTGACCCCCCACCTCCTGGTGCAGGAAGTGCAGAGCCTCTTCAGCCTGCCGGACGTGGCCCTGCGCCTCAACGAGATGGTGGGTGCCCCCGATACCACCAACAAGCAGATCGTGGACGTGCTTCAGCTGGATGCGGGCCTGGCCGCCACGGTGCTGCGCCTGGCCAACAGCGCCTGGTATGGCCTGCCCAGCAAGGTGGACACCCTGTCCCGGGCCATCACCCTCATCGGCCACGGCGCCCTGCGGGACCTGGTGCTGGCGGCCGCTTTCATCAAGCGCTTCCAGGGCATTCCCGGCGAATTCGTGAACATGAAGAGCTTCTGGGACAACAGCGTGGCCTGCGGCGTGGTGGCCCGCAACCTGTCCAAGCGCTGCCGGCTCCATGAAAGCGAGCAGATGTTCCTGGCCGGCCTGCTGCACAAGATCGGCCGCCTGGTGTTCTTCGAGGCCCGTCCCAACCTCTACAGGGAAGTGCTGTCCCAGGCGGAGGACACCAGCGAGGCCGCCATCATCGCCTCAGAACGCAACGTGTTCGGATTCAGCTACGCGGAGCTGGGGGGCGAACTGCTGAAGTCCTGGCGTCTTCCCCCCATCCTGCAGAACGTGGTGGCCAACCAGCTGCAGAGCGAAAAGTTCACCGACTATCCCCGGGAACGGGCCATCCTGCAGGTGGCGGCGGACATGGCCCGCTTCCTGTCGCCGGACATCAAGCTTGGCCCCGGAGAATTGCTCTACAAGCCGGTGTTCGATGACGTGGTGTGGATGGACCTGGGCATCCGGGAGGAGGACCTCATGGAAGTGGCGGACATCTCTCTCATCCAGGCCTACGAACTCATAGAGATCGTCAACCCGCGCTGAAAACGGGTAACCTTCCCGTCCTGACTTTTGAGGCAATTCAACAGGATGCAGACGTCATGCTGCTGATGATCGAAAATCATCATCGGCATCCGACCAAGCCCGAGGCAGGCCGAAACACAACGCAAAACCCAGTATCCATGCGGTTTTAGGATCCTACGGCAGTCGGTATTGTCCGTTGCCATCCGAAGAAATAGCGGGTACCGTGGCGGGTATCAATCCCCCGGATACCCGCATCATGCCCCTCACCGACGCGAAAATCCGCAACACCAAGCCCGGCGACAAGCCGATACGCTTGCCTGATGGCGGCTGGCTTTACTTGGAGGTCAGACCATCCGGCGCGAAGCTCTGGCGCTTCCGCTATCGCATCGCTGGCAAGGAAAACATCTATGCCATCGGTGAGTATTTCGGCGACAAGCGGGAGGGGCATGTATCGCTTGACGATGCCCGGAAGGAAAGAGACAGGGCTCGGGTGCTAGTGAAGCAAGGCATTCACCCGGCGCACCAGAGACAAACCGAACGGCTAGCAACCCATACCGAAAGCACCAACACTTTCGAGGCCGTGGCACGGGAGTGGATAGCCAAGAAAAAGCCGACATGGACACCCTACTACCTTCGGCAAGTTGAGCGATTCATGGAAGCCGATGTATTTCCCAAAATCGGTAAGCATCCCATTAGGAACGTGACGGCGGCGCAACTGCTGGAAATCGTGAAAGCAATCGAGACACGCGGCGCTGAGACTGTCGCCTTGCTGGTGCGGCAATGGGCTTCGGCAGTATTCCGCTATGCCGTGGCAACCCTGCGGGCGGATGCCGATCCAGCGGCGGCATTGAAGGGCGCGATTCATCGCCCAAAGGTAAAGCACGCCAAACCATTGAACCGCGACCAGATAGCCAATTTCGTGAAGGCGCTGGAAGGCTATGCCGGGTATCGGACTACTGTTATCGCCTTGCGGCTGATGTTGCTAAATCCATTCCGAACCGTGGAATTGCGTGCAGCGCATTGGATGGAAATTGACCTTGACCGAGCGGAATGGCGCGTCCCTGCCGAGCGGATGAAAATGCGGGAGCCGCACATTGTTCCCCTATCCCGGCAAGCCGTGGAATTGCTTCGGGAACTGCACACCTACACCGGAACACGTGACTTCCTGTTTCCAAACTATCGAACCCCAAAAACTTGCATGTCAGCAACAACACTGAATCGAGCGCTGGAGCGAATGGGTTTTAACGGCAAAACAAGTTCCATCGGGTTTTCATTCTCGGCGCATGGCTTCCGGGCGACGGCTTCAACCATCCTGAACGAAATCGGCTTTCGGCCTGACGTGATCGAGCGCCAGCTAGCGCATGCCGAGCGCAACAAGGTAAGGGCCAGCTACAACCAGGCCGAATATCTCGAAGAGCGGCGGGCCATGATGCAGCAATGGGCGGACATGGTTGATGGCATGGCAAAGAACGACGACAAGGAGAAGCCGATCAAGCGGGCAGCGTAGCCTATTTGGAGCTTGACGGACGAAACCGGATGGTCTAAAAAACTGCATCGCCTGTGCCCTTACGAGGGGCGAACCTCACGCGAAGTTAAGCCGTGAGACTACTGCCGGCCTGAACGCCTTCTGGGGCTAGTCCGGTGATGGTGAGCGCAACGCTCGCCAATAGGCTCGATGAGACCCCTGCGGGGACGGAGGAAATGCCGACTCGCGGGATCTTCTCATGGAGCACTCATGAACCAACTACCCGAAACCGGCTTTCTGACCCTGGCCCAAATCATCGGCCAAGAGGAAGTGACCGAGCAACAAGCCGCCGAAAACCGCAAACGCGGGAAGGGGCCGAAGCGCCCCCGTCCCGGAAAACCTGCAATCGTGCCCGTAGGGAAATCCTGCTGGTGGGAGGGCGTGAAGAGCGGGCGATTCCCTGCGCCCGTGAAGGTAGGAAACGGACGCGGCACCTTCTGGAAAGTCGAGAGCATCCGCACCCTGATTGCTAAGGCTTGAAGGGGCGGGCCATGACCAAAAACAACAAGGGCCGGAACGGTGGCGACCGCCCGACCCCAAAGACTTCTGATAGCCAAGAGTTTACCCAAAAATCCAATGTCGACCTGCAAAGCTGGGTGTCGCTGGGGAAGCCTTCACGCATCCGCCAGCAAAAGGGCGGCTGGCCAAGGGGGCGGCGATGAGCACGAACGACCTGCTTTCCCGCCTGGACCATGTGAAGCGCACCGGCCTGGATAGGTGGCTGGCCCGCTGTCCTGCCCATGATGACCGTGGCCCATCCCTGGCCATCCGGGAACTGGACGATGGCCGAACTCTGGTTCACTGCTTCGCGGGCTGTTCCGTGCATGAAGTGGTGGCCGCCGTGGGGATGGAACTCTCCGACCTGTTCCCGCCCCGACCCCTACCGGATGGACGCAAGCCTGAACGTCGTCCATTCTCTGCTGAGGATGCCCTGCGCTGTCTCGCCTTCGAGGCCAGGCTCGTGTACCTGGCCGCCCTGGAAACGCTGGAAGGCAAGCCCTTGTCGGATGCCGACTTCGAGCGCCTGGCCCTGGCTGTGGAACGCATCGAAGATGCGGAGGGGGTGGTATGGACAACGCACTGATCCGCTACGACCAGGCCGCTGCACGCATAGACGCGGCCAGGGCAGCCCGAAAGGGCCGGGCGATATCAATAGACCAACCCAGCTTAGAAGACGCAACCAGCGCGGTTCTGGAGCGTCAGAAATGGCCCGACCCGCAACCACTATCAGCGAAGATCGAGCCGGAAGCCTATCCGCTGGATGCCCTGCCCGACACCATCAGGGCGGCGGTGGAAGAGGTGGCGGGATTCGTCAAAGCCCCCTTGCCGCTGGTGGCATCGTCGGCACTGGCGGCGCTGTCGCTGGCCTGCCAAGCGCACATTGACGCGAAGCGAGCGGAAAAACTGCATGGGCCTGTCGGGCTGTTCCTGCTGACCATTGCCGAGTCTGGCGAGCGGAAATCCACTTGCGACAACTTCTTCACTTCGGCCATCCGCCAGTATCAGGAAGAGCAAGCCGAGGTGATGAAACCGGCGATCAAGGAATACCAGGCCGCGATTGCCGCGTGGGAAGCGGAACGCGACGGCATCCTGTCGGCGGTGAAGGATGCCGGGAAGAAGGGCAAACCGACCGACACGCTGCGGACTGATCTGGCGCAACTGCAACAGGAAGAGCCGAAACCCCCGCGAGTACCGAGGCTAATCCTTGGCGACGAAACCCCGGAAAACCTTGCTTGGAGCCTTGCAAAGCAATGGCCGTCGGCGGGCGTCCTATCGAGCGAGGCGGGCGTGGTATTCGGTTCGCATGGCATGGGCAAGGATAGCGCCATGCGGAATCTGGCCTTGCTGAATGTCCTATGGGATGGCGGGGCACATTCGATTGGGCGGCGCACTTCGGAATCCTTCACCGTGCGCGGGGCGCGGCTGACGATGGGCTTGATGATTCAGGAAACAACCCTGCGGGAGTATTTCAGCAAGTCAGGTGGGCTGGCGCGGGGGACGGGCTTCCTTGCCCGCTTCCTTGTGGCATGGCCTGAATCAACCCAAGGGCAGCGGCCATTCACCGAAGCCCCTGCAAACTGGCCGCACCTGGCCGCATTCCATCGGCGCATTGCCGCGACCCTGAATCAACCCGCCCCCATTGATGAAGATGGCGCACTGACCCCCGCCATGCTGTCACTGGCACCGGACGCGAAAGCGGCATGGGTGGATTATCACGATGCCATTGAAAGCGAACTTGCGAGCGGTGGCGAGTTTTACGACGTGCGGGACGTGGCGAGCAAATCCGCCGACAACGCGGCACGGCTGGCGGCACTGTTCCAGCAATTCGAGCATGGCATGGGCGGCGCAATCGGGCTGGATAGTTTCGAGCGGGCAAGCCTGATAACAGCATGGCACCTATCCGAAGCCCGGCGCTTCTTTGGTGAGCTTGCGCTACCGTCGGAACTGGCAGACGCGGCGCGGCTGGATAGCTGGCTGATCGAACATTGCAGGCAACAGCGGACGCACATGGTAGGGAAAAATCATGTTCGCCAGCATGGGCCATTGCGGGATGGTGCGCGGCTTGATGCGGCGATCCGGGAGCTTGCCGAGCTTGACCGCTTGCAACTGGTGAAGGACGGCAAGCGGCTGACGATTCACCTTAACCCAGCGCTGGTGGGGGTGGCACCATGAGTTTGCTATCCAGACTTCGGGAAAAGCAAACCGGGAGCCTTGCTACTGCTATTCCTGCTATTTCTGCTACTCAACCCAAGGGGGAGGCGGCAACAGTAGCAAGAATAGCAACTGTAGCAGTAGCAAACCCCAAGGGAGATAAAACCGCACCCCCGGCAAAAGTCGGCGCTGGCGACACGGCGACGGCTTCCCGCTGGTGGCTGATTCACTTCCCCGACCGCGATCCGCTGGAAGTGGCCTGCTACCCGGACGCGACCCATACCGACATTCTGGAACGGCACCCGGACGCTATAGCGGCTGAACCGATCCCGCCTAAGCCTACTCCGGTTCCAGCCTGCAACACCTGCCAGCATCGCCCAACACGGCACCGGGACAGCGATCCCGCCCCTTGCGGTGAACCTGTGGCCGCTGGCCTGTCTGCCGTGCCCGGGGTGATCCGCTATTCACCGGACAACGGCAAGACTTGCAAGGCATGGCGGGCGCGGCTTGACCACGGCCTGGAGCGGAGCATCCTGGCGATGGCCGAACGCTGGCATTACTCCGGCGATGAATTGGCCCTGGCCCTGGATGGCGCGCGATCTGCCCCCGAGGGCTGGCGGTGGGTGGTGGAAACTGACGAGAGGGGGCAATGATGGCGACCATTGAAGCGGAAACGATCAACGATGCCGAGCTGATATTCCGCAAGGAAGCGGCACCCGTAGCGCGGGCGGGAAACTATGAGCCTGTGCGGTTCAATGCCTTGAAGCACGGCATTCTTTCCAAGCTGGCGGTATTGGCACATGAAGATCATGCCGAGTTTGCCGACCTGTTGGCGGCGCTGATCGAGGAACACCGACCGGCAGGCATGACGGAACGGCACCTGATCGAAGAGCTTGCCACAATCATTTGGCGGAAGCGGCGGGTATTGCTGGCCGAAGGCGCGAAGATCAACGAGGGATTGAAAAGCGCGGTGAATAGCCCCAAGGCGGTTGTGTCGTCGGCTGCTCCTTTTCAACGCGGCCTGACTGGGGAGAATGCCGACCTGCGGGAGTTCATGGATGGGACGCCCGAAGAGATAGCCAAGGACCTGCGGAACGCGGAAATTGATCTGGCGGCAACCCAAAAGGCGGCGGCAATACTTCGCAAGGGCGGGCCGAATGCCTATGAGAAGGCGAGGCGGGCGCTGATCCAGGAGTCCCGCAACTGGTGGGACGAGCATGTCGAGGAAGAATCCTACCCGGCAACTGCCGAAGGGCTGGCCAAATTCATCCGTGAGTCGCTGGAACCGATCTGCTATCGCATGGTGCAGGAAGCCCAATACACCCCCGCAATCAAGGCGCAAACCCTGGGCGAAGGGCTGCAAGCGCACCGATTGGAGAAGCTGAACCGCTACGAAACGCACCTTGACCGCAAATTTGAGCGGACATTGGCCATGCTTTTGAAGCTGAAAGACCTGCGCGGCGCATGAAACCGGACATCATTAAAACCAGCGTAAACCCAGGCAGGGCGCGGAATCAGGCCAGAACAGGCCCAAACGATACCGCGAACTTGCCAAATGATTTAGGCAAAATCGGAGCGTGATAAATGGGTGGCATCGGAAGCGGGCGGCGATACCAGGGCGGCAAGGACACCACGAGCGACATGCAGCCGTTGGACGTTCGGCGGCTGCAACGGAAAGGACTGCTGACCCCTGGCCAGGCCTTTGGCTGGCATTGGACGGTCAACGGCAGGGAGGTGGCGTCCATTCAACTTCGCAGTGAATCCGACCGCGTGGTTCTCATCTATCGGACCAGGGATCGAAATGGCGAGTGGCAACCGATGGAATACCCGGTGTATCTGGACTGGACGGATTGCCACCTGGGCGGCCGTCGGGCGTGGTTCCTATGCCCGGCATGTGGATGTGGGCGGCGAGTGGCGATTCTCTATGGGGGCTCCAACTTCGCCTGTCGGCACTGTCACAAGCTGGCCTATCAGTGCCAGCGGGAAACGGATGATGATCGAGCAATGCGGCGGGCGGACACCATCCGGCAGCAGCTTGGGTGGAATGCCGGGATAGCGAACCCACAAGGCGGCAAGCCCAAGGGGATGCACTGGCGCACCTATGAGCGGTTGAAAGCCGAGCATGATGCTTTCGCCAAAGCGGCATGGGCAGGCATGGCCGAACGGCTTGGGTTGATGAATCGGCGGCTGACTGGTTTGGGGCTTGATCCGCTGGATGACCTGGGCCGCTGAATCTGTTTCGCAAAACAGATAAGTCGGCTCTGACCAGGAAACCGGCCCTTTGTCATTTCATCGGCCTTTGTCGCCAATTCCCCCCATCGTACAATGCCAAAAACAGCAGAATCCGGGAGGATGGCCGCACTTTGCCCGCCTCGCGCTTGCTGACCAGAACAAGCTGAGCGAGACCCAATGAACCAAGACTTACAGAAGACCCTCTGGGCGGCCGCGGACAAGCTGCGCTCGAACATGGACGCGGCGGAATACAAGCACGTCGTCCTGGGCCTCATCTTCCTGAAATACATCTCCGACGCCTTCGACGAGCGGCGCTTGGACCTCAAGGCCGCGTTCACCGACCCCGGCCATGACCTCTACCTCGGCGAGGACACGGAAACGCGTGCCCAGATTCCCGCCATGCTGGAGGACCGCGACTTCTACACCATGGCCAACGTCTTCTGGGTGCCGGAATCGGCCCGCTGGGAGGCCATCCGCAACCAGGCCAAGCAACCGGACATCGGCAAGCGCATCGACGACGCCCTCATCGCCATCGAGCAGGACAACGCCCGCCTGAAAGGCATCCTGGACAAACGCTTCGCCCGCACTCAACTGGAACCCGGTCGCCTGGGCGAGCTCATCGACCTGATTTCCTCCATCGGCTTCGGCGCCAAGGACAAAGCCAAGGACACCCTGGGTGAGGTCTACGAATACTTCCTCGGCCAGTTTGCCAGCGCAGAGGGCAAAAAGGGCGGCCAGTTCTACACGCCCGCCTCGGTGGTCAAGGTGCTGGTGGAAGTGCTCTCGCCCCACAAGGGCAAGGTCTACGACCCCTGCTGTGGCTCCGGCGGCATGTTCGTCCAGTCGGAAAAGTTTGTGGAAAGCCATGGCGGCAAGTTTGGCGACCTCTCCATCTACGGCCAGGAGGCCAACCCCACCACCTGGCGGCTGGTGGCCATGAACCTCGCCATCCGGGGCATGGACTTCAACCTGGGCAAGGAACCTGCCGACACCTTCCACCGCAACCAGCACCCGGACCTGAAGGCCGACTACGTCCTCGCCAATCCGCCCTTCAACATCTCCGACTGGGGCGGCGACAAGCTGGCCTCTGACCCTCGCTGGGTGCACGGCACCCCGCCCGCAGGAAACGCCAACTATGCCTGGCTGCAACACATCCTCTGGCACCTCAAACCCGGCGGCCAGGCCGGCGTGGTACTGGCCAACGGCTCCATGTCCTCCAACCAGAATAACGAAGGCGCCATCCGCAAGGCCATGGTGGAAGCCGACGCGGTGGAAGTCATGGTGGCCCTGCCGCCCCAACTCTTCTTCAACACCCAGATACCCGCCTGCCTCTGGTTCCTGGCCAAGGACAAGACCCAGCACGGCCGAGACCGGCGCGGCGAGTTCCTGTTCATCGACGCCCGCAAGCTGGGCACCATGCAGACCCGTGTGCTGCGGGTCTTCGAGGACGAGGACATCGCCAAGATTGCCAACGCCGTGCATGCCTGGCGGCAGGACGGCGAGACCAGCGAGCCCTATGCCGATGTCCCTGGCTTCTGCCGTGCCGTGAAGCTGGCTGAAATCGCCGAGCATGGCTACGTGCTCACGCCGGGCCGCTATGTGGGTGCCGAGGAAGCCGAGGACGACGACGAGGCCTTCACCGACAAGATGGAGCGGCTTACCGCCCAACTGGCCGAGCAGATGGAGAAGGGGCAGGAGCTGGACGCAGTGATTCGGGAGCGGCTGGGGAGGTTGGGGTATGCCGTCTGAGTGGCGCGAAACCACGCTTGGAGAGGTTGTCAACCTCAAGCGTGGATTTGACCTCCCTGCGAAACAACGTACGAAAGGGGGAGTCCCTATCGTTTCTTCCTCTGGAGTGTCGGACTACCACTGCGAAGCCAAGGTAAAGGCGCCGGGCGTTGTAACTGGACGATATGGAACGATAGGCCAGGTTTTCTTCTGTGAACAAGATTTCTGGCCGTTAAACACGACTCTGTTTGTTGAGGATTTCAAGGGGAACGACCCCAAGTTCATCTTCTACTTCCTGAAGACCGTCGATTTCTTTGCATACAGCGACAAGGCGGCGGTACCAGGAGTTAACCGGAACCATTTGCACACTGCCCGAGTTCAGATTCCGGACGAAAAAACTCAAACGGAAATCGCACAAACTCTAGGTGTCCTAGACGACAAAATCGCCCTCCTGCATGAAACCAACGCCACCCTCGAAGCTATCGCCCAGGCCCTGTTCAAGTCGTGGTTCGTGGATTTCGACCCTGTGCGGGCCAAGGCCGAAGGCCGCGACCCCGAAGGCGTGACGCCCGAAGTCGCCGACCAGTTCCCGAGCGAGTTCGAGGATTCGGAGTTGGGGGGGATTCCGAAGGGGTGGCGTACTACGTCAGTGTATGACCTTGCCGAGTATGTGAATGGTGCGGCCTATAAGGCATTTGCCCCGAACACAGAGAGCCGAGGTTTGCCAATCATCAAGATTGCAGAACTTAAAGCTGGAGTCACATCGCAGACGGCATACTCTGATAAAGAGATGCCAGAAAAATATCGAATTCAGGCTGGCGACATTTTGTTTTCATGGTCAGGCAATCCTGAAACTTCTATCGACACATTCGTGTGGCCTCATTCGGCAGGGTGGTTAAACCAGCACATCTTCCGCGTGATTGTTAATGATGCCCAAGAGCGAGTGTTTGTCCTCCAAGTGTTGAGGCATCTCCGCCCCGTTTTTTCTGGCATAGCTCGTAACAAGCAGACGACTGGCTTAGGGCACGTAACCATCGCGGATATGAAGCGGCTGCTGGTAGCAATGCCGGATAGGGCAGTTCTTGGTCAGTTTGTTGACCTGGTTGCACCAATCCAAAGGCGTGTTTTCGAGAATGAGCAGCAAGCTCTGAACCTTACCGAACTGCGCGACACCCTTTTGCCCCGCCTGATGTCCGGCAAGTTTCGCATCCCCGAGATACAGGAAGCCATCGAGGAGGCCACAGCATGAAAACCACCCTGTCGACCTTGCAGCGTATCAACCTGCGCGAGGCCTGGAAGCATGAGGCCACGGAGTTCACCCCCTGGTTGGCCCAGGCAGAAAACCTCAATGCCCTGTCCGATGCCCTGGGCCTGGCCGAACTGGAACTGGTCCAGGCCGAATACCTGGTGGGGGACTTCAAGCTGGACATCCTCTGCTCGGACGAGGATGGCGAGGTCATCATCGAAAACCAGTTGGAGAAAACCAACCATACCCACCTGGGCCAAATCATCACATACGCGGCCGGCGTGGGGGCCAAGAAGGTCATCTGGGTGGCGGAGTCCTTCCGTCCGGAGCACATTGCCGCCCTGGACTTCTTGAATCAAAACACCACGGGCAACCTGAACTTCTTCGCGGTGGAGATTGAGCTCTGGCGCATTGCCGATTCGCCCCTGGCGCCCAGCTTCAATGTGGTGGTCAAGCCGAACGATTGGAGCAAGACCGGCCGGGAAAGCGCACGGGCGGCGGCTACCGCCACGCCAACCAAGCAGCGCCAGCAACGATTCTGGACAGATTTCGTGGCCTATCTCGAAGCCCACAAATCTTCCATCAAGCCTCAGGCTCCCCGTCCGCAGCACTGGCTGAATATCTCCCTGGGCCGTGCAGGGTTTGGGCTTGTCGCAACAGTCAACACTCGTGACAGTCGACTTGGCATCGAGATTTACATCTCACACGCAAACTCCAAG
Organism: Thiobacillus sp.; assembly: GCA_024235835.1. Classification (NCBI taxonomy): domain Bacteria; kingdom Pseudomonadati; phylum Pseudomonadota; class Betaproteobacteria; order Nitrosomonadales; family Thiobacillaceae; genus Thiobacillus; species Thiobacillus sp. The sequence continues at coordinate 16,108 of JACKLQ010000003.1, read as the reverse complement.
GAATATTTCCAGCAACTCCTGAGCCAGAGGGAGGAGGTTGAGAAGAAACTCGGCTTTGCCCTCGACTGGCAGGAATTGCCTGACAGTCACGCCTCACGTATCCGGGCATATCGTGCGGATTCCGGCTTGGAGGCAGAGGCACAGTGGAAGACCTACTTCCAATGGCTCGCGGAGACCGGGGAGAAGATGGCCCAGGTGTTCAAGCCGTTGATTAAGGGGTTGGCGTGAATACCAAGTACAAAGGCTGATGCAGATGAGTGATACCCCACAAGCCATCTACAACAAGAACGTGGAGACGCTTGGGGCCATACAAAAGGCCGCTGAGGAAAAATACGACGCCATTCTCACCACCCTGGGCAGTGGCTTTCTTGCGCTCTCTGCCACGTTCATCAAGGACGTTGTGCCTCTGGAAACGGCTCAGTGGCTATGGGTTCTTTACCTCTCTTGGGTTGCCTTTGGCCTGACCATCATCCTTACCGTGATTTCCTTGGGAGCGGGGTACAGTGCTGTTCAATGGCACATGGGGCGCCTAAGTCCCAAGGAATACCCGAATCAGGACGAGCTCCAGCGCAATCCCTGGAGCCGCGCTATCCGATACATGAATATTTTCTCCGGGGTGGCCTTCATTCTTGGCGTGGTGCTCACTGTTACGTTCGTGGTTTCAAACATCGTTTATTGGAGGTCCACCATGGAAAAGCGGATTCCCTCTCAGACCGAGGTGTTGCAAAAAGGGTTGACGATTCCCCATATGCAAACCGGCACCACCCAGCAGGGCTCTTCTGGCAATACAAGCCAGTCAGGTGGTGGTGGTGGACAGGGCTCTGGCACTGGTGGAAATACTGGCACCAGCAACACGGGCAACTCCAGCAAGGGAAGCTAACCGGCATGAGCCTCATCGACGAAAACATGGCCGAACAAGCCGCCCTCGACTGGTTCGAGGAGTTGGGCTACGAGCGTGTTTTCGGTCCGGACATCGCCCCGGACGGCCCCGAGCAGGAGCGGGAGAGTTACAAGCAAGTGGTCCTCGCTGACCGGCTCATGACGGCCTTGGTGCGGCTCAATCCCCATATACCCGCTTCGATTCTGGAAGACGCCGCCCGCCAGGTCATCCACGGCAACGCCGCCGGCCTGATGCAGGCCAATCGCCAGTTCCACCGCTGGCTTACCGATGGCGTGCCGGTGGAAATCAACAAGGACGGCGAGACCCTGGGCGACTTCGTGGCCCTCATCGACTTCGCCACCCCGGACAACAACGAATGGTTGGCGGTCAACCAATATTCCATCGAAGGCCCGAAGCACACCCGCCGCCCGGACGTTGTGGTGTTCGTGAATGGCCTGCCCCTAGGCGTCATCGAACTGAAGAACCCGGCCGACGAGAGCGCCGACATCTGGGCCGCGTTTAACCAGTTGCAGACCTACAAGGAGGACATCGCTGACCTGTTCGTGTTCAACGAGGTCCTGGCGATTTCCGACTACACCCTGGCCCGCGTGGGCTCCCTCTCCGCCGACCAGGAGCGATTTTCCACCTGGCGCACCATCGACGGCGAGCACCTGGACCCCCTGGGCGAGTTGCAACAGCTTGAGACCCTCATCCGGGGCTTCTTCCGCAAGGATTTCTTCCTCGACTACCTGCGCTACTTCGTCCTGTTCGAGGACGACGGCAACGTCAAGAAAATCGCCGGCTATCACCAGTTCCACGCCGTGCGCGCCGTGGTGCAGAGCGTCATCCAGGCAAGCCGCCCCGGAGGGAATCGAAAGGGCGGGGTGGTTTGGCACACCCAGGGTTCCGGCAAGAGCATCGAGATGACCTGCCTGGCCGGGCATCTGATGACCGCGCCAGAGATGAACAACCCGACCATCGTGGTCGTGACCGACCGCAACGACCTGGATAACCAGTTGTTTGAGACCTTTGCCGGGGCCGCTGAACTGCTGCGGGAAACCCCGGCCCGTGCCGGGACCCGCCCCGACCTGCGGGCCAAGCTGGCCAACCGGCCCTCGGGCGGCATCGTCTTCACCACCATCCAGAAGTTCGCGCCGTTTGAAGATGAAGACGGCTACCCGCTGCTCTCCGACCGGGAGAACATCGTCGTCATCTGCGACGAGGCCCACCGCTCCCAATACGGCTTCAGTGCCCGCCTGCCGGGCCTGGAGGACGCGGCCGGCATGATGAGCACAGTGCTCAAGACCGGCGTGCGCTACGGCTACGCCCACTACCTTCGCGAGGCCCTGCCCAACGCCACCTTCGTGGCCTTCACCGGCACGCCGATTTCCAGTGAGGACAAGGACACCCGCGCCGTGTTCGGCGAATACGTCCACATCTACGACATCGAGCAGGCGGTGAAAGATGGGGCCACGGTGCCTATCTACTACGAAAGCCGGCTCGCCAAGCTGGAGCTCAAGGACGAAGAGACGCCCCACATCGACGAGGAAGTGGACGAGCTCACCGAGGACGAGGAGGAATCCGCCAAGGCCCTGACCCTGCGCCGCTGGGCGGCTCTGGAGAAGGTGGTCGGCGCACCGCCGCGCATCCAGATGGTGGCCAAGGACCTGGTGGCCCACTTCGAGAACCGCCTCGCGGCCATGGACGGCAAGGCCATGGTGGTGGCCATGAGCCGGGAGATTTGCGTCCACCTCTACAACGCCCTCGTGGCACTGCGCCCCGAGTGGCACGACGAAGACCCGGAGAAGGGCGCCATCAAGGTTGTGATGACCGGCTCTGCCTCAGACAAGGCCCTGCTCAAGCCCCACATCTACAGCGGCGACACCAAGAAGCGTCTGGAGAAACGGTTCAAGGACCCCGCCGACCCGTTGAAGCTGGTCATTGTGCGGGATATGTGGCTCACCGGCTTCGACGCCCCCTGCGCCCACACCATGTATGTGGACAAGCCCATGCGTGGCCACAACCTGATGCAGGCCATCGCCCGCGTGAACCGGGTCTTCAAGGACAAGCCGGGTGGCCTGGTGGTGGACTACATCGGCATCGCTACCGAGCTGAAGCATGCCCTGGTGGAGTACACCAACTCCAAGGGCAAGGGCCGCCCCACCATCCAGGCGGAAGAGGCCCTGGAAATCCTGGAGGAGAAGGTCGGCATCCTGCGCGCCATGCTGCACGGCTTCGACTACGGCCAGTTCCGCACCAAGGCCCTGGTGCTGCTGGCCGGAGCCTGCAACCACATCCTCGGCCAGGACGACGGCAAGAAGCGCTTCGCCGACCAGGTGCTGGCCGCCAGCAAGGCCTTCGCCCTCTGCTGCACCCTGGACGCGGCATTGGAGTTCCGCGACGAGCTGGCCTTCTTCCAGGCCATCAAGTCGGCCCTGACCAAGCACGGTATCCAGGACAAGAAACTCTCCGACGAGGCCAAGGAACACGCCCTGCGGCAAATCATCTCCGGGGCGCTGGTGTCCGATGAGGTCATCGACATCTTCGCCACGGCGGGCCTCAACAAGCCCAACATCGGAATCCTCACCGAGGAGTTCCTGGACGACGTGAAGCACATGGAACACCGCAACCTGGCGGTGGAGCTGCTGGAGCGCCTGCTCAAGGACGATATCAAGAGCCGCTTCGCCACCAATGTGGTGCAAAGCGCCAAGTTCTCCGACCTGCTGCAAGCCTCCCTGACCCGCTACCGCAACCGGGCCATCGAGACCGCCCAGGTCATCGAAGAGCTCATCGCCATGGCCAAGTCGTTCAACGAGGCGGCCAGGCGCGGGGAAAGCCTGGGGCTCACGCCCGAGGAACTGGCCTTCTACGATGCCCTAGAAACCAACGAGGCATCAGTCAGGCAGCTAGGCGACGCGGCCCTCAAGGAAATTGCCCGCCAGCTCACCGACTACCTGCGCAAGAACCTGTCCGTGGATTGGTCGGTGCGCGAGACCGTGCGCGCCAAGATGCGTGCCCAAATCAAGCTGATACTCAAACGGCACAAGTACCCCCCCGACTTGGAGGCACGAGCTATCGAGTTGGTGCTCAAGCAGGCCGAGGCATTGTCGGAAGAGTGGATGGGGGCTTAGATGCCTGGCTACGACTTTGACCGGTTCATCGGCATCGACTATTCCGGGGCGCAAACCCCGGAGGCAAGGCTTAAGGGGCTTCGTGTCTATTCGGCCACGCCAGGACAACTTCCGGTAGAGGTGGCATGCCCGAAGTCGGAGACAGGGCCAGTCCGTTACTGGAGCCGTCAGGACATTGCCCATTGGCTTCTGGAACGCCTACAGACCGGCGAGCGCTTGCTCATCGGCCTCGACCATGGCTTCTCGTTCCCAGAGACCTATTTCCGGCGCTATGGGCTCACGAGCTGGCCCCAGTTCCTGGACGACTTCTGCCGTTACTGGCCCACGGACCAACCCCATTGCTACGCCGATTTCATCCGGGAAGGGAGCTGGTGGGACAGACATCCGAAGCCCCCTGGAGAACGAACCGGCGAGACATCCTGGTTTCGGCTCTGCGAGCAATGGACTTCATCGGCTAAGAGTGTCTTCCTGTTTGATGTCCAAGGCTCCGTCGCGAAATCCACCCACACCGGCATCCCGTGGTTACGCGTCCTCAGGCAGCAGGCCGGGGAGAAACTCTTCTTCTGGCCCTTCGACGGATGGCAACCAGCAGAGGGGCGGTCCGTTATCGTCGAGATATATCCCTCCATCTTCCGCAATCGCTACCCCAAAGAGGGGAGAACGGCGGACCAGCAAGACGCCTATGCCGTGGCCCGATGGATGGAGGAGACGGTTCGCAAGAACGCGCTTAATCATTACCTGAATCCCCCATTGACCTTGGCGGAGCGACAGACTGCCGCCCTGGAAGGATGGATTCTGGGCATCAGTTGAGGTGGTCAGCGGACTTTGCGGCACCTAATTCGTTTTCGACCGCTGCAATTACTGACGATGCTGGTAGGCCCATAGCACGCGCCAACTTGAGGATCGTTCCTAGGGACGGTTGCTGCTGCCCCAGTTCGAGGATGCTGACATAGGTACGCCGCAGGTCTGCCTCCAGGCCCAATTGTTCCTGGGTCATCCCCGCTTCCTTGCGCAGTCTGCGCAGCACCTTCCCGAATGCGACCGCCTCGTCCAACCGTCGTTCTCCCACGATTGGAGGAATTTCGGCGGATAGCTATGATTTGGTCTTCCCACAATAGTGGGAATATTGAACGCGGGTGCAGCAGGTCATAGGTGTTGCGTACATCGCGGCTCAAACGGGGAGAAATAACGATATGCAACCTGTTCAGTGGTGGATTTGCGATACCTGGCCGATAATTTATTTGGCTGTTGCGGTATCTGGTCTGAGTTCTCAGGCCGTCCGCGCCTCACATAGCCCTCACCCCTTCTGTTGGAAATTCCCGAAGTCCGCCGGCCGGTCCATGGCCAGGGGATACGGTCGTTCGTTGGCGATGCCTGGTCGTCTCGACGATGGAGGCTCCTATGCCTGAAAAAAACACCGTACCCCTGCTGTCCCCCAAATTCGCACTCGCACTCCAGTTTGCCAATGAGATCCACAGTACCCAGGCGCGTAAGGGCTTAGGCGCGCCCTACATCAGCCACTTGATGGCGGTTTCTGCTCTTGTCCTGGAATTTGGCGGGAACGAGACCCAGGCCATTGCTGCCCTGCTGCACGACTCGGCCGAAGATTGTGGTGGGCGCCCAATGCTAGAAACTGTGCGAGTCATGTTCGGCGATGCCGTCGCAGACATCGTGGCGGCCTGCACCGATTCCTTTGGAGTGGGCGAAAAGTCCGAATGGCGGCCGCGCAAGAAGGCCTATCTCAAGGCAATGGCAGTCAAGCCGGGCGAGGCCAAATTAGTGGCATGTGCAGACAAGTTGCACAACCTCAGTAACACCCTCCGGGACATTCAAATCGAGGGTGTCGATACCTGGAAGGCACGCATGGCCAAGACCAAGAACGGCGCCGCCGACAAGCAGGTCTGGTATTACGAAAAGTGTCTTAAGGCACTGTCATGTAGCTGGAGTCACCCAATACTCGATTGCTTCGCCTCCACCGTGAGCGAACTGCGTGTTCAGGTCAATCAGGAGGAAGCGCCATGACTTCTGGTGCGACGGAAAAAACTAGCGGTACCGATGACATTCTGCTTTTTCCCTCTGGAACCACACTCTTTGCCTTGGTCCAGACGGCGAGATCGGTCCCGGATGCATTAAGGCGCCAAACGTTGGGTGGCGGGCCTAACCATAGGGACTATTTCGTGCCCATATTGCTTAAGGAAGATCTGTATCTGGCCATCAGGAAACCCAACCGGGTTGAACTCAAGCAATGCAAGTGCACCGTCCGACTTCCAGCGGACGAGGAATGCATCAGCCTGAACCACGCGACTTCACGCATCTTGCAGGAGTACAAGCCCCATCTCACGGCCTTCACTAGCAATGCATTCACCGGCATCTATTACGAGCGTTCCAGTACAAGTGGACAGCAAGACCTGTTTTCGGCGCTTGTTCCTTTGAACGTGCTGCGAGAAGAAAAGGTCGGTGAGTATCAAGCATCGTTGCGGTTCCGCCGTGCTGTAACGGCCGCGTTGAACTTCCACCGCGAGCAAACGCGGAAAGGCGGCACCATCCCCTACATCTCTCACGTTCTCGCCGTCACCGCTATCGTCCAGGAATACGGTGGGAACGAGGACGAAGCCATTGCGGCACTGCTCCACGATGCCGTCGACAATGGGGATGGTTGGGCGGCGTTAGACGAGATCAGCACCAAATTCTCGCCACGGATTGCCGACATTGTGTTGTCCTGCACCGATACCCTGGAAAGACCCAAGCCGCCGTGGCAGGAACGGAAAAAGGCTTTTGTCAGTTCCTTACCCCGCGTCTCGGATAGTGCCCGCTTGGTGATCGCAGCGGACAAGCTTCACAACGCCCGCTGCATCCTGGCTGAACTGCGCAAAGACGGGGACGAAGTATGGGACAGGTTCAGTGGGAAGAAAGATGGAACGCTCTGGTACTACCGCTCGATCGCGAATGTCCTCAGGGAAACGGGGCCTCATCTTCTTGCTGCCGAGTTGGACCGCGTTGTGGGCGAACTGGAACAGGCTGCTACTGAATCACGAGTCGGCGCAGGCGCGATACTGGATAGATTGGCGGCCGAGTCTCACTACCAGAAATTGCTTGCTCTGACGGGCTTGGATGAACTGAAGCAACTCGTAGAAGCTGACATCGGGGTGGTGCTTCACAACCAACGGTTGCGCAAGGTTGGCATTGATACCCCACAGGATCTTCCCGTTTCGCTGGTCCTGAAAGGAAATCCGGGAACCGGCAAGACCAAAGTCGCCCGCCTGCTTGGCGCCATCTACAAGAACCTCGGCTTGCTGTCGCAAGGCCATGTCGTTGAGGTCAGTCGAGCCGACCTGGTGGGCGATGTGATTGGCGCCACGGAGAAGAAAACGCGGGATGCCATCACCCGGGCGCAGGGGGGCTTTCTGTTCATTGACGAAGCCTATGCGCTGGCAGGTAAGGGCCACAATGACTTCGGCATTGAGGCGGTGGAAGTCCTTCTGAAAGCCATGAGCGACATGCCTAGGGATTTCGGCGTCATCGTGGCCGGGTACCCAAAACCAATGGAACAGTTTCTTGCCAGTAACCCGGGCTTGCGCTCGCGTTTTCGTGGCCGTGAAGTGACCTTTGAAGACTTCACGCCGGCCCAACTTCTGGCCATTGCCAAGGAAACGATTGAAAGGATGCAACTCACGATTGCGGTCGACGCGCTCCAGTATTTGGGTAAGAAACTGGAAGTTGCCTACCGTGACAGAGACGCCGCCTTCGGGAATGCGCGGTATGTGAAGGGCCTCGTCCATGACATCAAGGCTGCAATGGCGCAGAGGGTAAGAGGCCTCAAACATGAGGCGAGCTACGAGGACTTGGTGAGGGTCAGTCTTGCCGATGTCGAGGCTGTCTTTCAAACAAAACCTGCCAGCAAACTGGCGGTTTCCATTGATGAGGACGCCCTTGGCAAGGCGTTGCAGCAACTGGACGCCCTAGTGGGCATTCCAGCAGTGAAGCAGGAGATCACGGAGCTTGTCGATCTGGTCCGTTACTATCGAGTCGTCGGCAAGGACCCCTCCCGGTTTCTGACTTCTCACTTCGTTTTCACTGGCAACCCAGGAACAGGGAAGACGACCGTGGCAAGGATTCTTGCGCGGATACTTCGTGCCCTGGGACTTCTCGAACGTGGACATCTGGTCGAGTGCGATCGACAGGCGCTTGTCGCGGAGTACATTGGGCAGACGGCGGTGAAGACCGGCGCCCTCATTGATCAAGCCATCGGGGGCGTGCTCTTCATTGACGAAGCCTATTCTTTGGCCGCTGGTTCGCAAAATGACTTTGGACCGGAAGCCGTTCAGGTACTGCTCAAGCGGATGGAGGACGAGCGCGGCCGCTTCGTCGTGGTCGTTGCGGGCTATCCCGATGAGATGGACGAGTTCCTCGCCTCCAATCCAGGACTGAAGTCGCGCTTTGATACCTTCATCACCTTCGAGGACTACAGCAGCACGGAACTGCACTCGATCGCCGAGCGCCTCTTCTCCGAGGAAGGTCTTTGTCCTGACGAGAATGCTGAGCGAATACTGACGGATTACTTTGATCGCTACGTGAAATCTCGGGATCGCTATTCCGGGAATGCGCGTGACGTGCGGAAGCTGGTCCTGAAGTCGGTAAAAAATCAGAACCTGCGGGTATCGCGCTCTGGTATGTCAACTGCGAACGAAGCCGATCTAACCCGGATCAGGGCCGAGGACTTGTCGAACTGGGTTACCAACAGGGGGCCATCAAAGCACCGTATCGGTTTCATCCAATAATGACTTGCGCCTATCTTGTAAATTCATTCTGGCGTCGCATTTTCTGGCACCATTGAGGTTCTTCCCGCTCCCGCTGGGCTGCCTCTCTCCGTAGAGTCCCGGCGCGTAGCCTGATCCAGCGATGGGACAATCGCATCGGGGAGCCAACGATCCAGCACCCATTCCGTCGCGGGTGCGCGAAGCGGCGGTGTGCGTAGGCGCATTGGTGGCTCTCCCCGCCTTGCGGCCACCTGGATCATCTCCCCCGTCTTGCATAGTTGAGGGCCGCCGCGTTGATGTTGGCCGGTGTGCCGTATTTGCCTATACTTGGCTTGTCGGAGTTCGGAGAAGTAGCCAGAACAGCACTAGGCTCTACGGCGTTGATCTCTCCCTGGGCCGACACGAAATCCCGCCCCGCAAAGGCGGGATTTGCGTTTTCAGGGTTCAGCCTTCCGGTAATAGCCTCCGGCGCCTGCAATTCATCAACATAAACGAGAGCGCGGTTCTTGTCCTTGCTGTGGTTGGGTTGATGAAGAAGGGGAACCTGAAAGAAGCAGACTTCCGCCCTCGGAGTTTCTTGAGCCATGGCAGTGGTTTCGGGTGTGTGTATCGGGAGTCAGCCAGTGAAAGCGCCTCAAAATCATGCAACTGACGCGCGCATGTATGGCAGTGTTTGAGACAAGACCGATATAGGGGAAAATGGTGGCTTTCGTGCATTCGGTTCCAGACCATCGGCGCGGGGGTATCAAAAGAAATAGCGGGTATCTAAGCGGGTATCAAGGCTGAATATCTGGGACAGTAGCCTTACAGAACAAAAGGATAGCCGCTATATGCTCCTGATGATCGACAACTACGACTCCTTCACCTACAACCTGGTGCAGTACTTCGGCGAGCTGGGCGAGGACGTGCGGGTGCATCGCAACGACGAGATCACCGTGGAGGAGATCGGGGCCATGAAGCCGGACCAGATCGTCCTCTCCCCCGGCCCCTGCACCCCCAACGAGGCGGGGGTGTCCGTGCCCGTGATCAAGGCCTTCGCCGGCAAGATACCCCTCTTGGGCGTGTGCCTGGGCCACCAGAGCATCGGCCAGGCCTTCGGCGGAAAAATCGTGCATGCCAAGCAGCTCATGCACGGCAAGACCTCGCCCATCTTCCACGCCGATGTGGGGGTGTTCCGGAATCTCCCCAACCCCTTCACCGCCACCCGCTACCACTCCCTGGTCATCGAGCGGGAGACCCTGCCCGACTGCCTGGAGATCACCGCCTGGACCGAGGACGGCGAGATCATGGGGGTGCGCCACAAGACCCTGGCGGTGGAGGGCGTCCAGTTCCATCCGGAATCCGTGCTGACGGAGCACGGCCACCAGCTGCTGAAGAACTTCCTGGACGAGACACGCAACTGAGCACGCAAGTGAGCACGCAAATGAAGCCCCAAGACGCCCTGGCCCGCATCATCGAGCACCGGGAAATCTTCCACGACGAGATGCTGTCCCTCATGCGCCAGATCATGTCCGGCGAGATGAGCCCGGTGCTCATGGCCGCCCTCATCACCGGCCTGCGGGTGAAGAAGGAAACGATCGGCGAGATCGCCGCCGCAGCCACGGTGATGCGGGAATTCGCCACCCAGGTGCCCCTGGCCGACACCGCCCGCCTGGTGGACACCTGCGGCACCGGCGGCGACACCAGCCACACCTTCAACATCTCCACCGCCGCCGCCTTCGTGGCCGCCGCCGCCGGGGCCCGGGTGGCCAAGCACGGCGGCCGCTCCGTGTCCTCCAAGTCCGGCAGCGCCGACGTGCTGGAGGCCCTGGGGGTGAACATCAACCTGCCCCCCGAGGACGTGGCCCGCTGCATCGAGCAGGTGGGCCTGGGCTTCATGTTCGCCCCCAACTTCCACGGCGCCATGAAGCACGCCGCCCCGGTGCGCCGGGAACTGGGCATCCGCACGATCTTCAACATCCTGGGCCCCCTCACCAACCCCGCCGGGGCCCCCAACCAGGTCATGGGCGTGTTCCACCCGGACCTGGTGGGCATCCAGGTGCGGGTCTTGCAGCGCCTGGGCGCCCACCGGGCCCTCACGGTCCACGGCCGGGAAGGCCTGGACGAAATCTCCATCTCCGGCGAGACCCTGGTGGGGGAGCTGCGGGACGGCCAGGTGACGGAATACACCCTGCACCCCTCCCAGTTCGGCATGGCCACCCACGACATCGCCGCCCTGCGGGTGAACGACGTGGAGGAATCCAGGGCCCGGGTGCTGAAGGTGCTGGACAACCAGCCCGGCCCCGAGCGGGACATCGTCACCCTCAACGCCGGCGCCGCCGTCTATGCCGCCGGCGTGACCGACAGCCTGGCGGAAGGGGTGGACAAGGCCCGGGAAGCCATCGCCTCCGGCGCCGCCCGGGCCAAGCTGGCGGAACTGGTGGCCTTCGGCGGGGGTTGAGGCAATGCCTTCCCCTTTGATGGAACTGGTGGGCTACGCCGCCGCCGGCCTCACCACCCTGTCCTTCATCCCCCAGGCCGTGCATTCCTGGTCCACCCGGGACCTGTCCGGCATCTCCCTGTCCATGTACAGCCTGTTTACCCTGGGGGTGGGGCTGTGGATGCTCTACGGCATCGCCCTGGAAAGCTGGCCCATCATCCTGGCCAACGCCATGACCCTGGCCCTGGCGGGCTCGGTGCTGGTGCTGAAGTTAAGGCATCGGGGGGATTAGCCGGTCCCAATGCGCTGGCTATACACACGAATGGGCAAGCGCTAAGCTGGTCGCGAAGCCAAGCGAATGGGAGTCCGACATGGGCTACATGCGCGAGTTGATGGACCGGGCGTGTGAGCCCTTGCAGTCATCCTTGAGCGCCCCCAGGGCCGGGCCCGGTCCGCCCCCCGTGGGGGTCAAGAAAATGGCGCAACACGCCATTTCGAGGAACGGCAAGGCTCGGGGTGGCCCATCGTCTTCTTGAGAGGAGCAACCCATGAATGAAGTCGTATTCGAGCATGTGAAAGGCAGCGATTTGCCCGAGCCCTGGCGCACCAAGCTCGCTAACGCCGGCAATGCATGGGTGACAGTGCGCATCGAGGAGGAGGCAGGCGTGGAAACGGAGTCAGCCTTCGGGATGTGGAGTGACCGGCAGGACCTGGCCGATGTGGCGGGTTATGTGCGCAGCCTGCGTGCGCCGCGTTTTACCCGCGATTGAGCATGGCGATGCTGGTCGACACCGATGTGCTGATCTGGTACCTGCGTGGCCACGAGGGGGGCAGCGCGCTTTCTGGAGGGGCTGCCGGAGCTGACGCTGTCGGTGGTGACCTACATGGAATTGGTGCAGGGTTGCCGCAATCGGAAGGAACTGGAACGGCTGACGAAGGACTTGGGTCGCCGAAAAGCGCGCATCCTGCCGGTGTCGGAGGGGATCTCGAACCGGGCGGCGGCACTGGTGAAGCGCATGCCTTGGGTGACGACCTGTTGCTCGCCGATGCCCTCATCGCCGCCACCGCCATCGCGCAGGGTCTTACCCTGGCATCGGCCAACGTGAAGCATTTCAGAGTCGTGCAGGGGTTGGAGTTGATGGCATTTGAGGTATGAGTGAAACCGATGTCTGGCCCATATGGCTAACCCCTATTGCTACTTTCTCTGAGCGCCCCCAGGGCCGGGCTGCGCCCAGCCCGCCCCCCGAGGGGGTCAAGTAAACTCGGGGCGGCCCTTCGTTTACTTGAGAGCTAGCCGCAGTGCGTCAGCCAGAAACACTAGAGTCGCTTTGATACGCAGGTTATGACACCGATCCCTTCCGCGCCTCTCGAGGCAAGTTTCCGTTACCGTATCGGCGATGAAGTGTGCATTGATTCGGTATCGGGGAATCCGTTGCTACTGCTGGGATTCGACGCGCAAGCGTTCCTCACGGGAATGGTCGATCTGGTAGCCCGTATTCATGCCGAGGATCGCGAGCGCTTCAAGGGTTTTTTCGAGGTCGGGACTGAGGCAGGCCCGCGTTCGGACAACCTGCGCGTCCGTCAGGCCAACGGCCGCATCCGCTGCGTCTGGGTGTCATGTCGGCGGGAATCCTTGCAAGGAGATTTCTTCCACGATCTGACCCTGCAGGATGCCGCCAGTCTTCCTCGCACACTGGCAGACGCTGCCACCGATCCGATGATGCGGGCAATGATGGAAAACACCGACGATTTCATGTTCTTCAAGGATCGTCATCACGTTTTTACCGGTGCCAGCCAAACCCTGGTCAGCGTTACCCAGCCATCGGAACACTGGACTGATCTGATCGGAAAGACGGATTACGATGTATTCCCCGAGGAATATGCCGATGTCTATTACCGCCTGGAGCAGCAGGTGTTCGCCGGCATTCCGGTTGCGCAGGAGATCCAGGAATATGAGACCAAGGATGGTCGGAAGGGTTGGGTGGATAACCGTAAATTCCCGATCCGGAACGATCAGGGCGAGATCCTTGGCTTGTTTGGCGTAGCCCGTGTGGTCACTGATCGGGTGCTGGCGGAACAGGCGTTGCGGCAGGAGCGTGAAACCCTGCAATTTATTCTTGACTATGCGCCGATCGGGATCTGGCTGCAGGATGGCAGTGGCAGGATCGCTTTCGTCAACAAGGCGTTTTGTCAGGCAACGGGCATTCCGGAAGAACAATTTCTGTCGGTTGACCATTACATCGAGCTGATACCGGATGAATTCCGGCCGCAATGTCTTGCCTCGGATGCCAAGGCGCTGGCGAGTGCCGGGGTCAGCGTCACGCATCAGCGCCTGCCCTTCGTCGATGGTCAAATCCATGATTTGCGCGTCATCAAGGCGGTCAAGCGGGATGCCGACCAGCGCCCGGTGGCGCTGGTTGGATTGAGCCTGGACATCACCGAGGAAATCAAACAGGAACAGGCGCTGCGCCTGGAACGGGACAGCACCCGCAACATCCTGGCCACGGTGGAGGCCATGATCGTCGCCCTTGATCCCCAGGGACGGATCACGCTGGTCAACCGCAAGGGTTGCGAGATTCTGGGTTACCGTGAAGACGAGTTGATCGGCCAGGACTGGTTTGCCACCTGCCTGCCGCGCGGCATCGATGTCAACACGATCCGCGAAGTGTTCAAAATGGCCTTGACGGGCAACCTCGCCGGTTCGGAATACCACGAAAACCCGGTACGCACCCGCGATGGCGAGGAGCGCCTGATCGCCTGGCACAACAGCGCCATCCGCGACAAGGACGGCCACATCATCGGTGGCTTGTCAGCCGGAGAAGACATTACCGAGCGGAAGCGCAATGAGCGCGAACTGCAGCAGCGCGAGCAGTACCAGCGGGCCCTGCTCGACAACTTCCCCTTCGCCGTCTGGCTCAAGGATACCGAGAGCCGTTTCCTCGCCGTCAACCAGGGCTTCGTGCAGTTGTTCGGCCAGCGCGGCACCGACGATCTGGTCGGCAAGAACGACTTCGATATCGCGCCAGTCGATTTGGCCGAAGGCTATCGGGCCGACGATCGGGCTGTCCTTGCTTCCGGGAAACAGAAGAGCGTGGAAGAGGAAATCGTCGATGCCGACGGAACGCGGAAATGGTTCGAGACCTACAAGGCGCCGGTCTTCGACGATACGGGCGAAGTAGTGGGCACCGTCGGCTTCGCCCGCGACATTACCGAGCGCCGTGAGGCCGCGCTGGCTCTAGCCAAAATTTCAGCAGCACTCGCCCAATCGCGCGACTTGCTGCAACAGATCATCGACACCGCGCCGATCCGGGTGTTCTGGAAAGATCGCGACTCCCGCTACCTGGGCTGCAATCCGGCCTTCGCGCGGGATGCCGGCAAGAGCGCGCCCGCCGAATTGATCGGGCTGGACGACTACGCCATGGGCTGGGCGGAGCAGGCCGATCTGTATCGCGCCGACGACCTGGCCGTCATGCAAACCGGCCAGGCTCGGCTCAATTTTGAAGAACCCCAGGCCACACCGGACGGCAAGACGATCTGGTTGCGCACCTCCAAGGTGCCTTTGTACGACGGTCAGGGCGAGATCGCCGGTGTGCTCGGGGTGTATGACGACATTACCGAGCAGAAGCGGGAAGAAAGACGTCTCGCCATGGCCATGGAAGCGGCCAAGCTCCTGACATGGGAACTGGATTTCACCGCCGGCAAGCTGGGCTATGACGGCAGCACCCTTGCTGACTTGGGCCTGGATGCATCGGATGCCCCGCAGACTATGGAAGGCTGGCTGGCGCGTGTGCATCCCGAAGATTGCCCGCGCTTCATGGCGTTGGTGGAGCAGGCGCTACAGCCGGGGACTGAACGGGGGTTCGATTATGAATACCGCTTCCGGAGCCCTCATGACGGCTACCTCTGGCTGCAGACGGTGGGACGGGTCGTGCATCGCGATGCGACAGGCCGCCCGCTGCTGGGGGCTGGATATACGGTCAATATCGATGCGCGCAAGCAAGTTGAACTTGCCCTGGCTAAAGAGCGCCTCTTTTCCACCGAGACCATCAACGCGCTGCCTGGCATCTTTTACATGTTTGATTCCAGCGGCCGATTTCTGCGCTGGAACCAGCACTTCAAGGAAGTTACCGGCTACAGCGACAACGAACTTGCGACGATGCATGGGCCGGATTTCTTTTCCGGAGGGGATCGGGAACGGATTGTCGCCGCCATGGATGAAGTTTTCCGCAATGGCAAGGCCAGCATCGAGGCCTTGTTCCAGGATCGGAACGGGCGAGGGAGACCCTATCTCTTCAGCGGCATGCGCATGGTGCTCGACGGCGAAGCCTATCTGATCGGAGTAGGTATAGACATTACCGAGCGCAAGCGGTCAGAAGAAACCATCCGATTCAGTGAAGCCCGTCTCGCTCGCGCTGAACTTGCATCCAGGTCCGGCAACTGGGAATTCCACATGGAGATTGGGGACGGACTTTGTTCAGAAGGCGCCCGCAAAATTTATGGTATTGACAAACTTGAATTCGACCTGACAAGCATTCAGCGTATTCCACTTCCGGAATATCGCCCATTGCTTGATTCTGCTCTGAAGAATCTGATTGAAAATAATGAGCCTTACGATGTCGAATTTAAAATAAAGGCAGTAGATACCGGCGAGATGAAGGATATACATTCCGTTGCCCAATACGACCGGGAAAAGGGAATAGTCTTTGGTGTCATTCAAGACATCACCCAACGCAAGGCCGCGGAAGCGGAACTCGAACACTATCGCCAGCACCTTGAGGAATTGGTCGTCTCGCGCACGGCCGAACTGGCCTTGGCCAAGGAAGCCGCCGAAGCCGCCAACATCGCCAAGAGCGCCTTCCTGGCCAACATGAGCCACGAGATCCGCACCCCGCTGAATGCCATCACCGGCATGGCCCACATA
>JACKLQ010000002.1:987500-1196634 GCA_024235835.1 Thiobacillus sp. | reverse complement strand
CGATAAGGTGTTAAGCAGTGCGGAGGCCGAGGACCTGCTATCGGGGCCTGTGGTAGTGGAGGAGAAGCTGGACGGGGCTAACCTTGGTTTTTCGGTTTCGCCCGAAGGAATATTGCGCACCCAGAATCGCGGCCAATATCTGCACACCCCCCATGCCGGTCAGTTTTCCCGCCTAAACGATTGGCTCGAATCACGAGAAGAGGTGTTGTTCGATGCCCTGGGAAGGGATTTGATGGCATTCGGCGAATGGTGCGCCGCCCGTCACTCCCTGGATTACACGGGTCTGCCGGACTGGTGGTTGCTGTTCGATGTTTACGACCGACGGGCGGAACGTTTCTGGAGCACCGCCCGGCGAGATGCCTGGGCGGTAGACTTGGGCCTGACGACTGTGCCCCGCCTGGCGGAAGGTAGGTTCGATCTGGATACGCTACTGACCTGGATTTCCACCCGGGGAAGCGCATTTCGGGATGGTCCCCTAGAGGGCTTGGTCATCCGTCGCGAGGACGAGAAGTGGCTGATGCAACGTGCAAAACTCGTCCGTTCGGATTTTACCCAGCAGATGCAAACCCATTGGCGGCGCCATGCGCTGACATGGAATCGTTTAAATCACACCAGTCATTGATATGACCGACACCCTCTTCAAGGAAGTCCACTACACCCTCGGTGGCCTCATCCACGACATTGGCCTTGGACGCATCGGTCTGCCCGACATCCAGCGCCTCTTTGTCTGGTCCAATGCCAAGGTGCGGGACTTGTTCGACTCCATGTGCAAGGGATACGAACAGCTGGTTGATGATTCGGTGTAGTTGGTGATGCCCATGTCTCCCCTGGACCGCGCCCGCCTGGAAAAGGCCCTGAACGACCACGGTTTCGACCTGACGCCGACCATGGAAGGCGATTGGCTGGTCGGCCGCTCCACCCAGCATCCCATTGAGGCGCGCCTTTTTCAGCATAAAGATGGCGCTATCGCTCTGTCGGCGGATGACCCGACGCTCGCCGCTGCCATGGCGCGGGACGAAGGCTTGAAGATGCTCAAGTCGCCCGCCGGCCCCGGCTGGCAGATCCACTGTCCTGATTTCGAGTCCTTCCATCGCATCCTGGGCCGCTTCGCTGCCCTGGCGCGTAGTCTGCCGAACAGGGTGGCGGAGCGCTTCGCCAAGGCTACCGTTGACTTGCCGAAGAGCACTGAGGCTGAGCGCCTCGTCATTCAGCGCGTGGGTCAAAACCTGTTTCGCGATGCCCTTGTAGATTACTGGCAGGGACGCTGTGCCATGACCGGTCTGGAACTGACGCCCCTGCTGCGGGCTTCCCACATCAAACCTTGGGCCGCCTGCGAGAACGATGAGGAACGGTTGGATGTGTTCAATGGCCTCCTGCTGGCTCCCCAGTTGGATGCATTGTTCGACGGGGGGTGGATTACGTTTCTGGATGATGGGACGATGGTGCCATGCTCGGAGCTGAACCTGGACCATATGCGGCTGCTGGGCGTCCATCTGGACATGCGGCTGGATGGGCTGACAGACCGACACCGTCAGTACATGGCTTATCACCGGAGTACAGTCTTCAGGGGGGGGCGGGACACAATAACCGCCTAAGGGCGAGGTCTGCGAAGCCAGGCGCGGAACAAGGAGGAACTAGTGCTTCGATTTTTCGTGACGATTGCGATGGGCATGGGTGTCCTTGCGATGTCCTCGGCCTGGGCAGATCAGACCCAAGTCGAGGTCGCCGCCTGTAAGCTCTCCCTCCAGGACATGCTGCGCCAGCCCAAGGAAAAGCCCCTCGTGCTGACCGAGACCTTGATGAACTGCGGCAAACATGGCCAGCATTCCCTGGAGGCGTTCTACGGACAGGGCTGGCGGCTGATTCAGATGGTCAACGATGAGGGTGCGGGTGCCCGTGTCGCCATCTTCGAGCGCACCCGACAGTAGTAATACGAGGAATTGAGATCATGACCTTCAAACCGATTACCGTGGCCAGCCTGGTCGCCCTGGTATGGATCGCCCTGGTGGCCTTCTATGTGTTCAATGGTCTGGGCCCTCACGGTTATATCGATGGCGTTGCCGATGCGGTGTGGACGGCACTCGTCTGGCTTGTGGCCGGGGGCTTCGTCCTGGGCTGGCTCGTTCGCCGGCTCCTTCCTGACACCGGAACGCTGCGTGCTGTCGGTCGGGTGAGTGGCCCTGATAAGGAAGCTACGGCGCAAGGCGATGCCGCATCGGCTGACGGGTGGCCCGGCGGACGGGATGAAGCCGGCCAGGAGGAGGATCCCTACTGGAATCCCACCTATGCCACCTCGGTCAACAACGCCTGGCGGCATGGCCACTGAAGGGTGATTACCGTTCCGTGGCTGCTGCCCGGGCCTCGATGTATTCGGCCACACCCTTGATCTGACGCGCGCTTGGCTGCTGTGTGGCCCCCAGGTGCTCGATCTGGGCGCGGACAGTGGGATCGGCGGCCGACAGATGATGGATGCGCTCCATCACTTCCTCCGGGCTCTTGGGGGCCAGGATACTCAGGGCGGTTCGCAACGGCGCCAGGGGACCGTGTTCATCCTTCACCGCCTGGCTGGCCAGAATGGCGACGCCGGCTTGGTATTTCTGCCCCGCCTCGCTGGACTGGTACTGCCTGAAGGCCGCCTGTTCATCGGCGCTCACCCGGGCAATGGTGGGTTTGAGATCTGGAGCGGATCCGGGCGATGCCGGTTGCCGTCCCCGCACATATTGCCCATGGGCGGCGTGCCGGGTATCCAGTTCGGACCCCCCCTCGGTCAGCAACCGATTGCGATCCCCGACCCCCTGACCGAAGACTTCATCCGGCGCACGCGGAGCGCCGATGGCGCCGTCCTGGGTGAGGTGGGCCGAACCCTCCCCACTTGCGGTCCAGGCGGTATGGGCCTCGTTCACCAGGGCGCGGAAGCGGGCGGGGTCGGTCTGGCGGATATCTGCCAGGGCGGCAGGGCTGATGCCCTGGCTGGCCGCGTAGGCCTGCACCCAGGTGTCCAGGTCGTGGCGGGACTGGTCCTGGGCGGATAGGGAGCGTTCCCGCGACTCCGATGCCGCGTCCCGCAAACCCGCTTCCATGCTGCGTGCCTCCTGCACCGTGAAGCCCCGGTCCAGGCGGGCGGTGAAATCCTCGGCCGCCGCTTTCACGCCACGGTCGCCCGACTGGGCCGAAATCGAGCGGGAAGCCTGGCGCAGCACCTCGGCCGCCTGCTCCCGATTGAGGCCGAATCGATTGTTGGCTCCGATGGCCGCCGTGTAGGCCAGCTCCGCCACGCCCGCTGCGTCGATGCCGATCCCCGCCCTGGGCCCGAAGGCCCCTCGGGTGCCCACTGATGTGACCGGTTCGGGCTGAAGTCCAGCCGGCACGCCCTGGGCTGGCAAGGTACTGCCGGGCTTGGGTACCAGGTTGGGGTTGTGGGTCTGGCTTTGGCTGCCCACCGTGCCGGCCTGGGCATCGAACCCGGCCCGGCTGGTCACCTGTCCCCGTTCCGCTTGCCGCGTCAGTTCTTCCGCCCTCATTTCCGCGCCGGCCTGCCCTTGGCTGCCGGCGCCCCAGGTCTGGCCATATCCGGACCGGGTCTGCCAATCCCGGTTCACCGCCTGGGTCAGCTCGCGCATGAAGCGGGCGCTGGCCGACTCGCTGTAGTGGCTGGCATCAGCCTTCGTGATGCTGCCCCCGTAGACCTGGCCGGCCGTGGCGCCATGTTCGCTGCGGCTAGTACTCGCCGCGCCGGTGCCGGCGCTCGCGGACAGCACCCCGCCCAGGCTGGTGGGGGTGGCCTGGACGACGGGCGTGCCGGCGGCGAGGGTGTCGGCGTCCTGGCGCACCGACCCGGTGGCCTTGGTGGCCTCGCGCAGGCTGGGGTCGGTGTGCCGGTAGCCACCCGCGGCCCCGCTGTCGATGCTCGGCCGGGTGCTCCAGCTGTTGGCCATCGAGGTGCGGGCCGCGAAGGTGTCGTAACGCACGTTGCCCATGGCCAGGTTGCCCAGTCCCGCCTCGCCGCCGGCCTTCTGGGCAGCGCTGGTGGCCGGGGCCATGAGCTGGCTGGCCAGGCCCGACATGGCCACCTCGCCGCCCTTGAGGATGGCGTAGGCCATCACCGGGATGAGGAGGGAGAACATCCCGGCCACCGCCTCATCGCGAAGCAGGGTGTCCTCGATGTTGATGCTGTTGAGCAGGCTCAGCCCCGGTCCCGCCGGCACGCCGGCCAGGCCGCCGATGAGACCCGCCGACACCCCTGGCGCGGCGGCCAGGTGGGCGACGTAGGAGGTCACCGCGTACAGCACTGGCCACAGCTCGATCCACACCATGGCCATGACGTAGGACTTGAGTACGATGCCGCCCTTGTGGCCGGCCATCAGCACCAGGATCAGCACGATGGGGAAGATGGCGATGACGATGATCTGCACGACGTTGCGGATCTTGGGCAGCGCCCCTTCGGCCACCGCCGCCATGGTCAGGTAGGCCGAGTTGGCCGAGGCCTGGGCCTGGCTCTGGGCGATGGCCAGTTGCGCTGCCGAGGTGTTCTCCACAGCAGCGGCCAGGGACCCCGGCGCGTCCCGCCAGAAGTTGACCATGATGGCCTGGCGCACGAAGTCCACGGAGTTGGCGGTGGCCACCCGCATCAGCACGTCGGCCGCGGCCGGGATCTGGGCGGCCAGGAGCCCGTTGAGGACGGCCGGTGCGGCGGTGGTCGCCGCCTCGGGGTTGATCAGCCGCGCCATGTTAAGGTGGGCAGCCTGTAGGGCGGCGGGCAGCCGGGTGTTCAGGTTCGTGTAGCCGTCCGGACAGGTCATGGTGCCGCCGTCGATCCACACCGCCCGGGCGGGGTTGGTGTCGCCCATCTCGCCCCAGATGTCCTCGGTCTTCATGAGGGTTTCCAGGCTCTTGTAGCCGGTGAGCAGGTCCGGGGCGACGCAGGTCTTCACGTACTCCATGAGGTCGTTGTTGAAGCCCACGTCCAGCAGGTGGGAGGCCATGGCACCCCGAATGATGCGGCTGCCGAACAGCATGCCGTTGCCGGTGAAGCGCACCTCCTGGGGCAGGGCGAACACCGTCTCGAAACTGCGGGTGAGCCAGTCCCCCACCTTGCTGGTGGCATGGGCGAAGAAGGCCAGGCCCAGGGGCACGTTGGCCACCACCCGGGGGGCGCCGGCCACGGCGGTGCGGTCCACGATGACCACGTCGTCCTTGGGCAGGAACAGCACGCCGTAGAAGAAGGTGAGGAAGAAGATCCAGACCATGGGCTCCTCCGCCCGCAACCGGGCCACGGCCGTGCCCATGACCACGATGAAGCCCAGCAGGACCAGGGTGAAGGTGAGTGTTGCGTAGGCGCCGGCGCCGGAGATGGCGGCCACGCCGTTGAAGATGGCCTCCAGTTGCTCGGCGTTCCAGTAGGCGTAGACCTCCCACATCCCCGATGCCTCACTTCATCTTGCGCAGGGCGTGGGCGAAGCGCAGATTGGCGGCCACGCTGTCGGAGAGGTTGCCGAACAGGGATTTCTCCAAGAACTGGATCTCCGCCATCAGGTTGTAGATGCCGGCGGCCTTGGCGGTGAGCACGGACTTCTCGCTGTAGACGTTGCGGCGCCAGTCCCGGGCCTTGTCGATGAGGATGCGCAGCTCCCGTGCCTCCGCCTCGGTAGCCACCTTGGAGCGGGTTTCCAGGGCCTTCTCCACCTCGTCCAGGGCCTTGAGCATGAAGGTGGCGGCCAGCTCCGCGCCGATCACGTCGGCGTTCTTGACGATCTGCTCATGGGCCACCGACTCCGTGGGCAGCGAGGCGGCACTGGCCAGGATCTTGTAAACCGGCACGCTGGTGGCGTTGATGAAGTCGATCTCGCCGGCATTCAGGGCCGGGCCCCGGTCGCGGATCTTCTCGTAGATGGCGAGCATGTGGTCATAGGCCAGTTTGGAGAAAGGTTCGCTCTCGAAGGCTTCCGTGCCCAGCACCGTGCACTCGTCGGCGCCGGTGCCATCGTTGCAGGTAAAGATTTGGGGCTTGGTGTTGGCGTCGCTGCCGTCCACGTTGCCCAGCAGGCGTTTGAAGCTGATCACCGGCTCGTAGAAGCCCGGGTCCGGGGTGCCGTCGTCATGCTTCCGCACCACCACCGCTCCCAGGGCGGACATGACCATGCGCCGCTCCTTTTCGTTGAGGTAGCCGGGCAGGCTGCCCCGGCTGAGGGCCTTCCACACCAAGTTGCCCTCGATGTACTTCAAGGCCAACTCCTGGTCGGTGGCTTTCAAAGCATCTGCCTTGGCGGCCACCTGGTTGCTGTCCCCGAACATCTTGGTGCGCACCTGGGACCAGTCGTCGTAGAGACCAGCGGCGGCCGCGCCCAGACCGGTGTTCACCTTGTTGGCCTCCATCCACTTCTCAACGCCGCTGGCCGCCATCAGGCCCTTGGCCGCCTCGCAGGAGTTGATGCCCATGGCATTGACGTCCTGGGCGATCTTGTTGAGGTACTTGATGGCCTCCATGATGTCCGGTGCCATGGACTGGAGCGCGGTCATGAAGAACAACCCCAGGGCGTTCTGGCCGATGTTGCGCAGCATGGCCACGAACTGGTCCACGTTGATGAAGGAGAAGGCCCCGGCGAAGGCGTCGATGCCGCCGCAGCCGCCGCGCAGGCTGGGCGCGGCCGCCGAGAGCAGCTGGTAGTTGCGGCTGGGGGTGCGCAGGAACAGGCTGCCGCCGGTGTAGAGGTTCATGGTCTGACCCTCGTAGGCCGCCGGACCGGTGACGTTGTTGTAGGCGGAGACCGAGTCGTAGAAGTCCTCCAGGCCGCCGCCGGTGGCGGCGGGGGCTGCCAGCCCCAAGGTCAGCAGGCAGACGACGGTGATCCGGTTCAGTCGCGGGATGGGAAGACGGGTCATGGCCTACTCCTCAAAAGCTGTCCCCCGGCCGGGTGCGGGTCAGCACGTAAATGCGCTGGACGATCTCGTCCGCCGAGAGCATCCCCTGGCCCAGGGGGATGGGCACGTTGCCGGTGGTGGCGTCACGGGGCATCAGATACAGGGCGGGCACGGTTGATACCCCAAGCAGCCGGGCAATGCCGTTGTCCGGCCTGGGCGTGGGATAGCCGGGCAGCCCGCCCCCATCCAGGCTGATCGGGAAGACCTCCATCCCGTAGGCCGATTCCAGATACTTGAGCACCGGCGCCAGCTGGTGGCAGTAGGGACAGTCACCGCGCAGGAAGAAGTAGAGCCCATGGCTGCGCATGGCCGCCGCCACCGCTTCCACCTCATCGGCCTGGTTTCGGACCTTCCAGGTCTGGATGGCGGCGTTGTGGGTGGGCCTGCGCAGGCTGTAATCGAGCTCGGGACTGGCCCAGACCACCCGGCGAGCCACGTCGGCGAACACGGCGCCCTTCTCCATGACGAACTGCTGGGCGTCCAGGAAACGGTGCACGTTCTCGGGCGTGGGAGTCATCACCGCCACGTCCTTGAGCCGTTCCAGTTCCTCGCGGATCGCCCGGACGGTCTTCAGCTCGCGGATGTCCCGGGGTTCGGGCCTTGCTGGGGGCGAGTGGATGTCCTGCTCTGGTGGCGAATCCGGTGGATACCACTGGTAGGTGCGATCCGGATCAGTCCAGATGGAACGCTCCCACCAGAGAGCGGTGTCGTTACTTTCCTGCGCCCAGGCGCCGGCGGACACCGCCGACAGCAGGCAGACGAGGCTCCATCTCATGACGATGGACATCATCGCCGGCCTTCGCCTTCCGCAGGCCGGGTGCCCTCCCCGGAGGCGGGGGGCCTTCCGCTCTCGCACCAGTTCATGGCGAACTCCGCATGCCGGTCCCTGGGGTGGGTCTCGCCGGGGAGCATCACGCCACGCTGGTCGAGGGAGACCCGGATCCGCGCGCAGCCTGCATCCCGCAGCTGGTAGAGACGTTGCACGGTCACCTCGACCGGCTCGTCGATTCCCACGCCGCTCAGGGTGCCGGAGGCCCGGCCCTCGACCCTGGCAGTCTCCATGAGCGGGGCGAGTTCGCCAGAGGCCCCCGGACCGCGGGCGGATGCCAAGGGCGACAGCATCAGGAGCAGCGCCAGTAGCAAAGTTGGTGTGGAGCGTTTCATGGGTTTGCCGGGTAGTAGCCGCGGGTGGGATCGCTGACGATCCGGTTCTCGATGGCGGTCTGGATGGCGGCGGTGTCTAGGGGGGTGGCCTGGATCTCGGCGTAGAACTCGGAGAGGTCCATTTGCCCGAAGTCCAGGGCCTGCAGTTGCTCCGGTGTGAAGCCCGTGCAATCGGGCGCCTTGGCGCTGCCGAAGCCCTTGCCGATCTGGCCGCGGCCCTGTTCGTTGATGATGCGGGCGAGCCGGGAGTTGAAGCAGCAGTAGCTCTCCCGCTTGCTCAGACACGCCCCCAGAAACTTCTTGGAGCAGTAACTGCCCAGGTAGGTGCACAGCCGGTTTGACTTGCGCATGGCCACCATCTGGTCGGACTCGTCGCAGGACAGCAGCGCGTCCATCACGAACTGGATGGCGATACCCACGGCGAAGCTCACCGGGTCGAAGGCCACCACGAAGTTGCCCGTATCCAGCAGGGTAACGGCGGTGGAGGACAGCGAGGCGGCGTTGAAGGTGCCGGTGAAGCCGTAGTAGCTGAAGCTGGGATTCAGCGACAGGCCGGCGTCCGAGCCGTAGAGTCCCTTCATCACCCAGTCCGCCGCATCGCTGTTGAACAGGGCGTCGTACATGTAGGTGGAACGGGCGTAGTCGTAGCCGGTACCGGCGGCCTGGGCCAGCACGTTGAACGCCTGGGCATTGGTGGGCGCGCCGCCCGCCTTGGCCTTGCAGCAGTTCACCAGGCCGAAGAGCTTGTGGGAACAGGTGCCGGCGCGGCCGTTGAACAAGGTCAGCGCGCCCTCGTCCAGGTACATGCCGGCCTCGCGCATCGCCTCCATGGAGGCCACCACCCGGGCAAAGTCGGCATCGTTGGCATGGCCGGCATCGAAACAGTTGCCGTCCAGGCAGAAGGTCTGTGTGCCGCAATCGGCCACGGTCGAGGTCTCGGCCGGGGTCACCACGCACTGGAAGCGGTTCTCGTAGTAGGAGCAGCCGGTGTCAGAGGTCTCCACGCAGGTGGAGGAGATTTGGCCGCAGCCCCGTGCGCGCAGTGCGTCGCATTCGCTGGTGTCCAGGGCACCGGAGAGGCAGGTGTAGCGGGCCTCGAAGCGCCAGCATTCCCGATTGACCGGATGGCCGGAGATGGTCTTGGTGGACGGGCCGTCGATGCAGACCTCGGAGAGCTTCTGGCATTCGGCCGCCTGCACGGCGACCTGCACGCAGCAGGCGAGCAGCGGCAGAAGCAGACGCAGGAGCCGCCTCATTGAGTCCTGGCCTCCAGCAGCACGCACGGGTTGTCCCAGCTGTCCGCTTCCGTGACGATGCGCCTCGCTTCGGGGAAGGGGTTGGTGGGCAGCACCCAGTGGTGCCCCCAGCGGTAGTCCTGGTACTCGAAGATGTAGGTGCAGGTGCCACCCGTGCAGCCGTGGCTGCCGACCCCGTAGCCGATGTCCACCGGTACGGTGCACGCACCCTTCCAGTGGTTGATCGCTGTGGTCAACAGGTTGTGCTTGACGTATCCGGGACAGTAAAACTCGTCGCAGATCCATTCGAACCAGAAATCCTGGCCGGTCACGATTTGGAACGGCGCCTTGGGAACGGTGACATAGCCGTACTGGCATACCCCATGCAGTCCGTTGGGCGTGAAGCGCAGCTGGAGCTTGCCGTCCATGCGGTCCGGCTCGCAGTAGGCGTCGACCAGGGTGAACAGGCCCGAGCCCACTGCGTACCAGGTGCCGGGGGTGCAGGTCTCACTCACCGTGACGGTCACCGACAGGGTCTTCTGGCACACCTCCTCGCCCACCGTCTTGTACTCGTTGCAGAGCTCCTCCTCGTAGACCGCCGGCCGGGTGACGGTGGTGGTGGTGCACGCCCCGTAGGTGCCGCCGAAGGCGCCGGCCACGCTGGCGGGGTCCGCCTTGACGGCCGCGCCCCTGACCAGGATGGGATCGGCGGGAACGATGGCCAGGGGCGGCCGGGCCGCGCGGTTATTGGCCAGGTCGTTGATGGCATCGCATTCTGCCTGCTGTTTCGGATCGGCGTAGAGGGCTGTGGCGCACTCGGTCACCCGGGCGCCGCCCGGCGTGCGCGGGTCGCCTTCGCCGCCGCCGTAATGGGCGGAGTGGGCGTGGCTCGTTCCGTAGTGGGGCACGCTGTCGGTGGCGCCGGCGCCGGATATCGCTCCCTTCACCGCAGCGGCACCCTGGGGAGACTGGCCGAAGGCCTTGCCCGCGTCGAAGGCCTGGGCGGGGGTCATGTCCGCCCAGGCATGAGGGACGGTGAGCAGCAGGGCCCAGAGGAAAAATCCTGCCCTCATGGCTTCCCCCTCAATCGTGCCAGGCGTGCCTCCGCCGCTCCCGCAAGGGGATGGTCCGTCCGGGCCATGCGTTCCAAGACGAAATCCAGGCTCGCGTCGCCGCTGACGCGCAGACCGTCCGTGCAGGATGTGGCGTCATCGCAGCCGCCGGCCCGGCCCAGCAGGTACACCGGCACCGCCTCCACCCGGTGGCGGCTGAAGGCCTCGGGGTGGAGGATGGCCTTGGCGCCCCGCCGGGCCAGGGGCTCGAAGGCCTGCAGGGTCTTCCTGAGCGAGCCGTCCTTCGGTCCGCGGAAGACCAGCACTGCATCTGCCCTGGATGCCTCCACCGCCAGACGTTCCAGGCTGGCTCGGGGCATGGCGAAGGAGACGAAGACCAGCAGGTCCGGCCCCGTCTCCGCCTGGCCCCTTGTACCTTGCACCTGCCGGTAGCGTTCCGCCAGTGCCAGGGGATCGGCCCCCGCAGTGGGTATCACCACCTGCGGTGCGGACTGCACCGGTCGGCCTGGGTCGGCTTGGAAACTCTCCTCGGCTCGCCGCAGGAGCAGCTCGCCGCGCGCCTTCTGTCGGGCCATCTCCGCCCGGAGCGCCGCCTCGTCCGGCAGGCCCGGGGGCGCACCCCAGGCGGCCAGGCTAAGGAGCCAGGCTGGCAGGAGAGAACACCGACGCACAGCAGTTCCTCTTTCGGTAAATCAGATAGGCGAAGTCCTCGCCCCGGTAGGGAAATTCCTTCCCCGCCCCCCAGATCGCCGTGGTCCGCCCGTAGGGCTGGCAGCACCTGCCGTCGATCTTCTCGGTCTGGGGCACGGGATGGAGCATGGCCATCTTGTAGTTGCGCTTGTCCATCAGCGGCTGGGGGTAGTAGCCGCACTGGCCGGCATTTCCCGCCGCGCCCCAGACCAGCAGCTCGCGATGCATCTTGGCGGTCATGCGCTGGGCGATCAGGGTGGAGGCCTGCACGCCGCCGATATGGGCCGCCACGTTGCCGTTGAGGGGGTACATGGAGCCCTGGCAGCCCGCGCACCAGTACAGCTCGGAGAGGGGGAAGCCCGCCGTGGCCGCCACGCAGTCGGCGGCGCACACCGCCTGGGCGGCGGGGTTGGCGAACAGGGCCACGTCCGGGTTGAGAATGAACGTGAGCTCCGACTCGTTCCACAACGGGTCCACCTCGGTGATGTAGGCGATGTCGAATCCACCCGGCTCCAGGCAGTCGGATTCCAGCAGTACCTCCAGCAGGGTGAGCACCGGGAAGGTGTACCAGTGGGCCTGGTAGAAGCTGGAGCCGTGCGAGTCGTGGGTGCCCTTGCCGCGCCCGTGGGCCGGGGCGTGGATGCCCAGGTCCAGGGACAGGCCGCCCAGGCTGGGGAAACAGTAGGGATGGCGCACCACCTCGGCAATGCGCACCGGCTCCCAGAATCCGATGGAGATGCCAATGCGGGGTGGATTGGCGCAGCCGCAGATCGCGTCCCCCGGGTTGTTGCCATTATCTTCCTGGTCCATGGAGAACAGCGTCGCGCCCCCCAGGGTCATTGGCAGCATGCACGACCAGCAGATATCCGTGATGGGGTTGGGAAACTTGCCCGGACAGGTGGGGCCGGCCCAGGCGGGAATGGCCAGCATGCAACCCGCCAGCAGACGGGTCATGCGGCGAAGCCAACCAAGCCGGTTCATCACGCCCCCGCCTTCAGCTCGTCGATGCGCAGCATCCGGCCCTCCTGGGTCACCAGGGCCGGCACCTGGCGGATGCCAAGGCGACGCACCAACAGGCCCTGCTGGTCGTAATACACGCGCATGTCATGACGCCGCATGAAGTCGATGTAGCTGCCGCCGGTGAGGATCAGATGCGCCCGGCTCTGGTGGCGCCGGCGCAGGGCCAGGGCGGCACTGACCTGACCCTGGTCGCGGGCGTCAAAGAAGATGAGCGGCCGGGACAGGGAGACGTAGTCCAGGGGATTGACCCGGGTGCTGGCCTCCACCAGCACACGGCCCTCGTGGTCGCGTACCGGTTCCGTAGCAGTGACCGTGGGATCGAACAGGAAACTCCGTGGCGTGCGGGTCCGGACCAGGCCCGCCACCGGCGCAGGCGATTCCAGGGTCCGGCGTGAACGGGCCTCGAACTCGGCCTGGATGCGGGCCAGTTCGCCACTTCTCTGCTTCGCCTCCAGCCGGGACTGGATGAGGGCCAACAGGTCCGGCTCGGCGACCGGCCAGACCGGGCCCACCCGGCCCAGGTCCAGGGCGTGCACGGGCGCGGCGAGCAGCAAGGCAATGAACGCCACCCGGATCGGGAACGACCGCTCAGAAGAGGCCATAGGCCCTGCCCAGGATGCGTTCATGGGCCACGTAGCCCGTGGCCGCGTAGCGGGAATCCAGGGAATCCCGGTGGGGGGCGTACAGGTAGTAGTGTCCCGCCGGCACCACGCCGGGCTGGTTGGCCGTCAGCGTTTGCCCCAGCCGGGACACCGCCTTGGCCCGGCCCACGTACTCGCCGTGGACAAAGAAGTCCCGGCCAACGACGCTCACCCGGTCCCCCGGCAGGCCCTTCACCACCTTCAGGAACACCGCCCCCTCCGGGTAGATGAGCCCACCCGGCCAACGCCAGGCCACCAAATCGCCCCGCTTCAGGCTGCCCGGCGCCGGTAGAGCCTTCTCCACCAGCACCAGGTGCCAGGGCATGCTCTCGGTGAGGGTGAAGCGCAGCCAGTAGTAGTGGCTGAAGACGAAGCCGGCGCAGGCGACGAGGACGAAGGTGGCCCAGGCCAGGGGATGGCGCCGGATCGCGGTCCAGACCAGGCCGGCATACGCCTTCAGGCCCACCCTGGGCCGCAGGGCGAAGATCAGGCGTTCAATCCGTGGCATGGAGGAGCTCCCTGAGTCGGGGTGTCAGATCCTTGGCGCCGGCCACCACGGCGTCGGCCACCAGGATGACGCAATCGCATTCCCGAGCCAGGCGTTGTACTGCTCGGTTCAGGCCCTGTCCGGCGCGGGCGGCTTCGTCCAGGGCCGCCTGGGTTTCCCCCTTGGCCACCCGATCGGCGAAACCGCGCTGGGTTTCCGCCACCACGCTGGCCAGGTCTACCCGGCCGAAGTGGGGACCCGGGGGCGGCAGGAGGAAGTGATAGCCGGCGATGAGCGCGGCGCTGACGGTGAAGGCCAGGGCAGTGGCCAGTCCCCAGCCGATGCCCGGGCTCCCGTCTCCAAACGGAGGCCCATCCGTTACGGCTTCCTGGACCATCGCCTTGTCCTCAGCCATGGGCCAGCCCCCGTTCCTTCAGCACCGCCCGGATGGCCTGGTCCACGGTGAGCCCCGCGCCGGTCTTCTCCCGGACAGCATTGAAATCCTCGGCCCGGGTGGAGGCCAGCAGGAGGGAATAGGGGTCCAGCACCAGGCGGCCGATGCCGTGGCCCACCGGGCTGTGCACGAAGACCTCGGAATAGGCCCCCGCCTCGGTGTGCAGGGACTCCAGCAGGTAGCGCAGGCCCGCGCTCACCGCCAGGCGGCTGTTCTTCTCCAGGGCCAGCAGGGATTCAGGCTTCTGGCGCAGCATGAACATCCAGTCGGCGTTGTTGAGTGCCGCCGTGGCCGCCTCGTTGCGGTAGTAGTCGTCCACCCCCTGGGTGCCGGTGACGAAGGCGCCGTTGTACTTGCGCGCCCGCCGGTAGCCCGCCTCGATGAAGCCGCCACTGGTGCCCATCATCAGGCTCCAGGCCTCGTCGATGATGACCAGCTTCCGCCGCCCGTCGGCCCGGTTGAGGGTGATCTCGTTGGTGATGAGGTACATGAGCAGGAGCAGGATCACCCCCTGCAGGTCCTTCTTCGCCTCCAGTTCGTCCAGCTCCAGCACCACCAGGTCGGCGTCGAAGCGCACATTGGCCGGTCCCTCGAACCAGCGGCCATGGGCGCCGTCCTGGGTGTAGGGGAAGAGCTGGATGCCCATGTTGCGCACCCGCACGTCGCACTTGCCCTCGTCATCCTTGCAGGCGGTCTTCAGGTGCTCGGCCAGTTCCGTCAGGGTGGGCAGCCGGGACTGGCTACTCGCCTGGTACCAGACCTGACGCAGGGCGATGTCCAGTTGGGACATCTCGTACTGGGGCAGGGGCTCCTGGGGAGAGATCATCTGGGCGATGACGGGCTTCAGCATTTCCATGTCCTCGTCCAGGTCCGTCACCAGGGAGAAGGGATTCAGGGACAGGTCGGAGGTGGGGGTGAACTCCAGGTACTGCCCGCCCAGGCGCCGGCACAGGTTCTCGTAGGATCGTCCAGCGTCGATCACCCAGACCCGGGCGCCGGTGCCCAGGTAGCCCAGGGCCAGTTCGTTCATGAACACCGACTTGCCCGAGCCCGAGGTGCCCACCACGCAGGCGTTGAAGTTGCCGGATGGGTTGGCGAACAGGTCCACCCCCAGTGCCTGGCCGCGCCGGCCGAAGAGGGCGATCACCGGCTCCCCCAGGCCCGCCCATTCGCCGATGATAGGGGCGAGGTGGATGGCGTTGGCCGAGGTCTTCAGGCTCTCCCGCCCCGCCCGCCTCGCCTCCTGTTGGAGCGAGGGCATATAGGCCATGGGCAAGCCCAACATCAGGCTTTGCAGGTTGAGGTAGGTGTCGGATTGCAGGTCGAAGCCCAGGCCGCGCCACACCCCCCGCGCCGCAAGTTCGTCCCTGGCAGCGTGAGTCGGCAGGGAGAAGAGGGTCAGCTGGTGATACAGGTACACCAGGGCGCCGGCCTCGGAATAGGCGGCCATGGCCGTGTCCCAGTCCAGCTTTTGCTCCTGCCAGTCCGGCATGAAGGCGGCCAGCTTGCTCTGGGCCGCCTGGGTGGCCCGGGCCGACTTCAGGGTGGCGAAGGAACGGGTGGATTCGTAGTCCGGGATGCGCAGCCCCAGGGTGATGAGGAAGGGGCAGGAATAGGCCTGGGCGCCCTGGATGAAGTCGCCGATCAGTCCCCCCATGGCGGCCAGCTCCATGGCCTTGGGATAGTTGCGCACCGACAGGCAGCGCACCACCGCTTCGGCGCTGTCGGCGGGGCTGCCCACCACCAGGCCGTCTCGGGTGACCCGGGTGAGGGTGTCCAGGGCCAGGATCTGGTCGCGGATCAGCCGTCCGTCGTCGTAGGCCGGGCGCTGGGCCTCGCCCTTCAGCAGCCGGTTGGCGTTCAGCACCTGGGCGCACCAGTGGATCAGCTCGTCCGGCCCCCACTCCCCAGCGAACAGGTAGGCCCCCTTCAGCACCGTGGCCAGCGCCTCGCGCAGGGTCTGGGCGCTTTCCATGGCATCCCGGTCGGCCATGCCCTCGGCGGGCAGGGTCACCGACAGGGCGGCCAGGAAGTGGCGCGGCATCCAGGGCAGGCCCGGGAAAGGCGGATGGATTGCGGCCCGGGCCAGATGATCGGCCCGGCGCCGGGCGGCTTCGGTGTGGAGCCCGCCGACCGTGCGCAGTCCCCGGTAGCGGTCGAGGAAGGCGTGGATGTCCGGCGTGCCCAGGAGATGGAATTGCAGGCTCGCGCCGGTGGGCAGGCCGTTGAAGATGGACTTGAGCACCGAGGCCATGCGCGCATCGGCGCCGGTCTGGGGATGCAGGGCCAGCACGAAGCCCACCGCCTCCACCGGATCCTGGCCGTTGCGGCGTGATCCCGGCGGACGTTCCAGCAGGAAGAGCCGCTCCTCCGGCAGCCAGCCGGAATAAGGCAGCCAGTCGGCCAAGCGGTCGAAGACGGGCATGGGCGAGGGCTCTGCCAGGGTCGAGGGCAGGTAGGCCGAATCGGTGAAATCGGTCCGCGCCGGCCGCCAGAGATTGCGCAGGAAGGACAAGGCGTCAGCGCTCATCGTCCTCTGCCTGACGGGGGACGCGGGTCGCATCCAGCACCGTTTCGCGGGCGTCCTGGCGGGTGGCCTCGCGATGAGTTGCGGGGTCGGGAATCCGGACGCCGGCCGGTGCGGTCACGGGGGCGGCGCCTATGGGTGTAATCGGCCCGAATTGCCGCCGGATGTCAGCTTCGGTATGACCGAGCTGCCACGCACCCCGGTGCCACATCACATAGAGGTAGGCCTGGTCATGCAGATCCCCATCCTCGTCCACCCAGGGGGCGATCCACAGGCGCAGCACCCGAGGCGGAGACAAGAGGGGCGTGCCGGCGGCCGGCGCGGTGCTGGCGGGAGGCGTCGCACCGTAAGGCCTGGGGGTATCAACCCGACCCTTCGGCTGGTTCTCGGCGGCCGATTCGGGCACCACGCCTTGTGGGGGGTCAGCCTGCCGGGCCGGCAGCGTCCCGGCCAGAGTATTGGCATAGACGCCGGAAACGGAAGTGCAGACCACGCCATCCGGCGCCTTGCAGGCGAATTCGCTCTTGCCGTCCAGGCCGGCCATGTTGGCGCAGGCCGACAGGGCGGGAAACAGCAGCAGGACGGCCCGTTTCATGGCTGCATCCCTTCAGTGGATGGTTTCCGTTCCCCCTCCGCCAGGAAGGCCTCGATGCGCTGCGCCGGGGCCGCCCCCGCCAGATGCTGGCCCCGGACATCGAACAGGGCGGGCGTGCCCTCCACGCCCAGCTTGCGGGCCAGTGCGATGTTCCGGTCGATGGGGTGGGCGCACTCGGCGGATGGCGGTGCCTTGCCGTTCACCATCAGGGCCTGCCAGGCGGTAGCCCGGTCCGGCGCGCACCAGACGGCGATGGCCCGCTGGCGCGCCTCGGGATGCAGTTCCGCCAGGGGATAGAGGAAGGTGTGGACCGTGACGTTGTCCAGCCGGGCCAACTCCTGCTCCAGCCTGCGGCAGTAGGGACAGTCCGGGTCTGAGAACACGGCCAGCACACGGGCACCGTCGCCGCGCACGATGGTGATGGCATCCGCCAGTGGCAGGCTGGCGAAGTCGATGCGCCGGGCCGCCTCCAGGCGGTCCGCCGTCAGGTCGCGCTGCTCCCGCATGTCATAGAGGTGGCCGAACAGGAAATACCGCGCATCGCTGCCCACATAGGCCAGGTTGCGGCCCATGCTGACCTCGTAGATGCCGGGCAGCGGCGTCGGGCGGATGTCCCGGAAGCTCGTGGCGGGATAGGCCGCCTTGAGGGCAGCCTCGATGTGGGCAATCGAATCCGGATCGCCGGCCCGGGCCAGACTGGTTACGGCGATGCCGGCGAGTAGTGTCAGGGTTGCGGGTTTCATGGTTTAGCGCGCTCCGTAGCGTTTGCCGGTTTCAAAGGGGCCCTCTGGAGAGGCCTCGCCCATGGGCAGCATGGCGCCCTTGGTGATGACCACGTCCACCAGCCGGCCGGCGTCCACTTCCACCACCGGGTAGAGTTTCTCGGCCAGGGAGATGTAGTACTGGGCCAGGCGGTCCATGGCCTTCCCCACCCCGGAGGAGATGCCGGCCTTGAACTCCTCCCCCGACTTGACAGTGCTGGTGGACCCCAGGGGCGAGGTGGAGGTGGTGGTGGCGCTCTGCTGGAAGGCCTGGCCCAGGCCGGAGCCGATGCCGGCGATGAGTGCGTTGGCCAGCACCTGGCCCTGCTTGGTGATGAGCCGGCCCATCACCCCCGCCTTGCCATCCTCCCCGGCCACATAACCCTTGATGGGCAGGTCCAGGGACTCGCCCCGGGGCGAGACGCAGGACAGGGACTCGGTGCGGATGTAGGCCCGCTCCGAGGAGAGGTCGCCATAGCCGGAACCGACGATGAGGCAATCCTTGGCCTTGAGCCGGAACCGGTTGGGCAGCTGGGCGTGGTCCACCAGGCGCAGCAGGACGGGATGGGGGTTGCTCTGGGCCTGGCCTCCGGTGGGGGCGTTGAGACCCGCCAGCAGCACCGCACGGACGAAGGAGCCGGACGGCAGGTAGGTGCCGGGGGTCTTGGCCGCTGGCTTCTTCTTGCTGGCGTCCGGCGCGGATGCCAGGCGGATATCCGGCCCCGTCCCCATCTCGCCGGACTCGATTCCCCGCTCCGGCATGGTGGGCGGAACGCCCACGGGGGCCGGCTGCCCCGGCACCGAGGTGGGGGGCGGCAGGGGCACCACCGTGGCCGGCTTGACGGCCGGAGGCGGCGGCAAAGAAGGCAACCCCGAGGGCAGGCCTGGTGGAAAGCCGGGTAACCGGGCCTCGGCCTGCTTGGCCGCCTCCTGGCGCTTCATCAGGTCGTTGAGCTCCGAGACCGAGCGTTCCAGGCGGTCGATGCGGGTGCCTTCCTGGCCGCGCCAGGCGTCCCTGGGGTCCACCCCGGCTCCGGCCGGCGCCACCGCCAGGGGGACGGGCTTCTCCGGCAGGCCGGCGCCGGTCTGGGATTTGCCCGCGCGCATGAAGGCCACCAGGCTGATGAGCCCCAGGCCCACCACGATCAACACCCCGCCCGCTATCAGGGCCTGCCGGCGCCGGATGGCCGCAGCGGCAGCAGATAGCATGGGTCTGGCGCCCCTTCCGCCTGGGCCGTTCTTGCCACCTAGGATCATTCGTCGCCCTCCCGCTGGCGGATCACGAACACCCGGGTGGTCTCCCCGGGATTCAGGGCATGGCTCTCCACCCCCACGGCCAGTACGCCGGGGCGGAAGAGCTCCGGCTCCGCCACGCGCAGCTCGGCAGTGCCCGTGTTGGTGAGCTGGAACAGGTCGGCCACCACCGCCGCCCCTAGCCAGGAGCGCTGATGCACGAAGCGGCTGTCCTGCCACAGGCGCAGGATCTCGCCCCGCTCCCGCACCTCCATGTCAGCGGGTAGGCGGTCTGCGGCCATCATCAGGGCCAGTTCCTTGACCATCCTCTGACGGGAGTCGGCCTGCTCGACTGTGGAGGGTTTCGTCGCCCGCCGCGTCGGGTCCTTCAGGATCAGGCTCTCGGCTGGGGCGTCCACCGGCTGTAGGGTGAGCGCATAGGTGGCGCCGGATTCGGCGGTCAGGAACAGGGAAGCGGGCTCGCCCCGGTCCAGGGGGCGCACGTAGAGCTGGCCGGTGCGGGGGTTCTTCTCAATGGCCAGCCGGCCCTTGAGGGCATGCCAGGACTGGATGCGGCCCTCTGACAGGGCAATGCGGGTCAGGTCGTCGGCCGCGATACGGGCGAAGGCGGTCTCGCCGTCGCGCACCGGAATGACCTGGAGCGCCCAGGCCGGCGGCGTCAGGCCGCCGAGCACGAGAAGGCTAGTGGCCAGCAGCCGCGGCCTGATCACCGAAGGGATCATCTTGCGTAGTCTCCTTGAGGGTGGTGACGACGGTGCGCCCGCCGTCGTAGCGGAAGGCCACCAGCACGGTGATGGCCCGGGGTGGCGAGGCCTTGTCGGTCACGTAGGTCGTGAGCTCTCCTGTGACGGCCACACGCAGGGCGTCCACCTGGTCGTGCAGGACGCTTCGCGGGGAAAACAGGGTGGTGACCTGGTCACGCTTCACCCGCTCGGCCGCGAGCCGGCCGGCCTTCTCCAGGGCACCGTGGGCCTCGGGGGCGGCATACTTGAGCAGGGCCGCATTCTGGAAATCGACGGAGGAGGGCGTGACGTTGTAGGCCAGTTGCAGGACGAACAGGGCCATCTGGTCCAGGTAGTCCCGGGACACCCGGTCGGCCTCCACCCAGAAGCCCCGCTCAATCTGGGGCGGCAGGAAGGTGACCCGGTCCCGGTCCTGATGCAGGAAAACGTGCAGGGCCAGCAGCAGGCTGGCCAGTGCCAGGACCGCCACCAGCAACTGCATCGCACGACCGATGCCGATGCGGGCCTCCAGGTCGGCGCTGATCTTGAGCGGGTTCATCCGATGAACTCCCGCAGGTGGGAAGGGGGCGTGCGGTTGAACCCCGAGCCGAAGGGCAGATGCCAGTAGGTCCAGTGCAGCAGGAAGCGCCGGTGCCGCCCGCCCGTGAATTTGCCCAGGACATGGGCCAGGGCCAGGCCGGCGGCAATCCAGGTGAGGGGGTCCTTGAGCAGGATGCCCAGGAAGACGAAGGCCACGAGCAACCCTACCTGGCTTGCGTCCCACATGAGGATGCGGGCCGGTTCGTCCAGGCGGGTGGGGATGCGGGTGTCGACCATGGCCTTCGCGGTGCTCAGTCGCGCGTCAGATGACTGCGCCGATGATGCCGGTGATGAGGCCCGCACCCAGGGAGAACAGGATGGCGAACACGATGGAGGTCAGGGCCGGCATGGCGGTCACCCGGGCCAGGCCCACCACGGCGCCGATGATCAGCGCGCCGATTGAGATGGTGATGGCCAGGTTGCCGGTCGCCCAGTTGGTGACCCGGGCGGACAAGGCGGCGAACTCCGGGTCAGCGGGCACGCCGGCCAGGGCCGGGCCGGCGCCGAGAACCAGGCCGCCCAGGAGCAATGCGAGTTTGTGGGTGAGTTTCATGAATGGAATTC
The DNA here is from genome assembly GCA_024235835.1 of Thiobacillus sp. Classification (NCBI taxonomy): domain Bacteria; kingdom Pseudomonadati; phylum Pseudomonadota; class Betaproteobacteria; order Nitrosomonadales; family Thiobacillaceae; genus Thiobacillus; species Thiobacillus sp. The sequence continues at coordinate 1,175,929 of JACKLQ010000002.1, read as the reverse complement.
CTATGTAAATGAAGGAGTGGTCTCGTCGTCTCGATATCAGCCGGTTTCCAGGTCCAGGCGCACGATGTCCTTCACCAGGGCCAGAAAACCCGCCCGGGCCACCGCGTCGGTGAGGCAGTATTCGATGGCCGCCGTGGCCAGGCGCCTTTCCTGGTTGAGGTCCCGCTCCGGCAGGGCCTTGCGCAGCGCCTGTAGGCGCCGCTTGGTCTCTTCGCGGATCAGCACGGCCTTGTAGCCGGGCTCCCAGTCGCGCTCGCTCATGGGGACGGCCTCACGATCAGGATGTCCAGGTCGGTGCGACGCGCGGGGGGATGAACCGGGGGTGGGTCCTCGATGCAGCACTCGGCCTCCACCCGGACGATCCGGTCCTCCGGGATACCCAGGCCCAGCAGGGCCTGGCGGACGGTCTCGGCGCGGCGCAGGGCCAGCCGATGGTTGAAGGCAGGATTCCCCACCCGGTCGGTGTGGCCGGTCAGGGCGATGGATTTGGCCTCAATGAGCAGGGGACGCAGGCTGTCGAGGGCCTGCCGCGCCCCGACGGTCAGCCGTGACGAGGCGAAGGGGAAGTGGACCGCGCGGGTGATACGTTCCTCCCGCGGGGGTGGCACCAGCTTCGGCTTGGGGACCTCGGCGATCCGGATGGGCGGCGGCACGGTCGCCAGGACCTTGCGGGTAGGCGCCGGGCAATCGGCGCACAACATGAACACCGCCTCCCGGCCGTGGCCGGCCTGTGCGATGCCCAGGGGCTCGCGAGCGGGCACGGCCGACAGGCTGGCCACCGGTTCCGCCGGCTGCACGGTGCATCCGGTGAGTAGGGCGCAGCAGACCAGTTCGGCTCTCACCGCAGCGCCCTTCCGATGGCCTGGTATACCTTCCAGGCGTAATCCATGCGGGCCTTTCGGCAGGCCGGCCCCTTCAGCCGGGTGCATGCGGCGTTATAGGCGCCCACGGCTTCCCAGGTATCACCGTAGCGGTCGAGCTTCTCGCGCAGGATGCGCGCGCCCACCTGCACGCTGGTGCAGGGGTCCCACAGATACTCGGGCGCGACCCCCAGTTCCGCCAGGGCCGGCAGGTTGCGCGAGTTGATCTGCATGAGCCCGATGTCGTAGGAGCCCGTGCGCTGAAGATGGCCCAGGTTCAGGGCGTGGGGATCCAGCCCCGACTCCACCGAGGCGATGCCATAGAGCAGCCACGGGTCCACCCCATGAGCCCGGGCGGCCTCGTCCCAGCAGGCAGACGCCCCGGTCGACAGGGCCAGGGTCATGACCGCAGCCATGCGGACGAAGGGGTCCATATTGTGAAAAGCGGTATTTGCACTCGGGTCTTCCTTGCCGCCGGCAAAAAGAACCCCCCGAAGGGGGCGCGAAGGAGGAGGTGTCAGCGGGAGTGAAGACTAGAGACAGGGGGTCAGTCCGTCGCCCCGAAAAGGGAAATCGATTTGTCGCTTATTGCCGCGACGAAACGGTGGGACTGTGCTGATCCGCGGCCATGCCTCGGTCTCGACGTGGAAGCTCACTCGGCTAACAGCGAAAGGGCCTGCAAAGGCCGCCAAACGACAAGGGGAAGGGCCCTACCCAAAGGGCCTGCCCTCGTGGCCGGGCAGGGGCAAGGGATTAATGGGCAAGGGGAGGCCATGCAATGGGAATGGTAAAAGGCCAGCTGCGCAAAGGGTTGCAGCAACCGGACTTCTGGCACTGGGATCGGGATATGGCGCCATGCGCCCATGAATTTGTCCGTGGAACCCGAGCATCGGGCAGCTGCATGGCTGACAGCAGGCGCTTGTTTTTATCGTTCGCCGTGCAGGGGGCCAGCGGCAGGTTAGTGGGATGGAACAGTCATACAGCGCTGTGAAGGGCAGACGGCAGGTCGGCCAATCCGGTCATTGAGGTGCCACCGCCTGTGGGGCAGCAGTGGCTCGGTTATCTGCCGTTCAACCTTGCACCTGGGGGAACGGCAGCTTTCCCATCCCAGTGAACTCACACTCCCGCCTCAATCCGGTCAATCAAAGCAGAGATGTTTCAGCGGCAGGGAACGAATTCACGGCAGCCTTTGCTCTCATCCAAGCGGAAACGGCATCACATCGAAACAATGGTGGTGCGTAAGCCCAGCAAAGCCTTGACGTGAGCTTTGCAATATATAAGCTAGTAATCAATTACTTTCTTTGTTCCCTTGTCATGGTCACCCACCCAAAGCACCTCCCCGCCGAAGAACGTCGCGCCGTCACGGTTGAAGCCGTGGTGGAACTTGCGGCACAGCAGAATCCGAGCGAGATCACGACCGCAGCCATCGCCAAACACATGGGTGTCACCCAGGGGGCGCTGTTCAAGCACTTTCCCACCAAGGAGGCCATCTTGCAGGCAGTCATGGAGTGGGTGGCCGAACGCCTGCTCGCGCGCATGGAAATGGCTGCGCGCGCTGCCTCTTCGCCGCTCGCGGCCATCGAGGCCATGTTCATGGCGAACGTCGAGTTCGTCACGGAGCACCCGGGTGTCCCGCGCATGCTGTTCGGCGAACTGCAACGCGCCCAGCAAACGGCACCCAAACGCATGGCCCAGACCCTCATCCGACGCTATGGCGAGCGTCTGCAAGCGCTGCTCGAGCAAGGCAAGGCGGCGGGGGAACTGTCGGCCACACTGGATACCGAAGCCGCCGCCACTCTCCTGATCGGCATGGTCCAGGGCCTGGTCATGCAATCGCTGCTGGCCGATGACGTCCAGCGCATACGCCGTGATGCGCCAGCGCTTTTCGCGATCTATCGGCGTGGGATTGAACATGGCATTGGGAGCGGGAAATGAAGATACAGCCTATGCAACGCCGAACCCTGGCGCTCGTCGCGGTGATCGTTCCGCTCCTGGCGCTTCTGATCTATGTCGCGCTGCGCTCCGGGCCCCTGGCCCCCGTGGCGGTGACCGAGGTCGAGGTGGAGTCGCGCGCGATCACCCCCGCCCTGTTCGGCATCGGTACGGTCGAGGCGCGCTACACTTACAAGATCGGGCCCACCCTTGCCGGGCGCCTCAAACGGCTGGATGTTCATGTCGGCGACCGGGTCGAGGCAGGACAGGTGCTGGGCGAGATGGATCCGATTGATCTCGATGACCGGATGCGCTCCCAGGAAGCCGCCATCAAACGGATCGAGGCGACCATCGGCGAGGCGACGGCCAGGCTCAGCTTCGCTAAAACCCAGGCATCGCGCTACGAGCAGTTGTTCACCGTCCGCTCCACTAGCGAGGAAATCCTGCTGGGCAAGCGGCAGGAGTTGCAGATCGCCGAGTCGGTACTGGCGGCGGCGCGCGAAGACCTGACCCGGGCCCGCTCCGACCTTCAGGCCCTGCGCGCCCAGCGCGGCAACCTGAATCTGGTGGCGCCCATGGCCGGCATCGTCACGGTGCGCGATGCCGACCCGGGCACGACTTTGGTGGCGGGCCAGGCCGTGGTGGAGTTGATCGACCCCCACAGCCTGTGGATCAACGTGCGCTTCGACCAGATCAGCGCGGCGGGGCTGGCGGCCGACCTGTCCGCGCGCGTCACGCTGCGTTCCAGCAACGGCGCGGCCCTGAACGGCCGGGTGCTGCGCCTGGAGCCCATGGCGGATGCCATCACGGAGGAAATCCTGGCCAAGGTGGTTTTCGACAAAGTGCCCGCGCCCCTGCCACCCATCGGCGAGCTGGCCGAGGTGACCGTCGATCTGCCCGCATTGGCCGCGATGCCCGCGATCCCCAATGCTGCCGTGCAACGCCAAGGCGATCGGCCGGGCGTATGGCGGATCAAGGATGGTGGGCTGGAGTTCGCTCCCGTCAGGCTGGGGCGTTCTGACCTGGACGGCCGGGTGCAGGTGGCCGAAGGCCTTAAGGCCGGCGAACGCATCGTGGTCTACAGCGAAAAGGCCCTCGGCCCGAAGAGCCGCATCCGTGTGGTGGAAAGCATCCCCGGAGCCCGCAAGTGATCAGCCTGGCCGGCCGCGACATCCTCCACGCCTGGGGCAAGTTCGTCTTCACCGGCGTGGGGCTGGGCCTGCTCATCGGCGTGACGCTGGTGATGGCCGGTGTCTACCGGGGCATGGTGGACGACGGCAAGGCGCTTCTGGACAACAGCGGCGCCGATCTCTGGGTGGTGCAGCAGGACACCCTGGGCCCCTACGCCGAATCCTCCAGCCTCAACGACGACCTGTATCGCGCCATCCTGGCCATGCCCGGCGTGGACCGGGCCGCCAACGTCACCTATCTGACCATGCAGGTGAGGCAGGGTGAACGCGATGCGCGCGATGTGCGCGCCATGGTGGTGGGTGTCGCGGCCGGCGCGCCGGCGGGCACGCCCGGCACGCCGCCCTACCTGGTGGCGGGGCGCCAGATCACCCGGGGGCACTACGAGGCGGTCGCCGACGTGGCCACCGGTTTCAGGCTCGGCGATACGATAAAAATCCGCCGCAACCAGTACACCGTGGTCGGGCTCACCCGCCGGATGGTCTCCTCCAGCGGCGATCCCATGGTGTTCGTCCCCCTCAAGGACGCCCAGGAGGCCCAGTTCCTCAAGGACAACGACGCCATCTGGCAGAGCCGCCGCCGCACCGGCGAAAATCCGGCGTTCAACCGGCCCGGCGCGCCGGGTGTGCTGGACGCCGTGATCGCATCCCAGTCCAGCAACAACTTCGTCAACGCCATCCTGGTGCGCCTCGAACCGGGCGCCGACCCCGATGAGACGGCCCGCAGCATCCACCGCTGGAAGCGGCTGACGGTGTACACCCGCGCGCAAATGGAGGGCATCCTGGTCGGCAAGCTGATCGCTACCTCGGCCAAGCAGATTGGCATGTTCCTGGTCATCCTGGCCGTCGTCAGCGCGGCCATCGTCGCCTTCATCATCTACACCCTGACCATGGACAAGATTCGCGAGATCGCGGTGCTGAAACTCATCGGCACGCGCAACCGCACCATCGCCGCCATGATCATGCAGCAGGCCCTCGCGCTCGGCGTGATCGGTTTCGCGGTGGGCAAGATCACCGCTACCTTCGCCGCCCCCCTGTTCCCCAAATACGTGCTGCTGATGCCCCAGGATTCCATCGTCGGCTTCTTCGCCGTCATGGCGATCTGCGCCCTGGCCAGCATCGTCGCCATCCGCATGGCGCTCAAGGTCGATCCGGCGGAAGCGATCGGAGGCTGAACATGACGACCAAGGGCATACGCATCGAAGGGCTGAGGAAGCGCTACGGCAGCGGCGACACGGCGGTCGATGCACTCAAGGGCGTGGACATGCACGTGGGGCCGGGCGAGGTGGTGGGGCTGATCGGGCCGTCCGGCTCGGGCAAGAGCACCCTGCTGAAATCCCTGGGCGCGGTGATCGACCCCACCGCCGGGCGCATGACACTGGGCGACGAGGTGATCTACGACGAGGGCTGGAAGGTGCCCGATCTGCGCGCCCTGCGCCGGGACAGGATCGGTTTCGTGTTCCAGGCGCCGTACCTCATCCCCTTCCTCGACGTCACTGACAACGTGGCGCTGCCGCCCATGCTGGCCGGCGTATCCAACACCGAGGCGCGCAGGCGGGCGCTGGACCTGCTCACGGCACTCGACGTGCAGCAACGCGCCCAGGCCATGCCCTCACAGCTCTCCGGCGGCGAGCAACAGCGCGTGGCCATCGCCCGGGGCCTGGTCAACCGCCCGCCGGTGATCCTGGCCGACGAGCCCACGGCGCCCCTGGATTCACAACGCGCCATGGCGGTCATCCGCATCCTCAACGACATGGCGAAGAAGTATGAAACCGCCATCATCGTCGTCACCCACGACGAGAAGATCATCCCCACCTTCAAGCGCATCTATCACATCCGCGATGGCGTGACCCATGAGGAAGCCGGTGAAGGACGAGGATTTGATTGACCATGAAAGTAAAGGAGCGGTCACCATGACGAGCGACAGCATGAATCGGTTCGATCAGGAGCACCTCGAGCGATGGTGGGAAACCACGCGCTACTACCTGTTCGCGGACATGGAAAGCCTGCACGGGGCTGTCGCCGAGGCCAAGGATGGATGGTCGCCGCCGCAGACGGACAGCCACGGTGGCCGGAAAAGGTTCATTGCCAGGGTGAGAGGCCGGCTCTTGCGCTCAGTCAAGCGCGGGTGGAAGGATGATCCGCTGCGGGAACTGGAGAGCGTGTTCCAACGGCAGATCACGTTCATCGCCAGGCACCCCGACGTCCCCAGGCGCCTGCTGTCGTGGTTGGCTCACGACGACGATCCCGGCCTTCAGCGGCACGTGCGGATGCTCATCGCTTACTACGCCACCCGCCTGGCGCAAATCATCGCGCGCGCCAAACAGCAGGGCCTGGTCAGAGCTGACATCAAACCGGATGCCGCGGCAATTTCCCTTGTCGGCATCATCCAGAAACTGGTGCTCGAAACCCCTGCCGCCCCGAGGTGGGGGGAATCGTTCCTGCGGAAGGCTGCCGAGGCTTTCGCCCTGTACCGGGCCGCATTGGCTGTTCCTTCGAAATGAAGGCAGGCGGGAAATTTCCGGGGGATGGGAAAAACGTGAGGATATCCATGCAAAGAAACGGATTCCGTATCTGGGCAATGTCCCTGGTCGCTGTCGGCTTCGGCTTGCTGACGATCAAGGAAGGCGGCGCGATCCTGTTCGGTGGCGAAGCGGCTCAAGCCTCTGCCGGGAACTACGTGCCGTTTGTGCTCTGGTTCAACTTCCTGGCCGGCTTCGCCTACGTCATCGCTGGTGCTGGACTGTGGCTGCGGCATCGCTGGGCAGTGTGGCTGGCCGTCGTCATCGCCGCAGCGACTGCGTTTGCCTTTGCGGCATTTGGCGCGCACGTCCATGCCGGCGGGACCTATGAAATGCGCACGGTCATCGCGATGAGCTTCCGAACGCTGGTGTGGGGGGCGATCGCAGCCATTTCCTGGCGTGCTCTGCCGCGCGGAAAGCCCGCCATAACGGCGGGAGATATGAAATGAACCTGAAGAAGCATTTCGCCACCGTGCTGTGGCTCGGTTTGGCATTGGCGGCCGGCGCCACGGGGGCGGCACAGGGGGATGGGGACGCATCCGCGACTCAGGCGATCTGTGACGCGGAATCGCCAAGCGAGTCGGCTGGTGCGGCGCACTGGGCGCTGTATCAGTGTCTTGGAGATCGGCGTGCGCCTGCATCGCCGCCCAGGCCGGATTTCTCCGGCGACTGGGTCCTCAACGCCAAGGCCAGCGACGACCCGCGGGAAAAGGCCAAGGAGGCCATGCAGGCGTCGAGACAGGCCATGGGCGGCCCGGCCGGGAAGGGCCGGGGTGGCGGCATGGGGCGAGGCGGCGGCATGGGCGACGGCGGCCGGGGCCGCGGGGGCGGCATGGGTGGAAGCGGCGGCTTGTCCTCCGGAGAACTGTCCGCGCTGCTGGCTCCTGCGCAAGAACTCCACATCACCCATCAGGACCCCACGCTGCTGATCGCGGACGAAAACGATCAGCACCAGCGCCTCTTCACCGATTTTCGCGGTGCCAGCGTCTCCGCCAGCGGCGGGCTGCAGCAGCGCGTGTCCGTCGCGGGCTGGGAAGGCGAGGCGCTGGTGGTCGAGACGACGATGCTGGGGAAGAAAATGACCCAGAACTACCAGATCGATGGCGGGAATGGACAACTCGTCATCTCCTCCGTGGCGCAGATTTCGGAAGGGCCGCCGGTTTCCTATCGCCTCGTCTATGCCCGGCGCAAGCCCGAGGCAGAGAGAAACCCGGCACAGCAGAATGTCAGCACCGCACCAGAAGATGTGCGATGAAGGGCCATTATCTGCCGCACACGCCGTTCCCCTGCTTCTCCATCCTTTCGATGCTGGCGCTGGCGATGAGTGCTCTCCTTCCCTCGCCGGCCTTGGCGCAAGCCGTCAACGAAGGCGCGGTCGGCGCCGGGGATTGCGCCGTGGACGAAACACTCCGATTCCGCGGCGGCACGGCGAGGCTGGAAAACGACCTATTCACCGGCACCGACCAGAACTACACCAATGGCGTGGCGTTCACCCTGATTTCCCACGACATCCCGGGCAGGCCGAGGCCCGAGTGCTTCCCGGCGCCGATCCGGCTGCACGCGCAACTCATCCAGTTCATGAACCCCGGATTCTGGGCCGATGCGAAGGATGCCGCGGCCACGCAGAACGTGGTGGTCCGATTCGGCCAGTCCATGTACACCCCGGAGGATTACACCCGAACCGACCTGATCCCCGACGATCGGCCCTACGCGGGCCTGCTCTACATGGGATTGGCATGGAACCGGCGAAAACACAAACCCGCGTTGAATCAGGAAATGCTCGACACGCGCGAGGTCACGCTCGGCGTGATCGGCCCTTGGTCGCTCGCGGAGCAAACCCAGAACCTGGTGCACGATGCGCGGAACATCGACAGGTTCCTCGGCTGGGACCATCAGTTGGAAAACGAGCCTGCCTTTCAGGTAGCGATGGACCGCAAATTCAGGGCATTTCGTGGGGCCGGGGCAATCATTCCAGGCTTCTCCGCTGATTCGATACGTTCGGTGGGGCTCAGGCTCGGCAACATCGAGACCTCGGCCACGTTGGGCATCGAGGGTCGCCTCGGCTGGAATCTGCCGAATGATTTCGGAAGCTATCCCATCCGGCCGGGCGCCGAGAACCGCCCGCCATCGGCCGCCTCCATCCACGGCAAGCCCAGCGATTCCGTCCCGGCCGCCAGTCGGCCGCGCCCCGGCGTTCACCTCTTCGGGATCGTGGAAGCGAAGGCTGTCGCCTACGATTTTTCCCTCGACGGCAACCTCTTTCGGTCCAGCCACAGTGTCACGCGCCAGCCGTGGGTTGCCCAGGTGGCGGTGGGTGTCAGCGCTCAGGGCATTCTGGCAGGGCATGGCGTCAGGTTGGCCGTGATGCGCGTTTACCGCACGCGCGAGTTTGAGGAGCAAGGCACGAATCAGGCTTACGGCTCCGTCGCCCTGAGCGTCGAGTTCTAAGGGCAATGCCTGACCATGCGACAAGCCGTTTTACCGAAACAGGACCTGGAGGTTTTCATGCAACACAAACTCATACACGGGAATATCGTCGCTACCGCGATCTTTGGCGCGACCATGGCAACGATCGGCGCACAGGCCTGGGCTGACGGGAATACCACGGCTGAGCCGATGGAACTGCGCCGGATCATGCGGGAACTCGGGAAGAACATGCAGGTGGTAATCGATGCCATCTCCCGCGAGGATTAGGTGCGGGTTACCGATACCGCGCCGCACATCGCCGAGCATCCGCAACCGCCCTTGGGGGAGAAAATGCGCATTCTCGGCTTCGTCGGGAGCGACGCCGGCCGGTTCAAGCGATTCGACGAACAGACCCACCAAGCAGCAAGGGCCTTGGAACAGGCGGCCAAGCGCGGTGACGGTCAATCCGTCATTGCTTCCTTCGCGGCGCTACAGAACAGTTGCCTGGCCTGTCATCAAAACTTCCGCAAGCCGTTCATGGAGCACTTTTATGGCAAACCTTGAGACGAAACCCGGCCCGGGTGCCGATCCCATCGAAACCGGCCGGCCCCATCTCCGGACAGTCGCGACATGGGCCCTGATCTTGGGGCTCGCCGGCTGTGCCGCGGGACCGGACTTCAAGCGTCCGTCCGCGCCGGAGGTGGCGGGTTACACGGCGACGCCGGTCGCCGCCCAGACCGAATCCGCCGCTGTGCGGCTGGGCGAGGCCCAGCGCCTGGTCGATGGCATGGCGGCCGATGCCCAGTGGTGGCGAAACCTGAAATCCGCGGAGCTCGATGCGCTGATCGAATCGGCGCTCAATGCCAACCCCTCGCTTGCCGCCGCGCAGGCCGCCCTGCGCCAGGCGCGGGAGCTCCATGCCGCGCAGGCCGGATCGACGCAATATCCGCAGGTGGATGCGGGGCTCGGCGCCCAGCGCCAGCGCATGAGTCCGAGCGCCCAGGGCCTTGCGGGCGATGCGCGCGAATTCAGCCTCTTCAACGCCAGCGTCGGCGTGCATTACAACCTTGATCTCGCTGGCGGCAACCGCCGCGCCCTGGAGGCCCTGGCCGCCCGCTCCGACTTCCGCCGCTTTGAGTTGGAGTCTGCCCGCCTGACCCTGGCCGGCAACATCGCCACGGCCGCCATCACCCGGGCCAGGCTCGCCGACCAGATCGAGGCCACCGCCGCCATCCTGAAGGTCCAGGAGGAACAGGTGCATCTGGCCCGCGAGCGTGCGCGCCTCGGCCAGGCGACGCCGGACGAGGCGCTGGCGTTGCAGACCCAAGCAGAGCAGACGCGGGCGCAGTTGCCTGCATTGCGCAAACAGATGCAGCAGGCCGAGCATCTGCTCGCCGTACTCGCCGGCCGCGCGCCGGGCGCGGGCGGAATACCTGCATTCACCCTGGCGGACTTCTCCCTGCCGGTTGAACTGCCACTCGTCGTGCCTTCCGAGCTGGCGCGCCGACGCCCCGACATCCAGGCCGCCGAGGCCCTGCTGCACGCGGCCAACGCCGACTATGGCGTGGCCGTGGCCAGGCTTTATCCGCAGATCAACCTGAGCGCCAGCCTCGGCAGCCAGGCGCTCACCAGCGGCGCCCTGTTCGGCAGCGGGTCGGCGGTGTGGAGCCTGCTCGGGCAACTGACCCAGCCGTTATTCAATCCGGGGCTGCCCGCGGAAAAGCGCGCCGCGCTGGCCGCCTTCGACGCGGCCGCCGCCAACTACCAGGGCGTGGTGCTGGGGGCGCTACGCGATGTGGCCGATGCGCTGCGCGCCGTGGAAAACGACGCCCAGACGCTGGCCGCGCTAGCCGCCGCCGACGCCGCCGCGCGGGATTCCCTGCACTCGATGGAGCGGCAATACCAGTTCGGCGCGGCCAGCTACCTACAACTACTCGTCGCCCAGCAACAGGCCCAGCAGACCCGTATTGGCCTGGCCGCCGCTCAAGCCCAGCGTTTAGCCGATAGTGTGGCTTTGTATCAGGCTATAGGCACTACATGACCTGCCAGCAAGAACACGCTGGCCCAGATGGCAACAATGGCCGAGTGAGGTTTTTTGTACTGCCCCTCCACGCCCTTGTTTATTCCTTGCCTAAGCTCAAGCGGAGGGTGGCAGCTCGACCGGAAGGGCTATGTATGCCGTACCTACAAGGTGGTATCGGCCTGGCCGGGAGCAGCATGTAGATTCTCCGGCCATGTTTTCCCTTCCCGACCGCACTCCCGACCGCGCCATCTGCGACTGGCTGCGCAGCGGCATCACCGCCCAGCCCAAGACCGCCCCGCCTTCCCCGAGCAGTCCGACTCGCCGCCGCGGACCCCGCCGCGGCCCGTTCCTGTTTCCGGAGTAAGGCATGTCCACCCAAACCATCCATTTCGCGCCGTCCGTCCCCATTACCGCCCCCGTTTCCGACCCCGACCCCATCGTCGGCGACCGCGTTGAGCTGCAACTGCTCACCACTCTCAAGTGCAACCTCAAGTGCACCTACTGCTCGCTGGGGGTGGGCGAGGTGCTCGGCTCGCAGACCGAACTCGGCTACGACATCGACCAACTCGCCGCCTTCATCGACAGCCACCTGAAGGGCAAGGAGATCTACGTCACCTTCTACGGCGGCGAGCCGACCCTGAACCAGGACATGATGCGGGCGGTGATGGCCCGCTTCCCGGCATTCCGCTACCAGCTCCAGACCAACGGCACGCTGCTCGACGACCTGCCGGGCTGGGTTCTGGCGAAGCTCTCCAACATCCTGGTCTCCATCGACGGCGGCGAGGCCATCACCGACGGCTACCGGGGGCGCGGCATCTGGCGCCAGGTCATCCGCAACCTGAACCACGTCCACGAGCGCGTCGGCGGCACGATCACCGCGCGGGTCACCTGGGGCAACGCCGACACCACCTTCGAGGAGCTCGACGAACTGGCCAGCGCCATCGAGGCCATCGACTACGTCTACTGGCAGTTCGTCGCCGACGAGATGTACGGCGGCGATGCGGTGGAAAAGCGCAAGGCCGTGCTGGTCAAGCTGATCGACCGCTTCTTCGCGCGCGGCGACCGCCTCTACCCACTGGTGCCGATCATGGGCATCGTGCGCAACAAGGTGCTGCCCAACCGCGGCCGCGAGTTGTACGCCGGCCTCACCCAGTGCCGCGTCTCCACCCACCTGATCAACGTCATGCCCAACGGCCAGATCTACCCCTGCCCGGACATGATGTACGCCCACGCCATGCAGATGGGCGAGATCCAGGGCAACTGGCTGAAGCGGAGCCCCTTGCAGCCCACGCCGGAGATGCCCTGCGAAGGCTGCGAGGCCTTCTCCTGGTGCCGCCGCAACTGCATGAAGAACCTCTGGCTGGGCTACGTGAAGAACGACCTGCGCTACCGCGCCAACGTGGTGGAGCCGATCTGCGAGCTGATCCGCTTCATGGGGCGAGAGATTGACCGCCACGACCCCCACGCCTGGTTCGCGAACCTTTCCGTGCCGGCGCGCCAGCGGCTGCTGGGCGCGGAGGTCTATGAATATGTGGAAATCATGCCCTGAAGGACGCAGCAAAACGCCCGCAACACCCGAATAGGAGCGCACCCATGCAAGCCACCCCCCGCCGCGTCGAAATCATCCGCCACCTGGCCTTCGAGGACCTGGGCCTGTTCGCCGAGCCCCTGTCCGGACCGGACTGGACCCTCCGCTACCACGAGGCCGGCCTCGAGGATCTCGCTGCGCCCCTGCGCGACGCCGACCTGGCCGTGGTGCTGGGCGGCCCCATCGGCGTCTACGAGACCGACCGCTATCCCTTCCTGGAAACCGAGCTGGCCGCGCTGAAGGAACGCCTGGCCGCAGGCCGGCCCACCCTGGGCATCTGCCTGGGCGCCCAGCTCATGGCCGCCGCCCTGGGGGCGCGGGTCTACCCGGGCGGGCGCAAGGAGCTCGGCTGGGGCGGGGTGCGCCTGACCGAGGCCGGCCACGCCTCCTGTCTCGGACGCCTCGACGGCCTGCCGGTGCTGCACTGGCACGGCGACACCTTCGACCTGCCCGCGGGCGCCACCCTGCTTGCCAGCACCGATGTCTACGCAAACCAGGCCTTCGCCCTGGGGCGCAACGCCCTGGCCCTGCAATTCCACGCCGAGGCCGACAGCCGCCGCATCGAGCAATGGCTGATCGGCCACACTGGCGAGCTCTCCGCCGCCGGCATCGACATCCCCGCCCTGCGGGCGCGCAGCCAGGCGCTCGGGCCGGGCCTGCGTGCAGCCAGCGCGGGCCTTCTGGCCGACTGGCTGGAACAGCTGTCCTGGTAGGCGGGCGGAGAGGATCGCACCATGACGCCATTCAAACGTTCCCTGATTCTCGTGGCCGTGCTCGGCACAGTTCTGGCGGTCTACGCCGGGTGGCACCTGCATGGCGGGCCGGCCGGCCACGCGGACCACGCCGGGCACGCCGCCCTGAGCCTGGACGACGGCCGCAAATGGGCCACCGACGCCGAGCTGCGCCAAGGCATGACGCGCATCCAGGCCCTGGTGGCGGCACCCGGCGACCCCGGCCGGACCGCCGAGGCCATCCACGGGGAGGTGGCCGCCCTGGTGGCGAACTGCCGCCTGGAGCCCAGGGCGGATACCGTGCTCCATGCCCTGATCGGCGAGCTGCTGGCGGGCGCCGAGGCCATGGCCAGGCCCGAGACCGCAACCGCCGGTCTGGCCGGGGTTCGTGCGGCCCTGGCGCGATACCCTGTCTACTTCGACCATCCGGGCTGGCGGCCGGACACGCCCTGAACCTGTTCAACCCTCCAGGCCGTATTGCTTGAGCTTCTTCCACAGGGTGGTGCGCGACATGCCCAGTCGGCGGGCGGCGGCGGCGCGGTTGCCTGCGCTTTCCCGCAGGGCCGTGGCGAGCAGCGTCTTTTCGTCCTCCACCCTGTCGGCGGGAGGGCGGTAGTAGCGCTGGACCAGGCCGGGCACCGTCTCGGCGGTCGGCCGGGCGACGGCGGCCTGGCGCACCTCCGGCGGCAGATGGCGCGGCAGCAGGACGTCGCCCTCGGCATGCACCAGGGCGTACTCCAGGGCGTTGGACAGTTCCCGCACGTTGCCGGGCCAGGCATAGGCCTGCATGGTGTCCAGGGCTGCGGTGGAAACCTGGAGGTCGCGCCCGCGGTGGCGGTCGCGCAGGTGCGCCAGCAGGCTGTCCGCCAGCAGGGGGATGTCCTCGCGGCGCTCGCGCAGGGCCGGCAGATGCAGGGGCAGCACCCTCAGGCGGTAATACAGGTCGGCGCGGAATTCCCCATTGCGCACCAGGGCGGGCAGGTCGCGGTGGGTGGCGGCGAGGATGCGCACGTCCACCTTGCGCGGCCGGTTTTCACCCAGGCGCTCGATCTCCCGCTCCTGCAGCACGCGCAGAAGCTTCACCTGTACGCTCAGGGGCACCTCGCCGATCTCGTCGAGCAGCAGGGTGCCGCCGTGGGCCGCCTCGAAGCGGCCCTCGCGGGCCGACTCGGCGCCGGTGAAGGCGCCCCGGGCGTGGCCGAACAGCTCGTCCTCCAGCAGCTGTTCCGGGAAGGCGGCGCAATGCACCCGGATATAGGGTCCGTTGGCCCGGCTGGAGTTGTCGTGCAGGGCGCGCGCCACCAGCTCCTTGCCGGTGCCGCTCTCGCCGGTGATGAGGACGCTGGCCTCGCTGGCCGCCACCCGCAGGATCTGGCGGAACAGCTCGCGCATGGGCGCGGCCTGGCCCACCAGGCCGCCCAGCTGCAGGCGCTCGCTGGCCGCCTCCTCCAGGCGCACCTCGCGGCTGCGGTCGCGCAGCACCACCGCGTAGTAGGCCAGGCCCGCGTCGCGGGGCAGCTTCATGGCCCACATGCGCAAGGACACCAGGTCGCCACCGGGCTGCTGCACGGTCAGGTCCTGGGTCAGCCGTTCCCGGTCCGAGGCGGAGCGCAGGGCGCAGCCGCCGCCCTGCTGGCAGTGGCGCGCACAGGGCGTGCCTTGGAACAGGCTGGGACAGAACCGGTCCAGCACCTCCTCCTCGCCCCGCCCGAGCAGGCGCCGGGCGGCGGCGTTCGCCGCCACGACGTGGCGGCGGTGGTCGAGAAACAGGATGCCTTCCTCCAGGTTGTCGAGAAAGCCGGTCAGGCCGGTCAGGGTAATCATTCGGGGGTGTCAATGTGTTAAAGCGAACGCAATGTTAACGTTCAATGTGGACACCTTCAACCCGTTGGTTGGGGCCGCAAGCGGCTGAATCAGGGGGGATTCATGGATGGCACGGTACGTGCTTAGTCAGCCTTGCCTGTTCACCCATTGTTTTCTTACCGGAGACCCCGCATGAAACTCATCCTTGCCCTCACTGCCGCCCTTCTGCCCGCCCTGGCCACCGCCGCCGATAACCAGGATCCCCTGCAATTGAGCTTCGAACGAGACCTGGTGCGCGAACCCGCCGTTCAGGCGATCCGTCCGGCCCTGGCCGAGGAAGACGCCCTGGCCGATGCCATCCAGGCCGCCCTGTACGGCACGGGAAGCACGGACAGGCTGGCGAGCCTGACGCCACGCCCCGGCGCCGCCGCCCACGTGCGCCGGGTTGATTGATGTCAACCCGCGGCCGGCGCTCGCCGGTCACGGGCGGATGCACGCCCAAGGCGAGCGGCGGCGCTTGTCCTTGATCAATGAGCGCGCCAGGGCGAGCCCCTAGACTGCCGGGCTGGCAAACCGCCTCGCATCCATCCCTTCGCCGGAGTCCGCCCATGAACCAGCCGCTGCAGCAATCCAGAGCCATTCCCAGCCCCTTCGACCTCGACGACAACGCCCTCTATCAGCGCTGGCGCGACGCCAAGCTGAAGGACTACCCCGCCGACCTGGTGGTGGAGATCGACGACCCCCGCAAACTCAGCCAGCGCGAGCACGACGCCCTGCTGGCGCGCTGCCGCAAGGCCAACATGGCGCTCTACGCCGGCAAGACCGGCGCCGACCCGGACCCGGAGATCCCCCTCTCCCTCGGGCGCCGCTTCGGCTTGCAGGACATCAACAAGAACTGGCTGGCCGACGAAACCGGCCTCACCTCGCTGACGGTTCGGGACGAGGGCGTCCGCCAGCACTACATCCCCTACACCAACCGCGCCATCAACTGGCACACCGACGGCTACTACAACACCGCGGCCAAGCAGATCCACGCCCTCAACCTGCATGTGGTGCAGCAGGCCGCCAGCGGCGGCGAGAACGCCCTGATGGATCATGAGATCGCCTATATCCTCCTGCGCGAAAAGAACCCGGATTACATCCGCGCCCTCATGGCGCCCAAGGCCATGACCATCCCGGCGCGCATCGACGAGGGTGGCACGGTGGCCCGGCAAGAAGAAGCCGGCCCGGTGTTCGGCATCACCCCGGCCGGCAACCTGCACATGCGCTACACCATCCGCGTCAACAACGTCATCTGGGCCGACGACCCGCTCAGCCGGGAGGCCCTGGCCTGCCTGCAAGGGCTGTTCGACGGCGGCTCGCCCTACCTCTACCGCGGCCGCCTGGAATCCGGCATGGGCCTGGTGAGCAACAACGTGCTGCACGACCGCGCCGCCTTCACCGATGACGCCGGCCACAAGCGCCACTACTACCGCGCCCGCTATTTCGACCGCCTGGCGGGCACCGACGTGGCCGAGGTCTACGGCCTGTAACGCCACGATGTCCGGGGCGCCGGGCGTGAGCATCGAACTGCGCCGGGGCTACTGCGCCCTGTGCGTCTCCCGCTGCGGCTGCGTAGGCCGGGTGGAGGACGGCGTGCTGACCCGGATCGACCCCGACCCCGGCCACCCGACCGGCCAGGCCCTGTGCGTCAAGGCCCGGACCGCGCCGGAATCGGTCTACGCCCCGGAACGCATCCTGCGGCCCCTGGTCCGCACCCGGCCCAAGGGCGACCCCGATCCGGGCTGGCAGCCCCTCTCCTGGGACGCGGCCCTGGACCTGATGGCTGACAAGATGCGCGCCGCCATGGCGGACGGTCCCCAGGCCCTGGCCTTCGGCGTCGCCACTCCGAGCGGCACGGCGGTGGCGGACAGCTTCGCCTGGATCCACCGCCTCGCCCACGCCTGCGCCAGCCCCAACCTGGTGTTCGCCACCGAGAACTGCAACTGGCACAAGGACTTCGCCCCGGCCTACACCTGGGGTGGCGGCATCGGCATGCCGGACTACGAGAACACCGGATGCATCCTGCTTTGGGGTTTCAACCCGGCCACTTCCTGGTTGTCCCAGGCCACGGCGGTCAAGCGGGCGCGCCAGCGCGGCGCGAAGCTGATCGTGGTGGACCCGCGCCGGGCCGGCCTGGCGGCGGGCGCCGACCTCTGGCTGCGGCCAAAACCCGGCACCGACGCCGCCCTGGCCCTGGGCCTGGCCCATGTCCTCATCGACTCGGGCCGCTTCGACCGGGAATTCCTCGTCCGCTGGAGCGACGCCCCCTTCCTGGTGGCGGAGACGGATGGCCGCGTGCTGACCGAGGCCGACCTGCGGCCGGGCGGCGATGCCGGCCGTCCCCTGGCCTGGGACGTGGTGGCGGCCGCCCCGCTGGCCTGTCCGGCCCGGCCGCCCAATGCCGGCGTGGCCGGTCGGCTCGCCCTGACGGGGCGTTTCCGGATCGCCACGCCGGCCGGTCCGGTCGCCTGCCGGCCGGTGTTCGACCGCCTCGCCGAACGCTGCGCCGCCTGGCCGGCGGCGCGGGTCGAGGCGGTGACCGGCATCCCGGCCGACCAGGTGGCGAAGGCGGCGGACCTGATCGCTGGCAGCCTGCCCCTGTCCCTGTTCACCTGGACCGGTACCTGCCAACACGGCAACGCCACCCAGACCGGTCGTTCGATCGCCGCCCTCTACGGCCTCACCGGCTGCCTGGACGCGCCGGGCGGCAACGTCTGGTTCACCAGACCGCCGGTCGCCGACGTGGCCGGCTTCGACTGGGTGGACCCCGCCACCCGGCGCCTCACCCTGGGCCACGCCGAGCGGCCCCACGGACCGCCGCAGAAGGGCTGGATCACCACCCGGGACCTGTTCCGCGCCATCGTCGACGATCAGCCCTATCCGGTGCGCGCCTTCGTGTCCTTCGGCGGCAACTTCCTGCTCTCCAAGCCGAACACGCCGCTGTGCGACGAGGCCTTGCGCAAGCTGGACTTCTTCGCCCTCGCCGAATTGGTGGAGACCCCGACCGCCCGCCACGCCGACCTGCTGCTGCCGGTCTGTAGCGCCTGGGAAAGGGAAGGGCTCCAGGCCGGCTTCCAGGTCGGCGCGGCGGCCGAAGCGCACGTCCAGTTGCGCCCCGCCTTCGTGCCGCCCCGGGGCGAGAGCCGCCCGGACACCTGGATCGTGTTCGAGCTGGCCCGGCACCTGGGCCTGGCGGACCGCTTCTTCGGCGGCGATCCGGAAGCCGCCCTGGCGGCCACCCTGGCCCCCACCGGCCTGACGCCCGAGGCGCTGCGCGCTGCCCCCGGCGGTCTCGCCCTGCCGCTCAAGACACGCTATTGCAAGTACCGAGAGCACGGCTTCGCCACCCCCGGCGGCCGCTTCGAATTTCATAGCGCGCGCCTGGCAGAGGCTGGCCTGGACCCGCTGGCGGACGCCCTCCCCGCCGGCTTTCCGCCGGACCCGCGCTACCCGCTCATCCTGACCACCGCCAAGTGGCCCCAGTACTGCCACAGCCAGCAGCGCCACCTGCCTTCCCTGCGCCGGCGCATGCCGGAGCCGCTGGTGGAACTGCACCCGGGCACGGCGGCGGCCCGGGGCATTGCCGAAGGCGACTGGGTCCAGGTGGCGACCCGCCTGGGTGCCATGCGCGCCCGCGCCCGCCTGGACACCTACCTGGCCCCGGACGTGGTGTGCGCCCAATACGGCTGGTGGCAGTACCCGGATGGCGCTGGCGACGCCAACCGGCTCATGGACGGGGAGTGCTTCGACCCGGTGGCGGGATCGAACTGCCTGCGCCATTTCCCCTGCGAGGTCCGGCCGGCGTCGGGCGAGGCTCAGCCTTCCGCCACGGCGAATTCCCGCAGCAGCTGATACAGCTCGTCCTGGTGCAGCCGGGCGACGCGGTCCAGCCTCTCTTCGCCGGCCGGCAGCAGATGGATCTCCACCACCCGCCGGTCCAGGAGCCCGGGCCGGCGCTCCACCAGACCGAGCCTTTCACATCGGTCGATCAGGGTCACCACGCCATGGTGCTGGGCCTGGAGGCGCTCGGCCAGTTCGCCGATGCTGGCCCAGTCCCGCTCAGGGTTGCCGCGCACATGCAGCAGCAAATGGTATTGCGGGGGGTGAGGCCCTGGTCCTGGCAGATGCGCTCACTGACACGCAGGAACCGGCGCTGGCGATGGCGGAAGCGGGCCAGGCGAACGTAGTCGGCCTTGTCCAGCGGCATCATCTACCACGGCATAGAAGGCTTGTGCCACACCCGTGAAGACATGACCGCGGCGAGCATCGTGCGGACGGTGATCGGCGCCGGCCTCATCGCCTGGGCCCTGCTGCTGATGCTGGTGGTGTCGCTGTAGGCGCCGCATCGTCGCCGCGCGACCGCTCCTCGGCGCCCAGGTCACGCAACGCGTCCAGGGCCGCCGAGAGCGTGTCCTCGCTCCGCCCCATGGGAAACACCATGTAGGCCGGCAGCGTGAAAGCCGGCCGATCTTCCATCAGCCACAATTCCCCCGCCTCCACCAGTTCGCGGGTGATGCGCCAGGGGAAGTAGCCGCTGCCCCCGCAGTGCAGGATTTGCTGCATCACCAGCCAGCCGATGTTGGCGGTGATGGCCGGGGGGGCCAGATCGGGGAAGGCGGTGCCGAACTGGGCGTGGAATTCGACTCCCCAGTCCATGTGGATATAACCCGGGTCCGGCCAGGGTCGGGCCGGGTCTGTCGCCACCAACACCAGTTTTTCCTCGAACAGGCGTTCGATGCCCAGGCCCGGCCGGTTTTCCGGCGTGTACAGCACGCCCACATCCACCGTGCCCTGCACCAGGCCCCGCATGATGTCGTCCTCGAAGCCCACCTCCAGGTGCAGGGAGATGTCCGGATGGGTGGCCCGCATGCGCGCCACCCACTGGGGCAGGAAACCGTCCCACAGGGCTATGCGGCCACGCAGGGTGAGGCTGCCCCTGAAGCCCGCCGGCAAGCCCACCTCGTGGCGCGCCTGTTCCAGGGTGCGCACCAGGGTGTTGGCGTGACGCAGGAAGCGCCGTCCGGCGGGGGTGAGATGGGCGCCACCCCGTCCCCTCTCGAACAGCGAGGCGCCAAGCCGGCTCTCCAGGGCCTGGATACGCATGCTCACCGTGGACTGGGTGACATGGAGGCGCTGGGCCGCGCCGACGAAATTGCCGGCGGCGGCCACGGCGAGAAAGGTCCGGGCGAATTCGATATCCATGGGTGACAGGCCCTATACATCAAGAAAACGAATATTAGAGTTCAATTAATATCGTTTGCCAGATGGAAGGGGGTGGAAATAGCCTGACGTCATGAATTTGTCAGGTAATCCTTGACGCAACCAGGAGCGACGAAATGACCATGACGCAAAACCCCATTTCCAACAAAACCCCGTTGCAGACCCCCAAGGGCAACTACCTCGAGGAGGCCATGGACAGCACCAACCCCTACGCCATCTACACCAGGTCCGTAACGGTGGATGGCAAGGAAATCCTCACCGACCCGGAGGGTTACATCCTGAACATGGACGAATGGAGCCCGGGCTTCGCCCAGGCCCAGGCGGGAAGGGAAGGGCTGACGCTCACCCACGAACACTGGGAAGTCATCCGCTTCATCCGCGACTACTACGAGCGCCACGGCGTGCAGGCCCAGGTGCGCGACATGATCCGGTATTTCCGTGAAGTGTGGGGTCCGGAAAGGGGCAACAACCGCTACCTGCACGACATCTTCCCCATGGGCGGGCCGCAGAAGCAGGGCAACCGGGTCGCGGGCATCCGCAAGACTAAGGGCGAGCATTGATGGCGCCGGGCGGCCGCGACGAGAACGACCTACCGGAACAAGGACAACCATGACGGCTTTCGACAGCTCCCTCCACGCCCTACCCCAGCCCGCCGGCAATGCCCGCGTCCTGTGGATATCGTTCCTGGCGTTTTCACTCGGCTTCGCCATCTGGGGCATGTTTTCCGCCCTCGGCCCCTTTCTCATCAAGTGGTATGCCTTCAGCCCTACCCAGGCCCTCATCCTGGCGGCGATGCCGGCCTTCTTCGCCACCGTGGTCAGCATCCCGCTCGGCATCGTGACGGACAAGTTCGGCGGCCGGCTGGTGTTCACCCTCCTGCTGCTCAGCCTGACCATCCCGCTGTTCACCGGCCTGTTCGTCGACAGCTACCTGTCGTTCCTGTTGCTCGGCATGCTGCTCGGCCTGGGCGGCGCCAGTTTCGTGGTGGGCAACGCCCATGTCTCGTCCTGGTACCCGAAGTCGAAACAGGGCACGGCGCTGGGCCTTTTCGGCCTGGGCAACATCGGCATCAGCCTCGGCATGATCGCCGTCGCCTTCCTGATCACCCAGGTGCTGGGCGGGCCGGCCGGCTACGGCCCGTTGCCGGCCAAGTTCGCCCTCGGCCACTTTTCCGGCTGGCGCCTGGTGTTCCTGATCTTCGCCATCCCCACCCTGCTGATGGCGCTGGTCTACTGGTTCTTCACCTCCGATCCGCCGCATCGGCAGCACAAGGGCGTTTCCCTGCGCGAGGTTGCCGCCGTGTACCGCTCGGGCGCGCTGGTCTGGCTGGTGACTTATCTCTACTGGACGGCCTTCGGCACCCTGACCTTCTTCGCCGCCACCATGCCGACCTATCTGGTCGACCAGTGGCGCGTGGATACCACCCAGGCCTCCATGGTCTACACCGCGCTGCTGGTTGCTTGCGTCGCCGTCACCCGGCCGCTCGGCGGCTGGCTGGCCGACCGCTTCGACACCCTGAAAATCCTGGCCTGGATGTTCGGGCTGGCCAGCGTCCTGGCCCTGCTGCTGGTGTTGCAGATATCCCTGCGGGTCCAGCTGGGCGCCATCTATGCCCTGGCCCTGCTGTCCGGCGCCTCCGCGGCCGCGGTGATCAAGCTGATCCCGACCTACTTCAAGCATGTGGGCGCGGTCAGTGGGCTGGCCAAGGCCGCAGGCGCGGCCTGCGGCTTCACCATGACGGTCACCCTGGCAGCCAGCAAGCACATGCTGGGCGGCTATGCGTTGGGCTTCATCATCTGGGCGCTGATGAACGTGGCCGCCTTCTACGTCGTGTTTTCACGGGCCGGTTTCCGGCACGCCAAGCCCCTGAATTGAGGGCACCAGGCCGTATCACCCCTCTGCCAGGAGGAATTCCCGCAGCGCCCGCGCGTTGTTGTGGGCCTCGTCCTTCGCTGCGTAGAGCAGCGTCACCCGCCCTCGCGCGGCGAGGACGCGCAGGCGGGCCACCGCCACGGACGCCGGCTGGGCCCCCAGCTCGGCCACATAGCGGCGCCGGAATTCGGCCCAGCGCGCCGGATCGTGGCCGAACCACTGCCGCAGTGGGGCCGACGGCGCCGCCTCGCGCAGCCATTCGTCCACCCCGGCGCGTGCCTTGCTCAGGCCGCGCGGCCACAGCCGATCGACCAGCACACGCAGGCCGTCGTCCGGCCCCGCGGGGTCATAGACGCGGCGCAGGGCCAAGTCCATTTCGTGCCCCGTTGCCGGGGGGCATCAGGTGGCGCCGCCACACTCAAAGACCCCCGCCTGGGCGCGCTCCAGTTCCTGCGCGAAGCTGAAATGCCGCGTCGAGGCCTCGACCTCGATGGCCGCCGGGCTGGCATGCCCGTCCTGGAGCAGCAGGGACTTGATGACCGCGTTCGCATCGCTGAGTGGGGGGGCCATGAGCAATTGCAGACGCTGGTAAACGTCGCGGTCAATGGTGATCTGGACGGAGTCGTTCATGATGGCCTCCTGAAAGCGGGAGAGTAGATTCAACCCGGAAACCGCGGCTGGGGATGAACCACGCATCCAAAACCACTTCCAAGCGCGGCTTCCTGAATTCAATGTAGGCGGTATGCCCGACCATTCAAGTCGGGTATGGCGCCTGCTTGCCCGGAGCGCGAGCCCGGCTACGGCGTGGGGACCGGTTGCCGGGACCGGGGTGCAAGCCCAAGACAGCCAGGAGGATGGTTACCCGCCAGATGCGTTCGGCCTCGGCGGCGGAAAAGTCGCGTCGTTCCAGCCTCTTCACCCCGAGGCTGGCCGATGTGCTGGGCGCCTGGATGCTCTCCATCCTCTCGGACTACAAGCGCTACGCCCATGTGGCCGCCATGCGCTGCGATGGCGTCAATTCCTGCCTCCTGGGATGCAAGGCCATATCCGAAGACGTCCTGCGGCGGGCGCTGCCCCGTATTCCCGAGACGGAAGGCGTCGCCTGGCTGGACGGCAACCTGGGCCAAAGTGCCACGTATCTTCTGGACGCCCCCTGGATTCTCGATATCGACACCACCATCAAGCCGCTCCGCGGCCGGCAGGAAGGAGCCGTCGTATCCTAATAACCCACACAAACCGGGTCGTCCCTCGCACAGCTACCACACCTACCTCATGGCCAGCCTGCGTCTGGCGCCGGAGATCGTGGCGGCGATCCTGGACGAGACGTTGCCGGAGGAGGTGACGCTGGGGGCTTTGAGTGTGAATCCGGCTGTGGGATGGGAGGAGCAGCGGCGGGAGATGGCAATGGAAATCCCAGATCCGTAAAACAACTCCCTCTCTGGATGACCGCTTCACCTGACAGGACATCAGGGGCAGCCCACTGAGTTCCAGTGAGACAGATATGCATAGAGTCAGCGCGTCATATCGAATAACTTGTGGAAGTTGGCCACCTCCAGCACCTGGAGTGCCAGGCCTCGCGCCCCAAGGATTCGAACTGCCTTGCCCTGTGCCTGTCCGCGCTCTCTCAACAGGAGCAGCATACCCAGGGCAGAACTATCCAGATACTCCAGCTTGCCCATGTCCAGCTGGATGCAAAGCGTCTCGCTCCGCGCCAGGGCCTGCTCGTAGACTTGCCGGAAATCCCGGTGGTCGTGGAACACGAAACGCCCATCAAGATGGATGACGGAAATATCCCCCTGATGCCGAATCCTGCAGTTCAGCCGGGTTTGATCAGACGGTGTCATGGATGTCCACAGTGGAACTTGCCATCGCCAGCCAGGCAGGTACGGCCCCGACCAGCCTGTTTGGCGGCATAAAGTGCCTGGTCGGCTGCGTTGACCAGCGAGCATGCGTCGCTCACCCCGGTTCCTTTGCAGGCCACGCCTACGCTGAGGGTGACACGCAACATTTCCACGCCTGCCTCGACGCGCAGCAAATCGATGCCTTGGCGCAGGCGCTCCGCGAACTGGTGGGCGGTCTTGAGATCGGCATTGGGACAGATCACCAGGAATTCCTCGCCCCCCACACGGCAGACATCATCTTCCCTGCGAACGGCGGCGCGCAGCGCATGCGCCACCTGCCGTAGCACGGCATCGCCGGCCGCATGGCCATGCTCATCGTTGATGCGCTTGAAATGGTCGATGTCCGCCATCATGACGGCCAGCGGCGTGCCCGAACGGCTGGAGGAACTCCAGGCCTGATCCAGAAACATCATGGCCGCCCGCCGGTTGGGCAGGTCCGTGAGCGCGTCGGTCAGGGCAGCGTGCTCCAGTTTCCTGTTCGAGATGGCCAATTCGGCGGCGAACCGCTTGCGTTGCATGCGGTCCCTGGACCACTCCTCTTGCAGCTTCACCTGTCGCCTCGCGGCCCTCAGGCGCAGATGCAGGTCGCGGCTGATCACCGGCTTGAGGAGATAATCGTCCACGCCGGCATCGAAGGCTTTGTTCAATTGGCTGACGGTCACCACATCGGTCAGGATCAGCACATAAGGGGTTTGCCCCCATTCCGTGCCTCGCAGTGTCCGACAGAACTCCAGGCCATCCATGCCCGGCATGAGCCAGTCCGTGATGACCACTTGGGGCATGACCTCCAGGGCAAGGGCAAGGGCCTCCCTGCCGTTGGCGGCCGTATACACCTTGTGCCCACATTCCTCGCCCAGCCTTTTTTCCAGCGGAAAGCGGGAGGAGTCCTTGCCGTCCACCAACAGGATGCACAGGGGCGCCTCGCCGGTGTTCTCCCTCTGGCTGCAAGCGGGGCAGTCTTCTTTGGCGGCGAGCGAGGGTGGTTGGAATTCCTCTCCCGCGGCAGGACGGGTTTGGGTTTGCTTAGGGGGGCGGGTCTCTTCCTCTCCCCCATTTCCTCCCACGCCTGCGTAGGAAGGGCGTTTTATCAGTTCGCCCCATGAATTCCACTGGTGGATTGCACTCTCGGCCAGCGCGTTGAATTCGTCCGCATCCAAGCCGAGAGCACTCCCCGAGTGCAGGAGTTCCGCATCCAGCTCCTCGCGATCGGATTTGATCGTGTGCCCCCAATCGGCCAGATGTCCAGCCAGGTTGAGGAGCTTGGTCAACAGGTCGGGCCGTGATCCGGGCGTAAAGCCGGATGCCTCTGGCGACTCGTGATGAAAAACCGCCTCCACCAGTCCATGGGGAATTCCCCAGTCGAGCAATAGGGCGGCGGTCAGCTCATTGTGGTCGGTGCCCAGGCCCTGGCGCTCCTGGCCCGTGGGGCTAATCGATGCGGTGGCGGTTTCCAGCAGGGTGTCGTACTCATCCGGATAAGCCGTGGCAAGACCAAGGCAGCCGATCCTGGCCAGGAGCCCGCAGGCGAAGAGATCATCCGGCGCGCCAACCCGGATACGCGCGCCCAATTCCTGCATGACCACAGCCATGAGAAGGGAGTGGGACCAAAAGCGTGCATAACCGAATCGCTTGCAGGCGCCATCGGCATAGTTGTCCAGCAACGAAAATCCCAAGGCCAGCTGGCGTACCGTGCCCAGGCCGATATGCTGGATCGCCTCGGGCACGGAAGCCACCGGCCTCCCCACACGAGCCGCGCTGTTCGCCTGTCTGATCAGGCGCCCGGAGAGGGCCGGATCAGTCTGCACCACGCGGGCCACTTCGGCCAGGCTGGCATCCTCCCGGCGGCAGATTTCCAGAATGGCCAGTGCTATGCCCTTGGGGCTGGGCAGCTCGCCCTGGATATTGAGTTGCTGGAGGGTTCTGATTGTTGCCATGCGGGGTCGATTGGTGTGATCGATCATGGCTGCGGCTTGGCATGGGGGCTGCGGGATCAGCCCCCATGCCAATATCCGCTCGCCCCACCTGCCTACTTGCCCGCGCCGAAGGTGTTATCCACCAACACACCGACCCCCGCCTGGGGAACGTGGCACAGTGTGCAGAAGTGCCGGCGGCCCGACATGGCCATGTCCTTGCCATCCTTGACGTAGTGTGACTCGGGCATGGGCGTGGGTTCGCCCTTCACCTTGTCGCCGATGTCGTCGGGCTCGTCGTGGCATTCCAGACACTTGTTGAGCTTGGCGGTGATGGGAATGAGCTTGTCCACCTTGTGCGGAATCTGCGGCGGGGCGTCTTCCCAGAAGCGCGGCAGTACGCCGGATTTCTTGGGTGGAAGATCGGAGTAGGCGAACTCCGGCGGGGTCGGGTCTTCAAACACACTGGTTTTCGATAAGCCCAGGCTTTCGTCCGGCAGGCTGTCGGCCTGAAGCCAGCCAGCCGCCAGTGTCAGCGCGGCAATGAATGCGATTTTGAATTTCATGGCGTCTCCTTGTCGCTTCAGGCCCGATAGACCTTGACCGCGCATTTCTTGAAGTCGTTTTCACGCGAGATGGGGCAATTGGCATCCAGCGTGACCCGGTTGATGAGCACGCCTTCGTCGAAGAAGGGCACGAACGCATAGCCTTTGGGCATGCGGTTGCGTCCCCCCGTCTCCACCCGGACCCGCACCTTGCCGCGCCGCGATTCCACCCACACCACGTCGTTGCGCTTGAGGTCGCGTTTTTGCGCGTCATCCGGGTGCAGCCACAACACCGCGGCCGGCACGGCGCGGTGCAGTTCGGGCACGCGCCGGGTCATGGTGCCGGTGTGCCAATGCTCGATGACCCGGCCGGTGCATAGCCACAGGTCGTACTGGCTATCGGGCCGTTCCACCGGGGCAGCGTAGGGGCGGAAGAAGATCTTGGCCTTGCCGGGCAGCGGGGTGGGGTTCGGGTCGGTGACGCCGTCCAGGTTGCCCGTTGGGATGGCCTTGGCGAAGTCGCCGTAGAAGTCGAAGCCGCTGCCCTTCTTGGCGTAGGGGTCGTACTGCTCGTTGAAGCGCCACAGGGTTTCCACCCACTTGCCGTCCTTCTCCACTACCGGCCAGCGCAGGCCTCGCACGTCGTCGTGGTGATAGACGTCGAACGGCGCCAGGTCGTGGCCATGGCCCGCGCCGAAGGTGCGGTATTCCTCGAAGATGGCTTTCTCGGGGAACCAGCCGTCGCCCAGCAGATCGGCCACGTGGTTGCCATGGCCCTTGGCCACGGGGTCGGGCCAGGCATGCTTGCGGTTGGCGGGGGTGACGAAGAGGGCTTCATACAACGTGGTGTCGGGGCTGAGGTGATGTTTGGCGGCTTCGTCCAGCACGCTGGGCAGCTTGCCTTCGGGGAAGCCTTCCACCTTCAGGCCGGGCAGGCGCTGCTCGCCCCACACGTCCTTGAGCTTGAAGCGTTTGGCGAAGGCCATCATCTGCCAGATGTCGGCGCGGGCCTGGCCGGGGGGCTGCACCTGCTGGCGCCAGTGCTGGGTGCGGCGTTCGGCGTTACCGTAGGCGCCCCATTTCTCGAAGATCATGGCGGCGGGCAGGATCAGGTCGGCCACCTTGGCCGAGACGCTGGGATAGGCGTCGGAGACGACGATGAAGTTGTCGCCCTTGCGCGCCGCGTTGATGGCGTGGTTGATGTTGGGATGATGCTGGAACGGGTTGTTGACCAGGATCCAGCACCACTTGATGGCCCCGTCTTCCAGGCCGCGCATGATGTCGGTGATGTGGGCGCCCGGCTTGGGGTTCAGGGTTTTCGCGGGCACGTGCCAGAGATGCTCGGTATGCTCGCGGTGCTTGGGATTACCCACCACCATGTCGGCGGGCAGGCGGTGGGAGAATACGCCCACCTCCCGCGCGGTGCCGCAGGCGGAAGGCTGGCCGGTGAGGGAGAAGGCGCCATTGCCGGGCTGGGCGTGCTTGCCCAGGAGCAGGTGGTTCATGTAGCACTGTTCGTTGACCCAGGTGCCGCGCTGGTGCTGGTTGAAGCCCATGGTCCAGAACGATATGGTCTTGCGCGCGGGGTCGATGAACAGGTCGGCCAGTTTGACCAGCTTGGCCTTGAAGGCGTCGAGGCTTTCCTCGGCATCGCCCTTGGCCACCTCGGCCACGAAGTCCAGGGTGTAGGGCTCCAGCGCGGCCTTGAAGTCTTCAAAGCTGATCTTCCAGTGCTGGGCGGCGGCGGCGGCATGCTTCTGTTCCACCGCTTCGCCTGCCTTGCGCCGCTGGGCGACGGCCTCCTGCGCGTCCAGGACATGGCGTTTCTGGTTGCCGACCACGTCCTGTTCGGCGGCATAGGCGTACTTCTCCGCGTTGGCGGTGCGGAAGCCGTAGCCGATGTCATTGTGGCCGGTGCTGAAGATGCAGTGCTTGTTGACGAAGTCCCAGTTCACCACGTTGCGGACGATGATCTCCCGTGCCAGCCAGTTCTGGATGGCCAGGTCGCCGTTGGGCGACATGATGATCTCCAGGTCGGCCAGGTCGGACGAGGCGTTGTGGTAAGTGGTCAGGTTGACCACACGGCAGGCCTTGTGGGTCAGCCGCCGGTCGGTGATGCGCGACCACATGATGGGGTGGCATTCGGCCATGTTGGCGCCCCACAGCACCATGGTGTCGGTGTGCTCGACGTCATCGTAGTTGCCCGCCGGCTCGTCGATGCCGAAGGTCTGCATGAAGGCGGCTACGGCCGAGGCCATGCAGTTGCGGGCGTTGTTGTCCAGGTTGTTGGAGCGGAACCCGGCCTTCATCAGCTTGCTGGAGACGTAGCCTTCCATCACCGTCTGCTGGCCGGAGCCGATCATGGAAACCCCGGCCGGGCCGAGTTCCGCGTAGGTTTTGCGGAACTGCCGTTCCATCACGTCAAGGGCCTGCTCCCACGACACGGGCGCGAACTTTCCGGCCTTGTCGTATTTGCCGTCGGTCATGCGCAGCAGGGGTTGGATCAGCCGGTCCTGGCCGTACATGATCTTGCCGTTGAAGTAGCCCTTGACGCAGTTGAGACCGCGGTTGACCGGGGCCTTGGGGTCGCCCTTGGTGGCCACCACGCGGCCGTCCTTGGTGGCGATCATGATGCCGCAGCCCACGCCACAGAAGCGGCATACTCCCTTGTCCCACTGCCAGTCCTTTTCACCTTCTCTGATCGCAGCCTGGGCCTGTTCCGAAACGGACATGCCCACCGTCGCCGCCGTGCTGGCGGCGATGCTGGATTTCAGGAAATCACGTCGATTGATACCCATGGATGACAGCCTCCTCAAATGAACGCATCGGCCATGACGTTGCGCAGCCAGCCGTCGGCGTATTCCGCCTCCAGCTTGCGGTAGATGGCGGGCACGGGGGACTTGTCCGGCATGGCCATGGGGGACACGCCACTGCCTTCCTTGATGTACTTGAAGGTGCCGCCTTCCACCCGGTACAGGTGCGCCACCGAGATGCCGTAGTCATCGCCCACCACGCTGTAACAGGTGTTTGCGTAGATCGGGTCGACCGGCGCCAGGCCGTTGACCTTGGCCACGATCGCCGCCGCCGCCACCTTGGCCTGGGTCATGGCGATGTGGGCCGACTTGGGCATGTCGAAGGCAGCGTTGGGGTTGCCATAGGTGGACATCTCCCCCGCCACGCAGGCATCGCCAATGGTATAGATGCTGGGGTCCACGGCGCTGGCCATGGTCATGGGCTCCACCTTGCACCAGCCCTGCTCGAAGTTGTTGCCCGTGGCACCGGTCAACCCGGCAACAACGGCGATCTTGCCCGCCTTGTGCGGGGGGATGATGTTGAGCACGTCCGCCTTCACATCGACGAAGTCCGAAGACACGGTCTTGGTCTTGGCGTCCAGCTTGGTGACGTTGCCGCCTTCCGCGCCTTTGACCCATTCGATCATGCCGTTGGGGTTGGCGCCCAGGCCTTCCTTCTCCCAGCCATACATCTTGGCCCAGGCCTGGTTGAACAGACCCTTCTTGGAGTGGGAGTCGTTGGCATCCAGGATGATGACCTTGGATTTCTTCTTGCCGTGGTGCTGGAAGTAGTTGGCCACCAGGGAGGCCCGCTCGTAGGGGCCGGGGGGGCAGCGGAAGGGGCCTTTGGGCACGACGATGACGAACTTGCCGCCATCAGGCATGACTTCCAGCTGCTTCTTCAGGAGCAGGGTCTGGGGGCCGGCCTTCCAGGCATGGGGGATGTCGTTGATCATCGACTCGTTGTAGCCCTCGATGCCGGTGTAGTGGAACTCGATGCCGGGCGACATGACCAGGGCGTCGTAGGGCAGGTTCTTGCCTCCCTGGGTGGTGACCACCTTGCGGGCCCGGTCCACCGCGGTGACGTAGTCGTGCAGCACGTTCACACCGCGCTTCTTCAGCCCGTCGTAACCGACGGAGAGCGTGCCGATGTCCCGGTGGCCGACGATCACCTCATTGGACAGCGGGCAGGACACATAGATGGAGTTGGGTTCGATGAGGGTGACCTCGATGTTGGCGTCCATCAGCCTGACGTACTTGGCCGCGGTGGCGCCGGCATAGCCGCCGCCGATGACTACCACCTTGGCCTTGGCGCCGGCGCGGGCGATGGAGGGAAAACTCAGGGCTGCGGCGGAAGAGGCCGCTGCGGTGAATTGGATGAATTGACGGCGATTGATCTGGTTCATGTTGATTCCTCTGGTCACTTGCTCTGGGCGCCATAGAACTGTGCAGCGGTGGCGACGCCGTCCTCTTCCATCTTGCGGGCGTTTTTGGTCATCTTCTTGTGGGTCATCTGGAAGCTCTCATCGCGGTACTTCATGAGTTCCAACTCCATGTATTTGGCCCACTGGCCGGCAAGCATGGGGGTGTCCTTGTCGTCGGGCTGGCCGCCGCTGGCGCCGTGGCAGGTCTCGCAACGCTCGGTGGCCTCCTTGCCCTTGGCCAGCACGTCGGCGCCCACGCTTTGAGGCGCGGGCTTCCAGGGCAGCTTGCCGTAGTAGGCGGCGATGCCGGCGATCTCGTCGTCCGTGTAGCCTTTGATCAGGCGAGTCATGTTGGCGGAGGCGCGCGCGCCGCTCTTCCACTCCATCATGATGTTCTTGAGGTAGCTCTCGGACAGGCCCGCAATGCTGGGCATGGAATGGCCCACGCTCACTCCGCCGGTACCGTGGCAGTTGTTGCAGTTGAAGACGATCGTTTCAATTTTGGGGTCGGCGTGGGCGGCGCCGGTCAGGGTCAGGCTGAGGATGGCCAACCTAAGGGTGCGTTGCTTCATGTGTGATTCCTCCAGATGGGATTACTTGGCGGGCGCCTGGGCGCCCGGGATGGGCAGCATTTTCATGAGCGCGGCGGGATCCAGCGGGTTGGCCGCCGCGCCCGGAGCAGGGGTGGGAACGGTGGCGCCGACCGCCTGGGCCGGTGCCGCCATCATCTGGCCCCATGAGCCATAGGTGGCGGGATTCATGCCGGCGCCCATCCAGTTCATGTACAGGTTGGGGTTCATGGGGGCCATCATGGTGTTGACCGCCTGGGGGCTCAGAGGCGCGGCCATCCAGTTGGCATACATGGCGGGGTTGAGCGCCTGCATGCCCATTCCCAGCGCCTGAGGGTTGATTGGCAGAGTCATCCAGTTCAGGTAATTGGCGGGGTTCAGGCCCTGGGCCATGAGGGCGGTGTAGAAGTTGGGATTCATGCCCGCGGCCATCCACTTCATGGCCACGGCCGGGTCGGTGAACTGCATGTAGTTCTGCAGGGCGGCCGGGTTCATCATGCCGGTGGCCATCTGGGTCAGGGTATTGGGATCCATGCCCTTTTGCGCCAGAGCCAGGCTGGTGGCGGGGTTCATCATGTCCGCCGTCCACTGTGCGAACGCGGCGGGGTCCTTGAAGGCGGCGGCGTTGCGGGTGGGATCGAGCATGCGCTCGGCCACGGCCTGGGGGGTGTCCGCCGCAAGGCAGGCCTGGGTCAGGCCGAGCGTGGCCAGCAGGATGAGGGTTCGCTTCATGGGAGACTCCTTCGTGGTATCAGAGGTACAGCGGATTACAGATCGCCGTTGGCGGCGGCCTGCATGATGTTGTCCATCTTGTCGCGGATGTCTTTCGCGAACTTCGACAACTCGGCATCGATGCCCATCTTGCCGTTCACGGTGTCCAGCCAGGCCAGGTCCCAGTCCAGGGTGATGACCCAGAGCTGCTTGTTGGCGTCTTCCATGATGGCGATGCGGCAAGGCAGGTAGGCGATGGCCTCGGGCGAGGCCTTGAGCACGGCGCGGCCGGCGGCAATGTCGCAGTAGTGGTAGACCTCCATGCGCGGCGCGTCCATGTCGCCGAGCACGGCCTGGAAGTCCTTCCACATCGGGCTCTCGCCGACCTTCTTGAAGTTCAGCTGGTTGGCGCGCAGTTCCATGGACTGCTTGACGTCGTCGAAGGTGAGCCCGTCCTTGGCCTTGTACTTGGTGGACATGAAACTCATGGCGTCGCGGATGCCCATGCTGGGCATGAGGCCCATCATGGCCTGCATCAGTGCCAGCTTCTGGTCGCGCGGCAGGCTGGCGGCCATGCTGTAGGGCTTGGCGGCCAGGGAGGGTTTGAAGGTGGCCATGGAGCCGATCAGGCCCAGGTAGGCCGGGACGTTCGGTAGGGAAATGCCTGGGACATTCACCAGGTAGGGATTGGCGGGAGGCGTTTGCGCGTGCGCCACGGAAGCGGACAGCAACAGGGCGAGCGCGAGGGCGTTCTTGTTCAAGGGTTGATCTCCTCAGTGAGCCGGATGGGCGTGGGTCGTGGTGGTGTCGGGCGCGGTCGCGGGCGCGACAGTGGTCAGCCCAAGCATCTTCCAGTCCTGCATGCCGCCCCGGTACCACTTGAGCTTGTGGGCCGGGTAGCCCAGGGCCAGCAGTTGCTTGATGTTGGTGGGCGACTGGCCGCACCAGGGGCCGTTGCAGTAGAACACCAGGGTCCTGGCGCTCTCGAAGTTCCACAGGCCGTCCTGGCGCGCCGCGCCGAAGCGCAACAGGAGCAGGTCGGCGATCTCGGCCGCGCTGGCGTGGGCCGGGTGCAGGCGCTGCCAGGGGATGAGCACGGCACCGGGAATCACCCCGGAGCGCAACGGCCAGTCGCTGTCGCGCGAGTCGATGACCAGCACGGCATCATCCCGGCCCACGCGGCGCAGATAATCGATCAGTTCCAACTCGCCAAGGGTCTCCACGCCCGAGGCCAGCCGCATGGGCTGGATGCAGTACGGCGGGCAGGGGCGGGAGGTCAGGGAGAAATCCGGATCCAGTAGGTTTTCCGTATCCGGGTTGCGCTCGATGCGCGCGGCCTTGCCCTCGTGCAATACCTCCACGTGGGGCAGATCATGGGTGATGCGAACCTCGCCGGCGCGGACCGCCCCGCACGCCAGAACGGCTGGCACGCAAAGCAGAGCCAGGAATCTTGAAGCGGGCGCAATTGCAGGCATCGTCTCTACACCTCGATATAGATCGAGCCACACATAAAGCAATAGTCATGCCAGAGACGGAGAGGCCATAACCTGCTGTTTTATTGAAGATTACTATGCGCTTATTGGCTTCAGAGCAGAGCTGGTCTGGTCGTTGTCATGACGTGACGTCATGACGGGGAGAGGTTCAGTGGCCCGCCGGTAATACCAGTGACGCATGGCCCACAAAGGCCTTGCACGACCGGGAATGCGTCAGAAATGGTCCGTTGCCGTCAGGCGGATTTCTTCTTCGAACAAATCCAAAGCCGCCAGCAAGGAGTGAGAAATGCCTACCAGTTGCTCCATGATCCGTGCGGCACGGGCATGGTCGCCCTCTGCCTGCGCATGGTGCAACATCTGGTAGACCTCATGCAGTAGCTCATGGCTGTATTCCACGTCCTGATATATTTGCCAGTGACCAAAGGTCTTGAACCCCTCACCGTAAAACCACTGGCCGAAGTCGCAATCCTTGTGGTGCACGGGCGCGCGTTTCTCCTCGATTTCCAGACCGGCCACCATGGCCTGGACATAGGCGCGCCAGCGGATATGCGCGGACTTGGCATGGCGCAATTGGCTCAAGGCTTCAATCTTGGTCATGGTTCCCTCGCGTATGCATATCCCGTTGTTAGATGAGCCCCCGTGCCTTGAGACGGCGATACAGGGTGCGCTCGGTGATGCCGAGTTCCTGGGCGGCCAGGCGCCGGTTGCCTCGGTGTTTGTGCAGCACTTCGCGCAGATGTTCGCCCTCGGATAGCTCATGCTCCGTGCATTCGACGAAATCGGTTTCCGCGTGCACTGGATGGACCGCCAGTGCGCGTTCCGGGCGCGTGACCTCGGCCGGCAGGTGTTCGATGTCCAGCCGCTCGCCCCTGGCCAGGGCCATGGCCCGGTCCAGGACGTTGCGCAGCTCGCGCATATTGCCCGGGAATGGGTAAGCCAGCAGTGCCTCGTAGGCCGCATCGCTGATGCCGTGGCGGTGCCCGGCGCGATCGAGGAAGTAATTGACCAGCTCGGGCAGGTCGCCCTTGCGGTGCCGCAGCGGCGGCAGTTCGACCTGCATGCAGTTGATGCGGTAATACAGGTCGGCACGGAATTCGCCGAGCTTGACCATGGCCTGAATATCGCGATTGGTGGCGCAGACCAGCCGCACGTCCGCCCGCCGTTCGCGGGTTTCGCCCATTCTGCGGAACTTGCCGGTCTCCAGGGCGCGCAGCAGCTTAGCCTGGCTGACCAGGGGCAACTCGCCGATCTCGTCCAGGAACAGGGTGCCCCGGTCGGCGAGTTCGAACAGGCCCATCTTGTTTTCCACCGCGCCGGTGAAAGCGCCGCGGATGTGGCCGAACAGCTCGCTGACGAACCGTTCCTCGGTGAATTGGGTGCAGTCTATGGTGACGAATTCCCGCTCGGCGCGGCGGGACTTGCGGTGGATGAGTTGAGCAGCCATCTCCTTGCCACTGCCAGTCTCACCCAGAATCAGCACGGGGAAGTCGGTCTCGGCCACGGAGGTCAGATTTTCCAGTACGCGCATGAACGAAGGACAACAACCGCTCACCATCCGCTCCGCGTCGAAGCAGAGATCGCGACCGTGGCTGATGGAGGTCATGCCCTCCCCCATCAAAACCACCTTACCTGCCGCGTTAAAAATCGGCGTGGCATGCACGGTCACATAGTCGGGTTCGTGGTATTGGTCGAAATGGCGGTGCACCACCTGAAAGGGATGGCCCTGGTCAAAGGCCTGACGCAACGGGCACTCTTCATGCACGTCGCAGGGCAGGTCCGAGTCGTGGGAAATCTCGTGACACTTGCGCCCCACCACGGTTTGCTTGTCCAGGCCGGCATACATCTCGGCGTAGCGCTGATTGGCGGCCACGATTCGGTATTGTTCGTCGACCAGGCAGTATGGCTCCTGATGGGCGTCCACCAGGCTTTGCAGGAAGGCTTGTTCGGGAAGTTCGCTGTCTTTCGTCATGTCATGGGGCTGCGGGGACCGGCACGAATGTTGCCGATCCCCGGCGGCGGAATCAACCGACGCTGGCCTCGGTGGAGGTCTTGTCGCCTGTATTGTCCACCCAGCTTACCACCACCTTGTCGCCCACTTTGGCACCCTTGACGCGGATGGCCAAGTAGGGGTTCTTGGAGATGCCGCCGCCCCATTGGGCATCCATCACCTGCTTGCCACCCACTTCGCAGGTGACGTTGGTGATGTGATGAGCCGGCACCACTTGTCCAGACTTTGCGTCCTTGCGAAGGCCGGTCTCCATGACGTGGTTCATCAGACACTTCACTTCCGCCACATCCCCCTTCAGGGTGGCGCGGATCTTCATCGGTTCAGCCATGTCGTTTCTCCAGTAGTCGGTTCGATATCCAGGATAGGGTCGGGGTGGGTGATTAACCGCCGCAGCCGCCGATGGTCACCTTGACCTCCTTGTGCGCCTTGAAGGTCTTGCCTCCGGCTTTGACCACCGCCACCACGTTGGACGTGGCGCCCATCTTGATACGCGTGGAGACATACCCCTCCGCCCCGTTCATCATGTTGAATACCGCGATCAGTGGCAGCGCGTTCTTTTCGCCGATGATGGCAATGGACTCGGTGCCCGCGATGCTGGAGACGATTTCCACTGGCACCACGGCGCCATTTTCGGCGATGTCCGGCGCCTTGACGCTGATGTCACTGGATGGCGAGGCAGCACCGGCGCCAATGGCATTCATGGCACCTGCCAAATCCTTTGATTCAAAACCGGCCTTGTTCCAGGTGGCCGCATGGGCGGCAGAGGGTTTCAGAATGCCAGCCGCTATCGCGATGCTCACGATGCCAGCCCCGCCGGCGCCTTTCAGTAGGTTCCTACGCATTGAGTTCATACAATCTCCAGTTACTTGTGTTGAAATGGAGGCGTCTCTTGCCACACCTTCGCGTCATGTCTTCTGTCAACGACACGGCGCCAACGTGCAGCAACATTCGCGCCAATACGCACAATTACTTTAACGTGCTGTTTCTATTCATGTATTGTGGTGTCGCATACGGCGCAGTTGCAAACAAACAGGCCTGCGGATAGGGCGTCGGTCATGACATGTCATGACATTCCGCAAAGGTGGTCTCGGCCTTGAACGGCGTCTTTTTCGCTCCAGGACGCCGAAGTGGTCACCCTGCCGAGTAAGGCGGTGGGCACTCAAGGGCTATCCCAGTGTGGATCGGGAGGCGAAGCTGAAAGCCGCGGGGCACCGCAACCACATTCAGCGCAAGGGGCACCGGAACCAACCGCTGTCGGCATGCCAGGAGCGGCGCAACCGGCGCATTGCCAAGATGCGGGCGCGTATGGAGCATGTGTTCGGTGCCATCGCGCAGATGGGCGGCAAGTTGCTCCGCATCATCGGCCAGACCCGGGCGACCTTTGCCATGACGATGATGGCGGTCTGCTACAACCTAAAGCGGCTGACCTATCTCAAGAGAGCGGGAATTGAAGCCTCTGACGCCCAAAATGGGCCGGATTGCCCAAGAGATAGGTAATCCAGAGAGGAAATGGGGCGATGTCGCTCGGCAACACCGGCACTGGCCGAAGAAACTGAGGCGGATTCGATTGCGCTCATCGTTTCGTCGCCGGATTCACCGAAAGTGTCGAGTTATTCGAGGTGCCCATTATTGACAGTTCCGAACGGGTTGGTGGCGGGGGCAAATGGAACCTGCCCGCAGGTCAATACTCACTAAACTGGGGGTAGCGCCTTGTATGGACAATCAGGGATCGGAAGCATGGACAAACCCAACGCCCCCGCCTGCGAGCGAAACCGGGAACCCATCCTGGCGGTGCTGGCCGAGCACTTCACCGACCGCCGGCGGGTGCTGGAGATCGGCAGTGGCACCGGTCAGCATGCCGTCTATTTCGCCGCCGCCCTGCCCGGGTTGAACTGGCAGGCCTCGGACCAGGCGGCCAACCAGCCGGGCATCCGCGCCTGGCTGGACGAGGCACCTCTAGCCAACGCCCCGCCGCCCCTGGAACTGGACGTCAACGACCCCTGGTCGGCGGGCCCGTTCGATGCGGTAATCAGCGCCAACACCCTGCACATCATGACTTGGCCGGAAGTGGTGCGGCTGTTCGCCCACCTGCCCGACCTCCTGGCGGCCGATGCCAGGCTGGTGGTCTATGGACCATTCAACTGCGGCGGCCAATACACCAGCGACAGCAACGCCGCCTTCGACGTCTGGCTGACGGAGCGGGGTGCCCACCAAGGCATCCGGGATTTCGAGGCTGTGGATGACCTGGCCCGGCGAGCCGGCCTGCGCTTGGTGGAAGACCGGGCCATGCCGGCCAACAACCGTTGCCTGGTATGGCAACGCGGTTCAACGTCCAGCCAGGGGGCGGTCTGAGCATGTCGGCCGCACACATCACGCTCACGCTGCTGTTCGGTTTGGCTGCTGGCGACGTATCGGCCGACTGCCCGCCCACGCCGACGGATTTCGCGCCGCCCTCGGCTGAGCGCCAGCCGGTGGATTTGGAGCAGGCCTTGGATGCATCTTGGCAGGCCGGGGGCGAGATCGTCCTGACCTGCGCCCCGAACGGCACGCCCCGGGCGGGGCGCCTAACCCGGCCGCCCCGGGACGCGGCCGAGGAACAGGCGCGCCGGGCCGAGCACTTTGCCCTGGCGCGCAAGGTCAACATGGCCGGCAAGGGCGAGGCCCACCCCCTGGGGCTGCCCCTAGCCGCCGAGCCCATGGCCCTGCTGGAGCGTTTTGCCCTGAGTGACGCCGGGGCGGTCTGGCTGCGGGCCGTGGCCGACGACACCCTGCGCCTGTTCAATCAGGGCTATCTGGAATATGACAAGGCCGCGTGGTCCCGGGCGGTGGCCCGGGGTGCGCTGCCACGTCTGTCAGTATTGCTCACCGGCCGGCTGACCGAGGCGGCCAAGTTCGCCGGTGACGTGCAGCCGTTCAAGTTCTCCGGCTATGCCGGACCCGGCGCCATGGCCCATCCCGGAGCCATCGGCCTGGGCGACCAGGGCATGCGCTGCCGCTTTCCCACCAGCGACGAACTGGTGGACCCCTACGCCATCATTTCCCACGAATTCGGTCATACCCGCTACGGCGACCCGGCCAGCGCCGGCACCCTGCTGGGCGAGGCGCGCACGGTGGAGCGCTACGAAAACCCGGTGCGGGTGCGCAATGGTTACGAGCCCCGGGCGGTCTATTTCGAGCGACTGAACCAGGGTCCCCTGGAGGCCAGGAAAGACAGCCTGGTACAGCGCCTGATGGGGCTGGAGCGGGAGCGGGGCATCGCGGTGAAGGAGCAGTCGCCGGTGGACAAGTACTACTGCGACTGCCCCGGGCCCCTGCCCATCATCCTGGATTGCGTGGTGCGCCCGCAGGTAGGGGCACAGGACGCTTCGGCACCAGCGACGGAATGGGACTGCAACCTGAACTGGAAGCACGACAGCTTCAAGGGGACGCTGCCCTCGCTATTGCGCCCGCCTGGTCAGTAACTGCCATGCCCAATGGCCTTGGGTTGGAGATCCGTTCCGGGGCCGAGGCCTTTGCTGACGCCGACTGGCAGGGGCTAGACACAGGGGGCGCCCCCTTCGTCAGCCGGGCGTTCCTCGCACCGCCGAGGCGACCGGCGCCGCCGGCCCGGACCTGGGCTGGCGGGCCATGCACCCGGCTTTACGGGATGGCTGGGGCGACCTGGCCGGCTTCCTGCCTCTATACCTGCGCCATCATTCCTTCGGTGATTTTTCCTACGACTGGAGTTGGGCCCAGGTCTGGCGGCAATTGGGCCTGGACTTCAACTTCTTCGTTTAGGTGGAAGTGTGAATTCGCCGGTTGGGTGGGTAAGCTGCCGTTCGTCCCTGAGCTAGGCTGAGCGGCAGGTAACCGCAGCACTGCGGCCCCAGACGGCCCGACCAGCGACAGTCCGTTCTGGCCGAACAGCACGCCTACGGTGTCTGGCAGGTATCAGATGTAGTCCGGCCGTTTGAATGACCGACTGAAGTAGCCCGCGAGCTTAGACGGGAGCGAATCAAGCCACGTACGGGCGCTGCCCTTTCCTGCATATCCAAGGTGCGGCCAGAGGTGTTCGCCAAGAAGGGGGGGTGAGGCAGCAGACTCGCGGAAGAGGGGAAACAAGTGGACCTGCGGCGCCCCCTCAACTGCCTACGGTGCACTATGAAAATCGGAAGCACGAACTGCTTGGCGGCCACGTCATGGATCCAGGTTTCGAGTCTATTCGGCGAATGCCCGAGGGTCTTGGGGAAAACGACGGTCTGAATCTCTGATTTCTCGCTGTCATGGGATGGCGGCGATCGTTACGGTATCTGCCCACCCCATCGAGCAGCGAGCTTGTGCATGAAGCCGCCTCAGGAATCCGTATTGACGAGGCCACACCCATTCCGGACAGCCAATACCGTCCGTGTGCCCCAACACCGTTTGGGTAGGGTCTTCTCAGCGAAATCCGCAGGTCCCGGTCTGTATGGCCGCAATGGGCAATGATGGAGACAGTCGCCGCCTTGCTCGGTGCCGCCAGCCTGGCAGCAGGGGTGGCCGTGACCTTCACCACGAGAGGCCCGCAAACCCGGCAGAAGCAGGAGACAGAAATCCCGCCGGGCTGGATGCCTGTCCTGCCCGAAGAGGATTTGAAACGGCATCTGGACGCAGGTTCCCTCCTCACCTCCATTCGCGTGAAGACCGGTCTTGCACCGGCCAACTTCGAGCGGGACTATGGCCAGACCATCAGCCGGTTCATGACTTTTGCCCAGTTGCTGCCGGCCTCGGAATCCCACCACCATGCCCAGCCCGGGGGCCTGCTGCTGCATGCCCTGGAGACGGCGAACATCGCCCTGCATCTGCGGCGTGCCCGGGTCCTGCCCCCCGGCGTGGCGCCCGAGGACATCCAGCGCCGGGAACACCGCTGGTCCTTCGGGGTGTTCCTGGCAGCACTCATCCATGACGTGGGCAAGCCCCTCACGGATCTGCATGTGGTCATCGCCAAGCCGCGTGGGGAGGGGCCCTGGTCGCCCCTGGCCGGTGCCATGGCCGAGTGCGGGGCGGTCCGTTACCGCGTGCTGTTCGAAGCCTCGTGCGCCTCTCCGGCCGGCCTGTCGGGTGTGCGGGACTACGCCGCCCATCAGCGCATGAGCATCTTCCTGATGCAGCGGATAGTCTCCCAGACTACCCTCGCCTGGCTGTCGGAGGATGCAGAATTGCTGACCCAGCTCACCGCGTTTCTCTCGGGCGAGGACAAGGCCAGTGCCCTGGCCCGGATCGTGATCGAGGCGGACCGGGAATCGGTGCGCCGCAATCTGCTGGAGGGACCACGTACCCGCTTCGCCAACGCCAGGGCGGTGCCTCTTGTCGAACGCCTGATGGAGGCCCTGCGCCGGATGCTGGCCGAGGGAGGGCGCCTGCCCCTGAACCGGCCGGGCGCAGCGGGGTTCGTCGCGAATGGATGCGTCTGGTTCGTGTCCAAACGTCTGGCGGACGAGGTGCGGGACTATCTCGCCGCCCATGAGTCCGCCAGCGGCATACCCGGGCCGGAGAAGAACGATCGGTTGTTCGACGTCTGGCAGGAATACGGTGCCCTGATCCCCAACCCGGAGACCGGCGGGGCGATCTGGCGGATGCGGGTGCGCATGGAGGGATTCGACCAGGTGCTGACCCTGCTGTGCTTCCCTATCGTGAAGCTCTATCCTGATCCGGAGCATTACCCGGCAGACTTCGTGGGCCAGGTCATTCCTCTGACCGGTGATGCGGAAGCGGCCGGAGAGCCGCTCCAGCAGGGGGCCGGGAACGTCTCCGTCATAGTCCCCACCGACGATGGGGGGCCTAAGGACCGGGCAGGTCCCGTGCCGGAAGGGGGCGACACAATACCTGCCAGCGTCATGCCTTCCCGTCTGCAGTCCATGTCGACCCCCGACCCGGACACGGCACAGGTGCCCATGCAGGAGGAGGAATTCCTGGAATACGAGGATGACGCCACCACCTTCTTGCCCAGGCCACCGGAGGCTCGCCGCATCGCGCCCATGCGCCTGCCGGACAAGCCGGATAATCCAATTACGGCAGCCAAGGCCCGGGAGAAGCAGATGGGGCGGAATGTTCCTCAGCCGCCCTCCGAGGCCGCCCTGCGCTTCATGGCCTGGCTGCAGCAGGGTCTGGCGGGGGGCGCCATCGCCTACAACGAAACCGGCGCGATGGTGCACTTTGTGCCCGAGGGCATGCTGCTGGTCTCGCCGCGCATCTTCCGCCACTTCGCCGAGCGCTTTGGCGAGAAGGGGGACGGCAGCCCCTCCACCCTGGCGGAGGACAAGGTCGGCACCGGTATCCAGCGGGAGGTGATCAAGGCTGGCTGGCATGTGCTCGGCCCACGCAAGACCAACGTACACCGCTACCAGGTGGTACGCCGCAACGGCCGGGGCGGGAGCCCGCTCTCCGTGATGATCATCCGCGAGCCCCGGCGCTTCGTCGAGCCCGTTCCTCCGGCCAATCCCCACCTCATCAAGGTGAATCCCGAACCTGCCCAGGATGCCCTGTCATGACCTCCATTCCCACCCCACTCCAATCCCTGCTGGATCGTATCCTGGCCGGCGACCGGCCGCGCGCGGTGTTCCTGCTCGACGGCGAGATCGTCTCGTGTCCCGCCGATGGGCAGCTGGAAGCCCGCTGGCTGCAACGCCCCGAGGCCGTCTTCGTGGGTACCTATGACTGCGAGGTCAGCGCGGCCATGCTGCTGGAGGATCTGCAGGCGGCGGGGGTGCAGTAGTCATCCATGGCCTATCCCGTAGAGAACCTCCTGCGCCGGCCGGTGGAGTTCATTCCCGTCGGGGTGTTCTTCCTGGCTGCCCTGGGGATCGTCCTCAGCCCGGAGACCTTTATGCTGCCTCCCATCATGGCCTATCTGATTGCTGCCGGCCTGTTCGCCCATGCCGGCTGGCGCCTGGTCCAAGGTAGTAGTCTGTTGCGCTACCAGGCCAATCTGCGACGCCTGCCCCGCTACCGCCTGGCCGCGGAAGCGATCCCCTGGTCGGAGCGGGCGCTGTTCCTGGGCATGGGCTTCGCCTGGGATCGACGCCATTCCCAGCGGCTGCATGACACCCGCAACCCGGCGTACCGGGAGCTACTGAGACCCGGGCTGCTGTACCGGGCGACCCGGCGCCTGGAACGAGGCGTGGAGGGTACGCTGTTCGACTGGCTGGGCCGGCTCACTCGCAGCGAGGCCTGGTGGAACCCAGTCGCCCCCCTGCCGCCCGTGGGGGGCGACCCGGCCATTCACGGCGTGGAACCGGACGAGGACGCGGTCTGGATGGACCTGGGCGAGCGGGTGGGCCACATGCTGGTGCTGGGCACCACCCGGGTGGGCAAGACCCGGCTGGCCGAGCTCCTCATCACCCAGGACATCCGGCGCGGCGACGTGGTGATCGTGTTCGACCCCAAGGGGGACGCCGACCTGTTGAAGCGCATGTACGCCGAGGCCCGGCGTGCCGGACGAGCGGGGGAGTTCCACTTCTTCCACCTGGGCTACCCGGAGCTCTCGGCCCGCTACAACCCGGTGGGCAGCTTCTCCCGGGTGACCGAGGTGGCCACCCGCATCACCAACCAGTTGCCCAAGGAGGGGGAGGGGGCCAACTTCGCTCAGTTCGTCTGGGGCTTCGTGAACGCCATGTCCAAGGCCATGACCGCCCTGGGGCGCACGCCCTCCTACCAGGACATCTACCGCTACGCCAACGACATCGAACCCCTGGTGCTGGACTACTGCCGCTTCTGGCTGGACCGGGAACCGCGGGCGGCGGGCTGGCGCGATGAGGTGGAAGCCCTGGAGGTGGACCCCAAGAGTCTGGACCGGGCCATGAAGAACCGGAATATGGACGTAGTGAAGTTGCTGGAATACATCCGCGCCAACAATCTCCACGACGACTCGGCGGCGAGCCTGATGAAGATCATCAGCTACGAGCAGAGCTACTTCAACAAACTGGTGGCATCCCTGATCCCGCTCCTGGAGAAGCTCACCACCGGCAAGGTGGCAGAGCTGGTCTCGCCGGACATGAGCAATCTGGACGATACCCGACCCCTGTTCGACTGGATGGGGGTGATCAACCGGGGCGGCATCGTCTACGTGGGCCTGGATGCCCTGAGCGACTACGAAGTGGCGGGCGCGGTGGGCAACTCCATGTTCTCCGATCTCACCTCCACAGCCGGGCGCATCTACAAGCACGGGGAGACCTATGGCCAGTCAGGGTCGGCGCCGAAGCGGCGCATCTCCATCCATGCCGACGAGTTCAACGAGCTGATCGGTGACGAGTTCATCCCACTGCTCAACAAGGCCGGCGGTGCGGGTTACCAGGTGACGGTCTACACCCAGACCTGGTCCGACGTGGAGGCGCGCATCGGTTCCCGGGCCAAGGCCCAGCAGATCGGCGGCAACCTGAACACCCTGATCATGCTGCGGGTGAAGAACGCGGACACGGCCAAGATCCTCACCGACCAGCTGGACGAGGTGGAGCTGGTGACCACCATGAGCGCCAGCCAGGCCTCGGACAGCAACGATCCCCTGGATTTC
Organism: Thiobacillus sp.; assembly: GCA_024235835.1. Taxonomy (NCBI): domain Bacteria; kingdom Pseudomonadati; phylum Pseudomonadota; class Betaproteobacteria; order Nitrosomonadales; family Thiobacillaceae; genus Thiobacillus; species Thiobacillus sp. The sequence continues at coordinate 1,131,866 of JACKLQ010000002.1, read as the reverse complement.
TCTGACTTCACCAGCCGAAACGAGGACCGCTTGAGCGCCCGTGTCGCCCCCATGATCGGACCGGCCGACCTCACCCGCCTGCCCAAGGGCCAGGCCTTTGCCCTGATCGAGGGCGGCCGGCTCTACAAGCTGCGCCTGCCCCTGCCGGATGCTGAGCACGACCCCATGATGCCGGAGGACCTGGAGGCCGTGGCGGAGGACATGCGGGGGCGGTATGTGCGGGTGACGCCGGGGGAGTTTGCGTCGGGGGCCGGCTGGATCACCGGGGAAACGCCCCCTTTCGACGGTCCGGACTGGTTGCGTCCCGTGGTGGTGGAGGGCAAGGGCAGTGGCTTCTAGGCGGGGCGAGGGTCTGGCGGCCCACAACGTGTTCCTGTGGCCGCTGAAGCTGGTCTTCTATGCCTGGCTCACCCTGGCGCTGATGGCCCTGGCGGCTATGGGGATGGAAGTTATCCTGGCCAAGCAGGTGTGGGGCGAGGCTGAGGGATTGGCACAGGCGCAGCAGACCCTGAGTCTCGACCTGGCGCTGACCCACGACCTGCGCCCGGACGCGCCCCTGACCGGACTGGCCCGGACCTGTGCCAGGGGAGTGTACGGATTCTTCTTCCAACTGATCCCCATCGAACGCTGGATGACCAACGCGGCCCTGCTGCCGGCCCAGCCCGACGTCACCTACTATGGTGGTGACATCATCGCCCGGAAGGACTTCGTGTATCCCCTGCAGGACGAGCTCTACCTGGCCATGGTCCGGGCCCAGATCTTCGGTGTCCGGCTGGCCATCCTGATGGGGGCGGCGCCCCTGTTCCTGCTGGTCTGGGCATTAGGACTCGTGGACGGACTGGCCCAGCGCCACATCCGGCGCGCCTGCGCGGGGCGGGAATCCTCCTCCATGTACCACCGGGCCAAGTTCTTCCAGTTCGCGGGCCTGGCCATGGGGGCGATGGTCTACCTCATGTGGCCGGTCAGCATCCGGCCGGAGTGGATTGTGCTGCCCCTGGCGCTGCTCACGGGCTTGCTGGCGCGGGTGCAGTGGACGTATCTGAAGAAGTATCTGTGAGGATCGCGATGACGGTGCGGGTTGTTGTTCTATTCCCTGCACGGTTTCACACGCATCCTCTTCATCAGCGGCTGAAGTATGGGTACATGAGGATAGAGGCGAAAAAAAATCTAGCAGCCTATCCGGACATTAGCCCGGCATTAGCCCGCTAGATTTTTGGATAGGCCACACAATGGTAACCTATTGTATTTATTGGCGCGCCCGGCAGGATTCGAACCCACGACCCCCTGGTTCGTAGCCAGGTACTCTATCCAACTGAGCTACGGGCGCTCAAAGAGGCGCGGATTATATAGCAATCCGGCCTTCTGGCAATGCTCTTGAGTTCAATCGATCAAACAAGAGACTCAACAAGAATTGGCGGAGACGCAGGGATTCGAACCCTGGATCCAGCTTTTGACCGGATGCACCCTTAGCAGGGGTGTGCCTTCGACCACTCGGCCACGTCTCCTGTTTCCGGACAGACCGGAAAAGCCGCGCAAGAATACCCGCGCAGCCCGGCAAAAGCAATTTTGCCTCGACTTCAGGCGGAGGCGGGGGCCTGGTCCAGTTCGAAGGTCTGGTGCAGGGCGCGTACCGCCAACTCCATGTACTTGTCTTCCACCACGACGGAGATCTTGATCTCGGAGGTGGAGATCATCTGCATATTGATGTTCTCGGCAGCCAGGCAGCGGAACATCTTGCTGGCCACGCCGGCATGGGTGCGCATGCCGACGCCGACGATGGAGACCTTGGCGATCTTGTCGTCGCCGGTGACTTCCCGGGCGCCGATGGCGCTCTTCACCATGTCCAGGACGACCATGGCCTTTTTCAGGTCGTTGCGATGCACGGTGAAGGTGAAGTCGGTGGTGTTATTGGCGCCCACGTTCTGCACGATCATGTCCACCTCGATGTTGGCGTCGGCGATGGGCCCCAGGATGCTGGCAGCAATGCCGGGCTTGTCGGGCACGCCCAGGATGGTGCACTTGGCTTCGTCGCGGTTGAAGGCGATGCCGGAGATGATGGGTTGTTCCATGGATTCGTCCTCGAATGTAATCAGCGTGCCTTCGCCTTCGCTGGTGTTGAGTTCATCGAAGCTGGACAGCACGCGCAATTTGACCTTGTACTTGCCGGCGAACTCCACCGAGCGGATCTGCAGCACCTTGGAGCCCAGGCTGGCCAGTTCCAGCATCTCCTCGAAGGTGATGGTGTCCAGCTTGCGGGCCTCGGGCACGATGCGGGGGTCGGTGGTGTAGACGCCGTCCACGTCGGTGTAGATCTGGCACTCATCCGCCTTCAGGGCCGCCGCCAGGGCCACGCCCGTGGTGTCGGAGCCGCCTCGTCCCAGGGTGGTGATGTTGTTGTCGGCGTCCACGCCCTGGAAGCCCGCCACCACCACCACGTGCCCGGAATCCAGGTCGGCGCGCATGGCCTTGTCGTCGATGTCCTCGATACGGGCCTTGGTGAAGGCGTTGTCGGTACGGATGGGCACTTGCCAGCCGGTGTAGCTCCGGGCCTTCAGGCCCAGGTCCTTGAGGGCCATGGCCAGCAGGGCGATGGTGACCTGCTCGCCGGTGGACACCAGCACATCCATCTCCCGGGGGTCCGGCTCCTTGTTGATTTCCTTGGCCAGGGCGATAAGACGGTTGGTCTCGCCGGACATGGCGGAGACCACGACGACGACCTGGTGCCCCAGCATCTTGAATTTGGCCACCCGCTCCGCCACGTTACGGATGCGGTCGATGGAGCCCACAGAGGTGCCACCGTACTTCTGAACGATCAGAGCCATGATGAGGTTGTGATTCGAATTGCCTAAAAGGCAGGCATTCTACAAGTTTCCGACCCAATTCGTATGGGGACCAGAAGAGAAGATTGAAACTCTTTCCGGCTGTTGCTAGTCTCATTCCTCGTTGCCAACCATGGAGTCATCCAACAATGCGATTCGACAACGTTGTCCGCATGGACACCACCACCGTTTCCGTTGAGCAGACCAACAAGGTCCTGCGCAATACTTACATGATGCTCGGCCTGACCATGATCCCCACGGTCATCGGCGCCTTCTTCGGCATGAGCATGAACTTTTCCTTCATGGCCCAGCACCCCATCATGGGTACCCTGGGCATGCTGGCGGTCATGTTCGGCCTGTTCTTCGGCATCTCCGCCACCCGCAACAGCGGCATGGGCGTGGTGCTGCTGCTGGTGCTCACCGGCTTCATGGGCCTGATGCTGGGCCCCATCCTGCAAGTGGCCCTGAACCTGCGCAACGGCGCCGAGATCGTGGGCCTGGCAGCCGGCGGCACGGGCGCCATCTTCCTGACCCTGGCCGGCATCGCCACCACCACCAAGAAGGATTTCAGCTTCCTGGGCAAATTCCTGCTGGTGGGCATCGTCCTGCTGATCCTGGCTTCCCTGGCCAACATGTTCTTCCAGATCCCCGCCCTGGCGCTGACCCTGTCCGCGGTGGCCGTGCTGTTGTTCTCCGGCTTCCTGCTGTACGACGTGAGCCGGGTGGTGAATGGCGGCGAGACCAACTACGTCATGGCGACCCTGGCCATTTATCTGGACATCTACAACATCTTCGTGAACCTGCTGCAACTGCTCATGGCCTTCATGGGCGAGCGGGATTGACGACAAGCCCTGACCTGAGGGGCGGCTTCTGCCGCCCCTTTTTATTTGCATGACCGCCCCCCTCGTCCTCACCGCCGGCGAACCGGCCGGCATCGGCCCGGACCTATGCGTCCTGCTGGCCCAGAACCCGCCTGAATGCCCCCTGGTCCTGATCGCGGACCGTAAGGTTCTTGCAGATCGGGCCGCCCGGTTGGGCCTGGGATTCACTGTGCCGGATTATCAGCAGGGACACGCCAACTCCCTGAGCATCCTGCATATGTCCGCCCCGAGCCCGGTCACCGCAGGCCATCTGGATATAGGCAATGGCGCCTATGTGCTGGATACCCTGCGACGCGCCATTGAAGGCTGCCAGTCGGGCGAGTTCGCCGGCCTGGTCACCGGCCCCGTGCACAAGGGCGTGATCAACGAAGCGGGCATCCCCTTCACCGGGCACACGGAATTCCTGGCGGAAATGACCCACACCCCCAGGGTGGTGATGATGCTGGCGGGCGGCGGGCTACGGGTGGCCCTGGTGACCACCCATCTGCCCATCCGGGAGGTGGCCGACGCCATCACCCCCGCAGCCGTGGAGGAGACCCTGCGCATCCTCCATGCCTCACTGAAACGGGATTTCGGCATCGCCGCGCCCCGCATCCTGGTGGCCGGCCTGAACCCCCACGCGGGGGAAGGGGGCCACCTGGGCCGGGAGGAGATCGAGGTAATCGAGCCCGTGCTGGCCCGCCTCCGGTCCCAGGGCATCGATCTCATGGGCCCCCTCCCCGCCGACACCCTGTTCCAGCGCAAGCATCTGGAGGCCTGTGACGCGGTGCTGGCCATGTACCACGACCAGGGCCTGCCGGTGCTGAAACACGCCAGCTTCGGGGAAGGCGTGAACGTGACCCTGGGCCTGCCCATCATCCGCACCTCCGTGGACCACGGCACGGCCCTGGACCTTGCAGGCCAGGGCCGGGTTAACGACGGCAGCCTGCGGGTAGCCATCGCCACCGCCCTGGAGATGGCCAGACACCGAGCCAGGCAAGCATGAACCCCCCCCTTCCCCGCGCCAAGAAACACCTGGGCCAGCACTTCCTGGTGGACCAGCACTACATCGCCCGCATCGTGGCCGCCATCCGTCCAGAGCCGGACGACCTGATGGTTGAGATCGGCCCCGGCCCCGGTGCCCTGACCCGGCCCCTGCTGGACGCCCTGAGGCACCTGCACGTGGTGGAGTTCGACCGGGACATGGTTGCGCGTCTTCAGGCCGAGTTGCCCGCTGAGCGACTGGCCATCCACCAGACAGACGCCCTGAACTTCGACTTCGGTGCCCTGGGCAACGATTTAAGGGTGGTCGGCAACCTGCCCTACAACATCTCCTCGCCCCTGCTCTTCCATCTGGCGGACTATGCGGCCGGCATTCGCGACATGACCTTCATGCTGCAAAAGGAGGTGGTGGACCGCATGGCCGCCGCCCCGGATACCCCGGACTATGGCCGCCTGTCGGTGATGCTCCAGGCCCGCTTCGCCGTCACCCGGCTGTTCATCGTGCCGCCCGGCGCCTTCCAGCCGCCGCCCAAGGTGGATTCGGCCATCGTGCGCCTGGTGCCCTTGCCTGCCGAAGCCGTGCCCTGCACAAACCACAAGGTCTTCGCCGACGTGGTGGCCCGGGCCTTCGGCCAGCGCCGCAAGACCCTGCGCAACACCCTGAAAGGCGTGGCGGACGACACCGCCTTCGCCGCAGTGGGCATTGATCCGGCGCGGCGGGGGGAGACCCTGTCTGTCGCGGAGTTCGCCGCCCTGGCCAACCATCTGACAAACTGAACTCTGGACCGCCCCAGACAAGACCATCCCCCCATGGAGAACGGAGCCGACCAAGAGTCGGCCCCGGGGGCGCGGTGATCCCCGGCCGGGTAGAATCCGCCGCCATGCCCGACGCAAACGACTTCCCCGCTTCATCCGCCATCTGTTTCCATTGCGGCGAGCCCGTACCCCGGGGCACAAGCTACGTCATCAATTACCAGGGCACTGCAAGGCCCGCGTGCTGCCTGGGTTGCAAGGCCGTGGCCCAAACCATCATCGACTCGGGCAACGCGGATTATTACCGTCTGCGCACCGACATGCCTCCCACGCCGGAAGCGGCCCTGGAGGAACTCAAGAACCTCAAGCTCTATGACATTCCGGAGGTGCAGGCCAGCTTTGTCAGCAGCGCCGGGGAGGACGCGAACCTGCGCGAGGCCAACCTGATCCTGGAGGGCATCGTCTGCGCCGCCTGTGTATGGTTGAACGAGCGCCATCTGCTCCAGCTGCCCGGGGTGCTGGGGGTGGACATCAACTTCTCCACCCGTCGCGCCCGGGTGCGCTGGGACAACGGCAGGATCCGGCTCTCCGACATCCTGAAGAGCATTCAGGAGATCGGCTACCTGGCCTATCCCTTCGACACCAATCGCCAGGAAGAACTATTCCGTAAGGAGCGCAATACCGCCATCCGCCGGCTGGCCATCGCCGGCCTGGGCATGATGCAGGTCATGATGTACGCCGTGCCCGTGTACATGGCCGAAGGCGACACCATGGCGGCAGATATCGAGGCCCTGATGCGCTTCGCCAGCCTGCTGCTCACCACGCCCGTGGTGTTCTATTCCGCCTGGCCCTTCTTTCAGGGCGCCTGGCGGGACCTGCGGCTGTTCCGGGCCGGCATGGACGTGCCCGTGGCCCTGGGCGTTGGCCTGGCCTATGCCGCCAGCATATACGGCACCTTCACCGGCAGCGAGGACGTGTATTTCGATTCGGTTGTTATGTTCGTGTTCTTCCTGCTCACCGGACGTTTCCTGGAAATGAACGCACGCAAGAAATCAGCGGAGGCGGCGGAAAGCCTGGTCAAGCTCATTCCCGCAGCAGCAGTGCGACTGCCAGCCTTTCCCGCCCGCCGGGAGGAGGAAACCGTGGCCGCCGTGAAACTGGTGCCCGGCGACCATGTCCTGGTGGGCCCGGGGGAGAGCTTCCCCGCCGACGGCGCTGTCGCCGAAGGCGTATCCAACGTGGACGAGTCCCTGTTGACTGGAGAGTCCCATCCCGTGGGCAAGCAGGCTGGCAGTCCTGTCATCGGGGGCACCCTCAACCTGGAAAGCCCCTTGGTGGTGAAGGTGGAGAAGGTGGGCGCCGACACGGTGCTCTCCGGCATCGTGCGCCTGCTGGACCGGGCCCTGGCTGAGAAGCCCCACCTAGCCCTCATCGCCGATCGGGTAGCGGCCTGGTTCGTGCTGGCTCTGCTGCTCATCGCCGCCGCAGTGGCCACCGCCTGGTACTTCACCGATCCCTCCAAGGCCTTCTGGATCACCGTCTCGGTGCTGGTGGTGTCCTGCCCCTGCGCCCTGGGCCTGGCCACCCCTGCTGCCCTCACCGCCGCCCTTGGGCGCCTGACCCGCCTGGGCCTGCTTTCCACCCGGGGCCATGCCCTGGAAACCCTGGCCCGGGCCACGGATTTCGTCTTCGACAAGACGGGCACCCTGACCACGGGCGAATTCAGCCTGCGGGATGTGCATGTGCAGCGAGGCGAGAAGAACCAGGCCATGGCCATTGCCCGGGCACTGGAGCAGGGCGCCACCCACCCTGTGGCCGCCGCCCTGCGCGCCGCGATTCCGGGCAACGTCAACCTGGAAGCCGAAGAACTACGCTACATCCCCGGCAAGGGCGTCAGCGGCCGCGTGACCGGCCGGGACTATCGCCTGGGCACACCGGATTTCATTGGCGCCGTACCGGAAGACATTCACGCCCCGGGCCTCACCCTGGTGGGGCTTGCGGACCAGGAAGGCGTACTGGCCTGGTTCGCCCTTGGGGACGCCTTGAGGCCCCAGGCTCGCCAGCTCATCGCCGAACTGAAGACCCTGGGCGTGCGCCTGCACCTTTATTCCGGCGACCGTGGCGAGAACGTGCAGGCCCTGGCCCGGGAACTGGACATCGAGGATGCCCGTGGAGACATGCTGCCCCAGGACAAGCTGGAAGCGGTACGTACCCTGCAACAGGCCGGCGCGGTGGTGGCCATGACCGGAGATGGAGTAAACGACGCACCTGTGCTGGCTCAGGCCCAGGTATCCGTGGCCGTGGACCAGGGGGCCGAAGCGGCCCAGGCAGCAGCGGACATGGTGCTGCTATCCAGCGAGATTGGCCGCCTGGCCGACGGCGTGGTCCTGGCCCGCAAGACCCAGAAGATCATCCGTGAGAACCTGGCCTGGGCCGCCCTCTACAACCTGCTGGCCATTCCTGCCGCCGCCCTGGGTTACATCACTCCATGGATGGCAGGCATAGGCATGTCCCTTTCCTCCCTGTTGGTGGTCCTGAATGCCATGCGCCTGTCCCGCATTGCTTCCCATGACGCTATCAGGGGCGTGGAGCCATAAAGTTTTTTGATTGCATGTTTCCTGAGGCAAGAAATACCATGCGCGGCGACCAATAAAAAAACCTCATGGATATCCTCTATCTCCTTATCCCGCTCAGCCTGGTTTTCGTGGCGGTCATTGCCCTGGTTTTCCTTTGGGCAGTGAAAAGCGGCCAGTTCGAGGACATGGAAGGTCCCGCCCACCGCATCCTCATGGACGACGATTTGCCTGGCCCGTCGCCCAAGGAACCACGTGGAACGCCACATTGACTTGGATCAACTAGTTATTTAGGATTTGAATGTCGTTTTTTGACATTCATTTTTTTGTGACCCAGCCTTAACTGCTAAGGAGACCCGTATGGAAGCAACATACAACTATAAGGTCGTCCGACAGTTCGCCATCATGACGGTTGTGTGGGGAATTGTTGGTATGCTGGTCGGCGTCATCATCGCCACCCAGCTGATCTGGCCGGACATTACCAAGGATCTCGGTCCGCTCTCTGCCATCTTGTCCTATGGCCGACTGCGCCCCCTGCATACCAATGCGGTGATCTTTGCCTTCGGCGGTTCCGCGCTCTTCGCCACCTCCCTCTATGTAGTTCAGCGTACCTGCCAGGCCCGCTTGTTGTCCGACGGTTTGGCCGCCTTCGTGTTCTGGGGCTGGCAGCTCATCATCGTTCTCGCAGCGGTGTCCCTGCCCCTGGGCTACACCACCAGCAAGGAATACGCTGAGTTGGAATGGCCCATCGACATCCTGATCACCGTGGTGTGGGTAGCCTATGCGGTGCTGTTCTTCGGCACCATCATGAAGCGCAAGACCAAGCACATCTATGTGGCCAACTGGTTCTTCGGCGCCTACATCGTCACTATCGCCTTGCTGCATATTGTCAACAGTGCCGAACTGCCCGTGACCCTTACCAAGTCGTACTCAGCCTACGCCGGCGTGCAGGATGCCATGGTGCAGTGGTGGTATGGCCACAACGCCGTGGGCTTCTTCCTGACCACCGCCTTCCTGGGCATGATGTACTACTTCATCCCCAAACAGGCCGGTCGGCCCATCTTCTCCTACCGCCTGTCCATCGTGCACTTCTGGGCCCTGAACTTCATCTACATGTGGGCCGGTCCTCACCACCTGCTGTACACCGCCTTGCCTGACTGGGCCCAGTCCCTGGGCATGGTCTTCTCCCTGATGCTGATCGCGCCCTCCTGGGGCGGCATGATGAACGGCATCATGACCCTGTCCGGCGCCTGGCATAAGCTGCGCACCGATCCCATCCTGAAGTTCCTGATCACCGCCATGTCCTTCTACGGTATGTCCACCTTCGAAGGCCCCATGATGTCCGTGAAGACCGTGAACGCCCTGTCCCACTACACCGAGTGGACCATCGGCCACGTGCACTCCGGCGCCCTGGGCTGGGTGGCCATGATCTCCATCGGCTCCCTGTACCACCTCATCCCGCGCCTCTTCGGCCGCGAGGAGATGTACAGCACCCGGCTGATCAACGTGCACTTCTGGTGGTCCACCATCGGCGTGGTCCTATACATCGCTTCGCTGTGGATTGCCGGTGTGGCCCAGGGCCTGATGTGGCGTGCCACCAATGCCGACGGCACGCTGACCTACAGCTTTGCCCAGTCCGTGAACGCCATGTATCCGTTCTACGCGATCCGTCTGATCGGTGGCTTCATGTTCTTCGCCGGCATGCTGCTGATGGCCTACAACGTGTGGAAGACCATCGCCGCCGGCAAGGCTGTGAACGACGCCCGCATCCCCGAAGCTGTCGCGGCCTAACGGACAAGGAGACTACACATGTCTGCACACAAGGTTCTTGAAAAGAACATCGGCCTGCTCATGATCTTGACCTTCATCGTCGTGTCCATCGGCGGACTGGTCCAGATCGTGCCCCTGTTCTTCCAGAAATCCACCACCCAGCCGATCGAGGGCCTCAAGCCCTATAACGCCCTGCAACTGGCGGGCCGGGACATTTACATCCGGGAAGGCTGCGTAGGCTGCCACTCCCAGATGGTGCGTCCATTCCGCGCGGAAACGGAACGCTACGGCCACTTCTCCGTGGCCGGAGAGTTCGTCTACGACCGGCCCTTCTTGTGGGGTTCCAAGCGCACTGGTCCCGATCTGCATCGTCTTGGGGGTCGTTATTCCGACGATTGGCATTACGCCCACTTGATGGATCCCCGCTCCGTGGTGCCCGAGTCCAACATGCCGGCCTATGCATGGCTGGCTGATGCCCCGGCCGATGCCTCCGATATCCAGGCGAAGATGAAGACCCTCAACATCGTCGGTCACGGCTACACAGACGCGGAAATTGCCGAAGCCCCTGCCATGCTAGACGGCAAGACCGAAATGGACGCCCTCATCGCCTATCTGCAGGTGCTCGGCACCTACGGTCCCAAGGTTAACTGACATGGACGCTGGTCTCTTCGGTTCCATCGCCACCGTGCTGTTCTTCCTGGTGTTCATCGGCATCGTCTGGTGGGCCTTTCACCGGCAGAACAAACAGAAATTCGACGATGCTGCCCAGCTCCCCTTCCAGGAAGACGCTGGCGATGACCATGGGACCGGCAAAGCGCCTAATTGATTAGGAGACACTCATGATTGCTGGATATGCTATTCCCGACTTTGTCAGCGACTTCTGGCATTACTACGTTGCCGTGTTGAGCATCGCAGGCATTCTCTTTTCGCTGTACGTGCTCCAAAGCCAGACCACCCAAAAACTGGCCCCAGGAGAGCAGGCTGAACTGATGGCCCCCACATGGGATGGCGACCTGCAGGAACTCAACAATCCCTTGCCCCGCTGGTGGATGTGGATGTTCTATGGCCTGATTTTCTTCGGCATCATCTATCTGGTCCTGTATCCCGGCATGGGTAAGTTTGAGGGTGTATGGAACTGGTCTTCCGCCAAGGAGTACCAGATTGAGAAGGAACGCGTGGATGCCAAGTTCAATGCCGTGCTGCAGCCCTTCATGGGCCAGGACGTCATGACGGTGGCAGCCAACCCCGACGCCAGAAGCATGGGAGAGAACCTGTTCCTGACCTACTGCTCCCAGTGCCACGGCTCCGACGCCCAGGGCGCCAGGGGCTTCCCCAATCTGGCCGACAACCAGTGGCTGTTCGGCGGCACGCCCGACGACATCAAGGCCAGCCTCACTGGTGGCCGCATTGCCGAAATGCCTGGCGGCATGGCTGGTGACGAGCAGAGCGCCAAGGAAATCGCCAACTATGTCCTGTCCATGGGCGGCAAGCCCCATGACGCTGCCCTGGCCGCCGTCGGCAAGGACAAGTACGCGGTGTGCGCCGGCTGCCACGGCGAGGATGGCAAGGGCATGCCCGCCGCCAGCTTTCCCAACATCGTGGACGACGCCTGGCAGTACGGTGGCAGCGAGGCAGCCATCATCGAGACCATCGTCAAGGGCCGCAAGGGTGGCATGCCCGCCCAGGCCCATCTTGGCGAGGCCAAGATTCACCTCCTGACCGCCTACGTATGGGGTCTGGGTGGTGGCCAGAAACCCGTGGTTGACGCCCCGGTCGCCGAAGCCATGCCTGCCGACGCGGCAACCCCCGCTGACGGCGCCGCGCCCGCAGCGGCAAACTAAGCGGTTCATCCCGGTGGGCCGGTCTACCGGCCCCCGGAAAGCAGGCCGTTCCCCGAGCGGCCTGCTTTCCGGGATCCGCCAAAGCAGTGGATACCCTAAGGATGGATCGGAGAAAAAGACCGCCAATCCGATTGGCGGCTAACGATCTGACTTGAGAGGAAGAGAAATTGACTGATCCCAAGCCCACCGACAGCATCCCCATCATCAAAAAGGGCGAAGAGGAACAATCCCTGTACGCAGTGCACCAGAAGATTTACCCCCGTGCCGTGCACGGCTGGTACAACTGGTGGCGTATCGGCCTGGTGGTGCTGACCCAGGCCCTCTATTACGGCCTGCCCTGGCTGCAATGGAATGACCGGCAGGCAATCCTCTTTGACCTGGGTGCCCGCAAGTTCTATCTGTTTGATCTGGTGTTCTGGCCCCAGGACTTCATCTGGCTGGCCGTGCTACTGATCATATCCGCCCTGGGCCTGTTCCTGTTCACCGCCATCGCCGGCCGCCTCTGGTGCGGCTATGCCTGCCCCCAGACGGTCTATACCGAACTCTTCATGTGGGTGGAAGGCTGGATCGAGGGTGACTACAAGAAGCAGCAAAAGCTCAACACCATGCCCTGGAGCGGGGAAAAGATTCTGCGACGGGGCGGCAAGCACTTGGCCTGGATCATCCTGGCACTGTGGACCGGCTTCACCTTCGTGGCCTACTTCACCCCCGCCACTGAACTGTGGCAGGAACTGCTGACCTGGAACCTGGGCCCCTGGGAGACTTTCTGGATCTTCTTTTACGCCTTCGCCACCTGGGGCTTCGCCGGCTTCATGCGGGAACAGGTATGCAAGTACATGTGCCCCTATGCCCGCTTCCAGAGCGTGATGTTCGACCAGGACACCCTCATCATCACCTACGATTACCGACGTGGCGAGGGGCGTGGCTCCCGTAAGAAGGGATCGGACTACAAGGCCCAAGGCCTGGGGGATTGCGTGGACTGCGGCATCTGCGTGCAGGTCTGCCCCACCGGCATCGATATCCGTAACGGGCTGCAGTACATGTGCATCGGCTGCGCCGCCTGCATAGACGCCTGCGACCAGGTGATGGAAAAGATGGAATATCCCAAGGGCCTCATCCGCTACTCCACCCAGAACGCCATCGAAGGTAAATACGGGGACAAGAGCATCATTTCCCATGTATTCCGCCCCCGCACGATTTTCTACACAGTTGTGCTTTCAGCCATCATCGTTGCCTTCCTGGTTACCTTGGCAGCCCGTGTCCCCCTGCGCGCCGACGTCATCCGCGACCGCATAACCCTGTCCAGGGAAGTGGAAAACGGCCAGATCGAGAACGTGTACCGCCTGCAGATCATCAACATGGACGCCAAGGCCCACCGCTACACCATCAAGGCCACGGGCATCAAGGGCCTGACGGTGCATTCCGGCGCCGAGGTGGATATCCCTGCCCTGGGCACCGCCAACGTCAATGTATCCCTGCGCACCGATCGCCTTAACCTGCAACGCCCCAGCCATCCTGTGTTGTTCAGCATCCAGGCGGAGGACGACGCTTCCATCGCCCGGGAAGCCAAGTCCAGCTTCCTGAGATGAGGTCACGCCATGAATAGCGCAGCGCCCGGCAAACACAACCTGCCCTGGTGGAAGGAGCGCATGGTCTGGCTGATCATCGCCCTGCCGCTGAGCGCCGTGGTGGCGGGCCTCACCACGGTCTACATCGCTGCCAGGGATCCGGATGACCTGGTCAAGGCGGATTACGTCAAGACGGGCATGGCCGTGGTGGCGCCCCGGGAAGCTCTGGCGTCGGCGGCACGCCTGGGCATTTCCGCCCGGCTGGCCCATGAGGAAGGCACCTTGCTTCTGAATGTGGAAAATCTGCCAGCAGATGGTGAAGCGCTCCAACTGACGCTGGTGCACCCGACCAAGGTGGAACTGGATCAAATAATCCCCCTGCAGGTTGTAGGACAGGGGAAATATCAAGCCCAGGTGGCATTAACGGGCCAGGGCAAGCGCCATCTCATCCTGGAACCGGCGGGTAACCGCTGGCGTCTGGAAGGTGATTGGCAGGCGCCCTTTACTGAAGAGACGAGCCTGCACGCAGGTGCACACAATCCATCAACGCACCCTTAAGGGGCCTAAAAAGGAGCTTGTAAATGGACGCCGTGATGAAAGAACTCTTTGGCAGCGACATCGGCCTGCTGAGCCTGTTTACCATCGGATTTCTCATCGCCATGGGCCTGTTTATCTGGACCCGTCTGGCGAGCAAGTCCCGGGACGAAAACGGCTGACGTGCGATTGACCATGCGGGGGCCGGCCCCTGTGCCCGGCTCTCGTTGTGTTTCGCCTCTTCAACTCCTGGCCAGCAAGGCTTCCAGTTGCTCCCGGCTGGGCAAATAGGCTTCCTTGTCCAGGAAGTCCTGAACAAGAAATTGCTCCATCCTTGGATATAAGGCGATCGCCTCATCCAATTGGGGATCATTTCCCTTGCTGTAGGCACCGATGGTTATCAGATCCCGGCTGCGTTGATAACGGGCATAGTGGGCCTTGAACCGCCGCACCCGATCCATGTCCTGGCGTGACAACAATTCAGTGATGGCACGGGAAATGGAGGCCTCTATATCGATGGCGGGGTAATGCCCCTGGTCTGCCAATTGGCGTGACAGCACGATGTGTCCGTCAAGGATGGCCCGGGCGGCGTCAGCCACCGGATCCTGCTGATCGTCCCCTTCCATGAGCACGGTGTAGAAGGCGGTGATCGAGCCGCCGCCCTTGCGTCCATTGCCGGCCCGTTCCACCAGTTGGGGCATCTTGGCGAAGACCGACGGCGGGTAGCCCTTGGTGGCCGGAGGTTCACCAACGGCCAGGGCGATCTCCCGCTGGGCCTGGGCATAGCGGGTCAGGGAATCCATGATCAGCAGTACGTTCATGCCCTGGTCGCGGAAGTACTCGGCGATGGCCGTGGCGTAGGCCGCGCCATGCAGACGCAGCAGGGGTGGCGAGTCGGCGGGGGCGGCCACGACCGCAGCCCGACGCAGGCCTTCCTCGCCGAGGATGTTCTCGATGAAGTCCTTCACCTCCCGGCCCCGCTCGCCGATGAGTCCCACCACCACCACGTCCGCGGCGGTATAGCGGGCCATCATGCCCAGCAACATGGACTTGCCCACGCCGCTGCCGGCGAACAGGCCCATGCGCTGGCCCCGCCCCACGGTCAGCAGGGCATTGATGGCCCTGACCCCCACGTCCAGCACATCCTTGATGGGCTCCCGCTCCATGGGGTTGAAGGGTCGGGCATACAGGGGCACCCGCCTGGGCGCCTCCACGGCGCCCAGGCGGTCCAGGGGGCGGCCCGCGCCGTCGATGACCCGCCCCAGCAGTTCCGGGCCCACCGCCACCTGGCGTATGCGGTCCTCGATACGGCGGCGCCGGACGAAGGGCTTGCTGATGAGGGGCGGTTCGAAGGAACAGGAACCGGACAATTCCACATGGGCCCCGGGTGCCAGACCATATACGTCGGTGGATGGCATCAGGAACAGGCGCTCGCCGGAAAACCCCACCACCTCCGCGTCCACCTGCTGGCCACCGGGCATGACTACACGGCAGGACACCCCCGTGGCCAGCTTGAGGCCAGAAGCCTCCATGACCAGCCCAGCCACCCGGGTGAGGCGACCACTGGTACGCCAGGGCATGATCTGACCCACCGCCTCCTGACAGTCCCGAAGATAGCCGACGAGGTTGGCGGCGCGGCTCAGTCCAGCCACTCGGTGCTCGCCCCCAGGCATTCGGAAATCTCCCGCCAGCGGACCTGCATCGAACCGTCCAACTCGCTGTGGGCACTCTCGAAACGAAAGCCGCCCGGCTCCATCTGCTCGTCCTCCACCAGTTTCCATGACAGGTGGTTGTGTTCCTGGGCCAGCCAGTCCCTGACCACCTGGGCACTGTCAGGATGCACGAAGACACGATAGTGGCCACTGAGCGAGGGGAGCGACAGCAGGGCCTGGCGCATGGTGTCCAGCAACAGTTCCGGCTTCACGCGCAGACTGGTTCCCACCACCTGCCGTGCCACGACGAGGGCCAGGGTCAGGATTTCCTGGGCCACTTCCCCATCCTGGCGCAGGCGCTCGGACTCCAGGGATTCGGTCAGGAGCCGCAGTTGGCGGGCATATTTCTCCCCCTCCTGGCGTCCCGTCTCGAATCCTGCCTTGCGGCCTTCCTCCAGGCCCAGGTTGTAGCCCTCCTGCCAGGCTGCCTGTTGAATGTGCTCCAGATCCTCAGCGGTGGGTAGATTCAGACGCAGGTCTGTGTCCTCATCGAACCCGTCCTGGACATGGCCCGCGGGAGAGCCAGCCGCTCCGGTTCGAGGCGGGGTTTCGCTTTCCTCGAACGCCGCCAATTCCCAGCGCTGGTATGCGGTGAGTTGTTCCTTTGGTATGACTTTGGACATGGTGGCTGCGGGTTGCTGTCAGGAGGCGAGATGGAATTATTCCACCAAACCCTCTTCGCCCCCCTTGCCGCCCAGCACGATCTGGCCTTCGTCCACCAGCTTGCGCACAATCTTGAGGATTTCCTTCTGTTCCGCCTCCACCTCGGAGAGCCGCACGGGCCCCTTGGCCTCCAGATCTTCCTTGAGGGCCTCGGCGGCACGGCTGGACATGTTCTTGAAGATCTTGTCCTTGAGATCCTGGGACGTGCCCTTGAGGGCGATGATGAGGGTCTCGGACTGGACCTCCCGCAACAACAACTGCACGGAACGGTCGTCCAGTTCCAGGATGTTGTCGAAGGTGAACATCTGGTCCTGGATCTTCTGGGCCAGATCCGCGTCGTGCTCGCGGATATTGGCCAGTACCGAGGCCTCGATGGCGCCCCCCATGTAGTTGAGGATGTCGGCCGCAGTCTTCACGCCCCCCAGGGAACTCTTCTTGGTAACCTCGCCGCCCGAAAGCAGTTGGGTCAGGACTTCGTTGAGTTCCCGCATGGCCAGGGGCTGGACCCCTTCCAGGGTGGCGATGCGCAGCATCACGTCGTTGCGCAGACGCTCCGGCAACATGTTGAGGATCTCGCTGGCATGGTCCCGGTCCAGGTGCACCATGATGGTGGCGATGATCTGGGGATGCTCGTTGCGGATCATTTCCGCCACGCTGGCGGAATCCATCCACTTCAGGCTCTCGATGCCCGCGCTTTCGTTCCCCTGAAGGATGCGGTCGATGAGATGCCCGGCCTTGTCGTCTCCCAGGGCCTTCTTGAGCACGGAGCGGATGTACTCGCTGGAGTCCCCCAGGCTGACGCGGCCTTCGGTCTCGTCATGGAAGGACCGCAGCACCACATCCATCTGCTCCCGGCTGACGTTGCCCACGGTGGTCATGGCGGTGCCCAGCTTCTGCACCTCCTTGGGGCCCAGATACTTGAATACCTCGGCGGCCTCTTCATGCCCCAGGGCGAGCATCAGGATGGCGCACTCCTTGATGCTTTGCTCGCTCATTCCTTGGCCATCCATTCCTTGATGATGTCAGCCGTGAGCTGGGGGTTGGTCTTGGCGAACTCCTTGACCTTCACAAGGGTCTCCCCGTAGGTATCACCACGCCCGGCCCCGGAAGCGCCCTCCATTCCCGCCGCACCGCGCTCGCTGCCGTCGAGCCCAATGCCCTCGGGCGTTACCGCAACCGGCGCCTTGAGCAGATCCCGCAACAGGGGGCGCAGAACCCCGAAGACCAGATAGAAGGCCAGGCCGAATACGACGAGGTTCTTGAGCAGGGATTTGGCCATGGAAACGTTATCCGGATCCTTCCAGAGGGGAATGTCCATTTCGACCTTGGCCTCCGTGAAGGCCGCATTCACCACGTTGACCGTGTCGCCACGCTCCTGGCTGAAGCCCATGGACTCTTTCACCAGATTGTTGATCTGCTCCAGTTCCTGGGCTGTCAGGGGCGTGGGCTTGCCGGGCTCACCTTCCGGGCCCGGAATCGCCGCCCGGTAGTTCACCACCACGGCCACGGAGAGGCGCTTGACCCGGCCCACCGGGTCCTTAACGTGGCGTATGGTCTTGTCCAGCTCGAAATTGACCGTGCTTTCCTTGCGGCTCGAACCGCCCCCACCACCCTGCCCAGCCGTAGTGGGGTTGGACCCCGCGTTGGCGCCTGCCGGGGCAGTGGTGGGCGCAGTGGCGGGACCGGGAGGCTGGTTGGTCAGGGCTCCCGGCACACCCTGGGCCTGGTTTCCGGTGGCGTTGATGTCCTCCACGGACTGTTGGCTGCGGATGGCCTGGGCCTCCGGCGTGGGGTTGGGCTTGTAGGTCTCGCTGGTGGCCTCTGACTGGGAGAAGTCCAGGTCGGCCCGCACCTCCGCCTTGACGTTGCCCTGGCCCACGATGGGCGAGACGATGGCCTCGATGCGCTGGGCATAGTAGGACTCCATCTGGCGCAGGTAATCCAGCTGGCTGGCATCCAGACCCTGGATGGCACCACCGTCGTTCCTGGCCGTCATCAGATTGCCGGCCTGGTCCACCACGGTCACGTTCTTGGGCGAGAGTTCCGGAACGCTGCTGGAGACCAGATGCACGATGGCCTGGACCTGGCCCGCATCCAGTGCCCGCCCGGCATGCATGTTTACCAGCACGGACGCCGAAGGCGCCTGCCTGTCTCGGATGAAGACGGAAGGCTTGGGGATGGCCAGGTGAACCCGGGCGGATTCAACGGGAGACAGGGACTGGATGGAACGGGCCAGTTCACCTTCCAGGCCCCGCTGGTAGGTGACCTGTTCCTGGAACTGGGTCATGCCCAGCTTGGCGGCGTCCATCAGCTCGAAGCCCACGGCCCCACCCTTGGGCAAGCCCTGGGCTGCCAGCTTGAAGCGCAGGTCGTAGACCTGGTCCGAGGGCACCAGCAGTGTTCCCCCCGCCTCGGTCTTGTAGGCCACGTTCATCTGCTGCAGGGTCGCGGTGACCGCCCCCGCGTCCTTCTCCGACAGGTTGGAGAACAGTACGCGGTAGTCCGGGCTGCTGGACCACAGGAACAACCCCACGACCAGGGCGATGGACGCCGCCACGGCTGCCGCAATCCCCATTTTTCTGGAGGCGGGCAGTTGATTGAAGCGCAGGGAAAAGTTGTTGAGAAGGTTCTGTGCCGGAATGGCCATCCGTCAACCGTGTCCCGATCAGACCTGCATGTTCATGATTTCCTGGTAGGCCGATACCAGTTTATTGCGTACCTGCACCATGGTCTGGAAGGACAGACTGGCCTTCTGCAAGGAGAGGACCACATCCTGTAGGTTGACATCGGGGTCGCCGGCTTCGAACTGTCGTGTCAGCTGCTTTGCGTCCATCTGGGCGCTATTGACCTCGTCCACCGCCGATTTCAACAAGGCCGCGAAGTCCTGTCCGGAGTCGACAGCCAGGGCTGACTGAGGCGCGGATCCACCCGCTGCCTGCACCGCCACGGCGCGCAACTGGTTCACCATCTGATCGATATTGCTCATCGCCCTACCTCCTGAAGCCCATTATAGGAGGTCATCTCCATCCAGAAATCCTGCCTCGCGGTACTGCTTGAGCTTGTGACGCAGGGTCCGCTCGCTCATGTTCAAGGCTTCCGCCGTGCGTCGCCTGGAACCACCCATACGGCGCAGGGTATCCAGGATTGTCTCCCGCTCCACGTCCTTGAGCCCCATTTCGCTCGAGCTTGCCGAGGCAGAAACTGTTCGGCCCGTGGCAGACTGGCGCGGCAGCATCAAGTGCTCGGGAAGGATCTCCGCCCCGGGGGCCAGCACCATGGCCCGCTGTACCACGTTACATAGCTCACGGATGTTACCGGGCCAGTCATACCCAGTCAATTCAGTCAAGGCCGCATCGGAGAGCAGAAAGCCACGCCGTCCGATCACGTCCTCGAAGCGCTTCAGGAAATGCCTCGCCAGCGCAGGTATGTCTCCCCGCCTTTGCCGCAACGGCATGATCTCCAGGGGGAAAACATTCAGCCGGTAGTACAGGTCCTCGCGGAAGCGTCCTTCCCGCACGCAAGTGGCCAGGTCCCGGTTGGTGGCGGCGATCACCCTCACATCAAGGGGTACGGGCTGGCGCCCGCCCACCCGCTCCACCTCACGTTCCTGCAGCACCCTGAGCAGCTTGGCCTGGAGATTGAGGGGGAGTTCTGCCATCTCGTCCAGCATCAGTATGCCGCCGTTGGCCTGCTCGAACTTGCCGGCCTGAGCCGTGGCAGCGCCGGTGAACGACCCCTTTTCGTGGCCGAACAGCACGGATTCCAGCAGGCTTTCCGGGATGGCCGCGCAGTTCACCGCCACGAAGGGCCCCGGATGCCGGGCGGAATGGCGGTGGATATAGCGGGCGAACACCTCCTTGCCCACGCCGGATTCCCCCGTCAGGAGCACCGTGGTATCCGTGCCGGCCACGCGCCGGGCCAGGTCCAGCAAGGCCTGGGTGGCGGCATCCTCGGCCACCACGCCCGACTCGTCCGATGCACTTTCCTGACGGTAGTAACGCGCCACCGCAGCCAGCAGGCGCTCGGGTTCGAAAGGCTTGGGCAGGTAATCGGACGCGCCATCCCGCATGGCCTCCACCGCCCGCTCGATCTGGCCGTAGGCGGTCATGATCAACACGGGGATATCGGGATGTCTGGCCTTGATGGCGCGCAACAAGGCATGGCCATCCATGCCCGGCATCTGCACGTCCGAAAGCACCAGGCCAGGCGATCCCTTGTCCAGCCAGGCCAGGGCCTGTTCCGCGTCGTCCGCGGACATGACCGAATAGCCTGCCAACTCCAGGGTATCGGCCAGGGCCTCCCGCAGGGGGGCATCGTCCTCCACCACCAACACCGGCAGGGTTTCAGCCATGGGCATGCTCCTGGGGCGCGAAGGGCAGGTAGAGGGTGAACCGACTGCCCCCCGCCTCCCGTGGCGCCCACTCCACCCAGCCGCCGTGTGCATCCGCCACCTGGCGCACGATGGCCAGGCCCAGGCCGCTGCCTTCCCCCCGGGTGGTAAAGAAGGGCTCGAACAGGCGCTCCCGGGCCCCCTCCGGGATGCCCGCGCCATCATCCTCCACACGGAACGCGGCAAACGGGCTCCCCTCTCCCGCCACGGACAAATGCACCTGTCCTCCGGGGACGCAGGCCTGCAGGGCATTCTCCACGAGGTTGATCAGCGCTCCGGCGATGGCCTGCCGGTCGCCCTGCAGGACAGCGCTGCCCTGCCAGGGCTGGACGGACAAGTCCACGCCACTGGCGGCAGCGTGGGGCTCCAGGGTCTGTACCAATTCGTCCAGCAGGGGCGACACCGGGAACACTTCACCGGACACCTGGGCGCCCTTGACGAACAGGAGCATGTCCTGGATCAGCCGTTCCAGATAACGGAGGCGACCCAGTGTTTTCTCGGCGAAGCGGATGCGATCGGCATCCTTGACCTGGGTCCGCGCCAGATGGCCGGTGTAAAGCAAGGCCGTTGCCAGGGGGGTGCGCAGCTGGTGGGCCACCTGGGCCGCCATCTCGCCCAGGGCGGACAATCGTTCACGTCGTGCCAACTCGCCGTTGGCCGCGGCCAGCTCACTGGTCAGGCGCCCCACCTGGGACTGGAGTTCCAGATAGGTCTCGGCCAATTTCTCCGAGGTTTGGCTGAACAGCGCGAAGGCCTGTCTGAGCTCCGCGTCGTCAGGGGCATGTATGGACATGGCATTGGTAACCAGCATGAATGGTTGATATTAAACCATCGCCCAGGGCTGACTTTCGTATGCTCTCCCTAAAGTTTTTAGCCAATAGGCCGATGATTGGAAGGAAGATTCCCAGCCAGAGGAGTCTGGATACTTTGCACATGAGGCCGCCATGTCGGATTTGTTAAGACGCATTGATGCCCGCACCCGTCTTGCAGGGGCGAACAAGCTGGAGATCCTGCTGTTTACCCTGGGTACGGACACGAACACCGGTCGCAAGGAAACCTTCGGCATCAACGTGTTCAAGGTGCGGGAAGTCATGCGCATCCCAGAAATCACCCGAGCGCCGGACATGCCGCCCGCGGTGGAAGGCATGGTCAGCCTGCGGGGGGTACTGGTGCCCGTGGTGGATCTGGCCAAGTACATTGGCATTTCGACTGATGCGCCGCCTTCCATCATGATCGTCACCGAGTATAACGGCCATACACAAGGGTTCCTGGTGGGCGAAGTGGACACCATCCTGCGCCTGGACTGGGCCGAGATGAAAGTTCCGCCCAGCATGCTGGTGGCCCGCATGGGCGGGCTCGTCACGGCGGTAACCGAGTTGCCCGACCGGCGCCTCGTCATGATGCTGGACGTGGAGAAAATCCTTGCCGACACCTCCCAGGAAGACGACAGCCATCTGTTCGCCAGCCTCGAGCCCCTGGACAAGCCCAACCGCACCGTTTTCTACGCCGATGACTCCTCAGTGGCCCGCAAACAGGTGGAACGCACCCTGGAGGCCCTCGGCATCCATGGCATTCCCAGCATCAACGGCCGCCAGGCCTGGGATGAGCTGCAGAAGATTGCGGCTCAGGCCGAGATCTCCGGCAAGCCGGTGAACGAACTGGTGCAACTGATCCTGACGGACGTAGAAATGCCCGAGATGGACGGTTACGTCCTAACAAAGAACATCAAGGGCGACCCTCGCTTCGCCGGCATCCCCGTGCTCATGCACTCCTCACTTTCCTCCGACGCCAACAAGCAGTTGGGGTTCTCGGTGGGCGTGGACGAGTACGTGCCAAAATTCGAGCCCCATCGCCTGGCCGAAGTGCTCAACCGCCTGCTCAAGTAATCGGAGATAGCAACCATGAATCCTTTGGAACCGGCCAAGCTTCTGGAGGCCGTGGATGCCCGGACCAAACTTGCCGGCTCCAACAAGATGGAACTGCTCATGTTTTCCCTGGGTACCCACGAAACCTTTGGTATCAACGTCTTCAAGGTTCGGGAGGTCTCCCCCACGCCCCCCATCACGCTTACGCCCAACATGCCCGACGGCGTGGAGGGTGTGATCTCCCTGCGGGGCAGCATCATTCCGGTCATTTCCCTTGCCCGCTTCATCCGCCTTGAGGGGGCTCCCGAAGGCATCGGCGAAACCCTCATCGTCACGGAGTTCTCCCGTCACACCCAAGGTTTCCTGGTCCAGGACGTGGACCGCATCATCCGGGTGGACTGGGACAAGGTTAAACCCCCGGAGAACAACCTGGCCGGCCAGGACGGCATGATCACGGCCATCACCGAACTGGATGATGGCCGATTGGTCTCCATCCTGGACGTGGAACGGGTACTGGTGGAGGTGCTGGGTGAAAAAGCCATGCCGAGTCTGCCCAAGGTGGAAAGCGTCCGGGATGCCACCGTGTTTTTCGCGGACGATTCTTCCGTGGCCCGCAAGGAGATCGTTTCCGTGCTGGACCAGCTGGGCGTCAAATACATTCAATCCAACGATGGCCGCGAGGCCTGGAACAAGCTGGTCAACATGGCGGACAGGAGCGCGGCCGAACGCAAGCCGGTCAAGAACACGGTCCAGCTCATCCTGGTGGACGCGGAAATGCCCGAAATGGACGGCTACGTGCTCACCAAGAACATAAAGTCCGATCAGCGCTTTGCCGGCATCCCCGTCATCATGCATTCCTCCCTCTCCTCGGAAGCCAATCGGACCATGGGACAGAAAGTAGGGGTGGACGCCTATGTGGCCAAGTTCGACCCGGCGGTATTGGCCGAGACTTTGCTGGCTTTTCTAAAACGCTAGGACCCCACGCTAAAATGTCCCGCCACATGCCCCTAGCATGCATGGAACAAAGGTATTGAGAGGACCGCGATGGCCGACAAGAACATGAAATTTCTGGTGGTAGACGATTTCTCCACCATGCGCCGGATCGTGCGCAATTTGCTCAAGGAATTGGGATACACCAACGTGGACGAAGCCGAGGACGGCGTTGCCGCACTTCAGAAACTGCACGGGGGCAACTTCCAGTTCGTGGTCACGGACTGGAACATGCCCAACATGACAGGCATAGAACTGCTCAAGGCCATTCGCGCCGACGCCACCCTTAAGCACCTGCCCGTGCTCATGATCACAGCCGAGGCGAAAAAGGAAAACATCATCGAAGCTGCCCAGAGCGGGGCCTCCGGTTACATCGTCAAGCCCTTCACGGCTGCCACCCTGGAAGAAAAGATGGGCAAGATCTTCGAAAAGTACGGCATGTAATCCAGGTTGCATGGGCCACTGAACTGAACAAGGAACAGCAATGAGCGGCGACTCTGCAGAACTCGAAGCCCTGTTCGACAGCATAGCTGAGGCCACGGCACCCGCGCCGGCCCCTGTGCCCGAGGCAAATTCCCCGGACGCTGACACGCCCGAACTGGAAGCGCTCTTTGACAGCATTGCCGTGGCGGTCAGCCATGAAGAGATGGGTGGAAGCGCGGACGAAAATGTTTGCCCGGAACGGGTTTTCGCCCAGATCGGCCACATGACCCGGGGACTGCACAACCTGCTGCGGGAACTGGGGCTGGACAAGACCCTGGAAAAGGTGGCGAGCGACCTGCCCGACAACCGGGACCGCCTGAACTACATCGCCTCCATGACCGCCCAGGCGGCGGAGCGGACCCTGAACGCCGCAGAAAACGCCCAACCCATACAGGAGCAAATGGGCCTGACCGCCCAGAATCTGTCCGGGCAATGGGACAAGCTGTTCAGCAAGCAACTGGGTGTCAACGAATTCAAGGCCCTGGTTCAGGACACCCGCGCCTATCTGGCCCAGGTACCCCAGCAGACCGCCTCCACCAACGCCCAACTCATGGAAATCATCATGGCCCAGGATTTCCAGGACCTCACCGGCCAGGTCATCAAGAAAATCCTGGAGGCGGCCCAGCAACTGGAAAGCCAGCTGCTGGGGCTACTCATCGAAACCACCCCCCAGGAAAAACGCCAATCCGTGTCGCCTGGCCTGCTCAACGGGCCTGTCATCAACTCAGCGGGGCGCAGTGATGTAGTGACTAGCCAGGCCCAGGTAGACGATCTGCTGGAAAGCCTGGGTTTTTGATGGTGCAAGGCGAATGGTCCGGACAATGAACATGGCGGGCTCGTCTGTGGCCCCTCGCCGCCCTAGAAGGAGACAACGATGAGCGATTTCGCTGGAATGGAAGAACTACTCCAGGATTTCCTGCTGGAAGCGGGAGAGTTGTTGTCCCAGGTGGATAACAAGCTGGTCGAGTTGGAAAAACGGCCTGATGACAAGAATCTCCTCAACGATATCTTCCGGGGCTTCCACACCATCAAGGGCGGCGCGGGCTTTCTGAACGTCGAGCACCTGGTGGCCTTGTGCCATCGTACGGAGAACCTGTTCGACAAGCTCCGCAACGGGGAACTGGCCCTGAGCCCGGAACTCATGGACACCATACTGGCGGCCACGGGCACCGTTCGGCACATGTTTGGCGACCTGTCCCAAAGTGTTCAGCCAGGCCCTGCCGAAGCTGGTTTGTTGGCCAACCTGGAGGCAGCGCTGGCCGGCCAGCCCGTGCGGGCGCCCGCCAGCCCCGCCGTGTCCACCGCCCCTGCCGCCCCTGCCGCCCCTGCCTCGGTGCCTGCCGAGGTGCCATCCCAGGCGGGGGATGACGACATCAACTGGGATGTGCTCCATGCAGCCCTGACCGGCGCTCCCATCCCTTCCGCTGCGCCAGCTGCCGCGCCGACCATTGAAGTGGCTAAGGCCGTCAGCGAGGCTGTTGCCAACGCACCCCAGCCGGAGCCCGTGCCCCGTTCCGCCCCACCCCAGGACCTCCCCACGCCCAGCGCACGACCTGTAAGCGCTGGGGCCGCGCCACCCCAGAACCTGCAGAAGGAAACCACCATACGCGTGGATACGGCACGTCTGGACCAGGTGCTCAACCTGTCCGGCGAGATCGGCCTGACCAAGAACCGCATCGCCAACCTCAAGAGCCAGATCCTCCATGGCAAGACAGACCAGGAAACCCTGAAGTCACTGGATATCGCCGTGAGCCAGTTGGATCTCCTGGTCTCGGACCTGCAGAACGCGGTCATGAAAACCCGGATGCAGCCCATCGGCCGCCTGTTCCAGAAATACCCGCGCCTCGCCCGGGACCTGGCCCGCCAATTGGGCAAGGACGTGGAACTGGTGCTCTCCGGCGAGGAAACCGAGCTGGACAAGACCATGATCGAGGACCTGAACGACCCCCTGGTCCATCTGGTCCGCAACGCGGTGGACCATGGCGTGGAATCCCCCGAGGAGCGCCAGTCGGCCAACAAGTCCCCCAAGGCCATCGTCACCTTGTCCGCGAGCCAGGTGGGAGACCACATCTACATCGAGATTTCCGACGACGGCAAGGGCATGCGTCCCGACGTCATCCGCAACAAGGCCATCCAGAAGGGGCTCATCGACAACGAAACCGCCAACAGCCTGGATGATCGCCAGAGCCTGCATCTGGTTTTCCTGCCGGGATTTTCCACCAAGGACGAAATCTCCAGCGTATCGGGCCGGGGCGTGGGCATGGACGTGGTGAAGACCAACATCACCAAGCTCAATGGCAAGATCGATGTACTGTCCGTGCCGGGCCAGGGGTCCACCTTCACCATCTCCCTGCCCCTCACCCTTGCCATCCTGCCCGTTCTGGTGGTGCGCCTGAACAACCAGTCCTTCGCCGTACCCCTGTCCATGGTGCGGGAGATCATCCCCATCAAGCAGCAGGAGGTCCAGCGGGTATCCGGCCGCGCGACCATGGTGGTGCGCGACGAGGTGCTTCCGGTACGGAGCCTCGCCAGGCTTATCGGCTGGGAAGCCCGGAAGGCGCCTTCCTTCGGCGTCCTCATGCACGCCGCCGATTCCACCTTCATCCTCGCGGTGGACGGCTTCGTGGGCCGGGACGATGTGGTGATCAAACCCCTGTCCGACATCAAGCCCAAGGGCATCGCCGGCGCCACCCTCTCCGGTGACGGCTCCATCGTGCTGGTGCTGGACATGGAGGAACTGCTCACCGACGTGCAAACCGACACACCGAACAGCCTCTTCTCGCGAGGCTGACAACAACCCAAGGGACTTATGAGCAACAACGCCTTCATCGCCCGGCAGCCCATCGTCAATGCCGGACACACCATCATCGCCTACGAACTGTTGTTCCGTCACTCGGCCCATGCCCAAAGCGCCCGCTTAACCTCCGACGTGGACGCCGGCATCACCATCATCGCCAATGCCCTGTGCAACATGGGTACGGAATGGTTGCTGAAGGGCAAGAAGGCCTTCATCAACATGGAAGTCCCCATGCTGATGTCCAGTTTCTCCTCCTTGCTCCCCAAGGAAAACGTGGTGATCGAGGTCCTGGAAACCGTCCAGGTCACCGACGAGGTACTGGAACGGTTGCGTGAGTTGAAACAGGAGGGTTACCGCTTCGCCCTGGACGATTTCCACTACATTCCGGAAGCGGAGCCCCTGCTGCCCCTGGCCGATTACGTCAAACTGGACGTACTGGCCCATACACCGGAGGAGTTGAGCAGGCTGGTCAAAACAGTGCGGCGCCACCCGGTCAAACTGGTGGCAGAGAAGGTGGAAACCCTGGAGCAATTCAAGCACTGTCAGGAACTGGGTTTCGATTTCTTCCAGGGCTATTACTTTGCCCGCCCCGAAACGCTGGTGGAACGGGTCATCAATCCCGTGCATGCCACCGTCCTCCAGTTGCTGGAAAAGGTGCGCCAGGGTGCTGAAGTCAAGGACCTGGAAGCCCTCTTCAAGAAGGATGTGGCCCTCACCTTCAAGCTCATGCGCTACATCAATTCGGCGGGCTTCGGGCTATCCTGCGAGGTCCAGTCCATCCGCCATGCAGTCAGCATCCTGGGCATGCAACCCCTCTACCGGTGGCTCACCCTGCTACTTGTGACGGCGGGCTCCAACGCCACTTCCCCCGCCCAGGCACGCACCGCCATCACCCGGGGCCGCCTGTGCGAACTGCTGGGCAAGACCGAGCTGCCCCGGAGCGACCAGGACAACCTGTTCATCGTCGGCGTGTTTTCCCTTCTGCCCGCCATGCTGGAAATGACCATGGAGCAGGTTCTGGAACGCCTGGTCATCCCGGAGAAGATCGCCGATGCCCTGACGGACCGCAGCGGACTGTACGGGCCGTTCCTGGCCCTGACCGAAGCCGTGGAAAGCGGCGACGTGGACCGCCTTGAGGAACTCACCACGGCCCTGATGCTGTCCCCAGACCAGGTCAGCGAGGCCCATCTGAAGGCCCTGGCCTGGGTGGAGCAACTGGGCCTGGAGTAATTTGCGCTAAAGCAGATCCGTGGTCATGGCGGCCTTCAGCAGGGTCTGGGGCATCTCGCCCCGTACCCGGTTGGTGAGCCAGACCACGCCGCTTTTCTTGATGCTCATCCCAACGGCCTCGCCGAACAGCAAGAGGCTGGCTGACTCCCCCAGGGTGGGCTGGTGGCCCACCACCAACACCGTCCCCTTGGCGTCAGGCCAGCCTGCGGCGTGCAGCAGGTGGGCGGCATCCGCTCCTGGCGCCAGATCCTGCACCACGTCATATTTGCGCTCCAGGGCGTCTGCGGTCTGAAGGGTTCGCAGCGAGGGGCTCACCAGGACGCGGGCCCCTTCGGGCAGTTGCTGGTTCAACCAGGACGCCATCTTCCTGGCCTGGCCCCGCCCCTTGGCCGTCAAAGGCCTGTCCATGTCCGGAGTGCCGTCCTGGGCGTCGGCATGGCGCCAAAGTATCAAGTCCATGGTTCCCCGGATGCTCCTGGCAAAACGGTGGAGGCTAATCCACCAATATGACGTCGCCGTGACGCTTCAGCTGTTGTCTCCGTCCAACAGGCCGCCGAACCCCCCCAGCACCGAACCCTCGCCCACCTGCCTGCCGCCCGTCTGTGGTGCGGCGGCAATGATGCGATTGGCCAGCCGCGAGAACGGCAGGGTCTGCAACCACACCTTGCCGGGACCGGTAAGGCGCGTGAAGAACAACCCCTCGCCGCCAAACAGGGCCGTCTTGATCTTGCCCACATACTGGATGTCGAAGTCCACCGAGGGTTGCATGGCCGCGATGCAGCCGGTATCCACGCGGATGGTTTCCCCCGGAGCCAGGTTCTTTTCAGCGATGGTGCCGCCAGCGTGGAAGAACACCATGCCATCCCCTTCCAGCTTCTGCAGGATGAACCCTTCGCCACCGAAGAAGCCGGCCCCCAGCCGCTGCTGGAAGGCGATGCCAAGGCTGACCCCCTTGGCGGCGCAGAGGAATGAATCCTTCTGGCAAATGAGGGTGCCGCCGATCTGGGTCAGGTCTATGGGGATGATCTTCCCCGGGTAAGGGGCAGCGAAGGCCACCCGACGCTTGCCCGTGGCCGTGTTGGCGTAGATGGTGGTGAACAGGGACTCACCCGTGAGCAGGCGCTTGCCCGCCCCCATCAACTTGCCCAGGAAGCCGGACTGGGAGGCGGAGCCGTCGCCGAACACGGTCTCCATCTCGATGCCGTCCTGCATGAACATCATCATGCCGGCCTCCCCCACGGCAGCCTCGCCCGGGTCCAGTTCCACCTCCACGTACTGCATGTCGTCGCCGAAGATGTCGTAGTCGATGACGTCCATGGCCATATCAGGATTCCTTTCAGTTCAGATGGGCAGGAAGCGGAACGCCGCGGCGTTCTGGATGGCCCGGGTGATGGCACGGTTGCTGCGGTCCTCGATGATCAGGGCCAGCATGTCCTGCTGGGCTATGACCTTGCCGAATTCCCGCTCGAAGCTCAGGTTCTGCATATCCCCCTCGATGCTGTTGGTGACCAGCGCCTTGTTGCCGTTGGGCAACTTGGCGCTGGACAACTTCCACACCGCCACTTCTATGTTGCGGGCGCAGTTGTAGAGTTTCTGGGGGTCCAGCCGGTCCGTCAGGTAGAAGGCGGTCTTGTGGTCGTAGGACGCCATGACCATGCCTGTCAAGGCCGCCATGAAGGCGAACACCCGGTCGCCACTGTAGGCCTCCTGGAAGGCCACGCCGAAGTTATCCTGCCAGTTCATTAGGGCAATGGGAGATTCCTTGCCCTTGTCCAGGTGGTCGAAGATGCGGGCCATGGCCGCCTCCACAGACTCCAGGCCCGCCTTCTTGTATTCCTGGGGGTTGCGCCTGTAAAGCTTCTCGGTCACCACCCTAAGGCTTTTTATCACCTCTCTCTGGGCCAACTCGCTGATCATGTCCACATCGGACTTGGCCAGACTCGACACCGAGAACTCCCGTTCCGAGGTACTGCCGTCCTTGCGCTGAATTTGCTGCCCGGCACAACCGGCCATCAATAAAACCGCCACGATTACCACCCCGCTCAGGCTGCGCATGAAAGCTCCGCGTTTCTGGAAATGCCGGGAATTGTAGCCCCCAGGCCAGGGGCCCTACACATACGGCAAGCACCTAATCGGATAACGCCGTCCCCAAAAAAAATTTATTTGCAAAGAAATAAGTCTGATTAGAGGGGTGGATGGGGGGGTGTTATTCTCGCCGCCCATTCGGCTTATCAGCCTATTCTAATCAACCTACCTAGGAGTCCCCATGTCCCATCTCGTGAAGCCCCATGGTGGTGGTGACCTCAAGCCCCTGATGCTTGAGGGCGCCGCGCGCGAAGCCGAACTGGCCCGTGCCCAGTCCCTGCCCAAGATCAAGATGTCCTCCCGCGAGACCGGCGACCTCATCATGATGGGCATCGGCGGCTTTACCCCCCTGGAAGGCTTCATGACCCATGGAGACTGGCAGGGCGTGTGCGATGGTTACAAGATGGCCAACGGCCTGTTCTGGCCCATCCCCGTCACCCTGTCCACCGACATGAAGACCGCCGAGACCCTGAGCCTGGGCCAGGACGTGGCCCTGATCAACGCCGACAGCGACGAGATCATGGGCACCATGAAGGTCACCGAGATCTACGGCATCGACAAGGGCCACGAGTGCATGATGGTCTACAAGACCACCGATGTCGCCCACCCTGGCGTGAAGATGGTCATGGACCAGGGCCCCATCAACCTGGCCGGCCCCGTCAAGGTTCTGTCCACCGGCGGCTTCAAGGAGCAGTACGGCGACCAGTTCATGACCCCCGCCGAGACCCGCGCTGCCTTCGAGAAGGCCGGCTGGTCCAAGATCGCGGCGTTCCAGACCCGCAACCCCATGCACCGCTCCCACGAGTACCTGGCCAAGATCGCTATCGAAACCATGGACGGCGTGCTGATCCACTCCCTGCTGGGCGCCCTGAAGCCGGGCGACATCCCCGCCGAAGTGCGTTCCGAGGCCATCAGCACCCTGGTGGACAACTACTTCGCCCCCAACACCGTGATCCAGGCCGGCTATCCCCTGGACATGCGCTATGCCGGTCCCCGCGAGGCCCTGCTGCACGCCCTGTTCCGCCAGAACTACGGCTGCTCCCACCTGATCGTCGGCCGCGACCACGCCGGCGTGGGCGACTACTACGGCCCCTTCGACGCCCAGCACATCTTCGACGAGATTCCCAAGGGCTCCCTCGAAACCACCAACATGAACATCGACTGGACCTTCTGGTGCAAGAAGTGCGGCGGCATGGCCTCCCAGCGCACCTGCCCCCACACCAAGGACGACCGCATCCTGCTGTCCGGCACCAAGGTGCGCGCCATGCTGTCCGAAGGCCAGGACCTGCCGGTGGAGTTCAGCCGTCCCGAGGTGGCCAAGGTGCTGCAGAAGTACTACGCCAGCCTGAGCGCCGAGCAGAACGTCAAGGTCGAACTTAAAGGCCATTCTGCTGCCTAAGTCAATTTAAGTAATTCGGTACCGGGCCCGCCGGAAGCGGATTCGCGATACGCCCCGGCCAAGGACGGGCTCGGTTTTTCTGAATGGGCCGCGTGAGAGACCACGCGGATTGTTAGCTAACAAGGAGTGTAATCAATGCCTACCTTCGTCCGTACCGACAAGTGCGACGGCTGCAAAGGTCAAGACAAGACCGCCTGCATGTACATCTGCCCGCACGACCTGATGAAGTTGGACCGCGATGGTTCCGAGACCGGCCACGCCATGAAGTCCTTCAACCAGGAACCCGAGCAGTGCTGGGAGTGCTACAGCTGCGTGAAAATCTGTCCCCAACAGGCTATCGAAGCCCGCCATTACGCTGACGTGGTGCCCCTGGGCGGTTCCGTTCAGCCCCTGCGCGGTTCCGATTCCATCATGTGGACCATCAAGTTCCGTAACGGCGTGCTGAAGCGCTTCAAGTTCCCCATCCGCACCACCCCGGAAGGCTCCATCGACCCGTTCGGTGGCAAGCCCGTGCCCACCCTGGCCGACATCGAGGCCGTGGGCAACTTCACCGCTGGCGTGATGGGCGGTTTCCGCGCTGGTAACCCCGCCGAACTGATCCGCAAGTAATCGAGAAGAGGTAATAGAAATGGCTGAATTTGGAAATCCCGACGTCATCCAGGAAGAAGTTGATGTCCTGCTGATCGGTGGCGGCATGGCCTGTTGCGGCGCCGCCTACGAAATCATGCGCTGGGCTGAAGTGGCCAAGGCCGAAGCCGGCGTGGACCTGAAGATCAAGCTGGTCGACAAGGCCGCCATGGACCGTTCCGGTGCCGTGGCCCAGGGTCTGTCCGCCATCAACACCTACATCGGTGATACGCAGGACCCCGCTGACTATGCCCGTATGGTCTCCAACGACCTGATGGGTATCACCCGTGACGACCTGGCCTACGACGTGGGCCGCAACGTTGACGACTCCGTGCACCTGTTCGAAGAGTGGGGCCTGCCCATCTGGAAAACCGATGCCAACGGCGAGCGTCACGACGGCGCTGCCGCCATCGGCGAAGGCCTGCCCTCCCTGAAGGACGGCGGCAAACCCGTGCGTTCCGGCAAGTGGCAGATCATGATCAACGGCGAATCCTACAAGTGGATCGTCGCTGAAGCCGCCAAGAAGGCCCTGGGCATGGACCGCATCCAGGAGCGCGTGTTCATCGTCAAGCTGGTGAACGACGCCAACGACAAGAACCGCATCGCCGGTGCTGTCGGCTTCTCCACCCGCGAGCACAAGCTGTTCGTGTACAAGGCCAAGACCATCCTGCTGGCCGCCGGTGGCTGCGTGAACATCTTCCGTCCCCGCTCCGTGGGTGAAGGTACCGGCCGCGCCTGGTACCCCGTGTGGAACTCCGGCTCCACCTACTCCATGGCCGCCGAAGCCGGCGCCGAGCTGACCATGATGGAAAACCGCTTCGTGCCCTGCCGCTTCAAGGACGGCTACGGCCCGGTCGGTGCCTGGTTCCTGCTGTTCAAGGCCAAGGCCACCAACGGCTACGGCGAAGACTACCTGGCCAAGAACAAGGCCATGCTGGACCAGTACCCCCCCTACGGCCAGGCTGCCGTTCCCGCTTCCTGCCTGCGTAACCACGTTATGCTGAAGGAAATGAAGGAAGGCCGCGGCCCGATCTGGATGGACACCGTGACTGCTCTGGGCAACCTGCGCAACACCCTGTCCCCCCGTGAGGTGAAGCACCTGGAAGCCGAAGCCTGGGAAGACTTCCTGGACATGTGCGTCGGCCAGTGCGGCATCTGGGTTGGCGAGAACGTCGAGCCCGAGAAGAAGAACTCCGAGCTGATGCCCACCGAGCCCTACCTGCTGGGTAGCCACTCCGGCTGCTGCGGCATCTGGGTTTCCGGCCCCACCGACCTGGGCGCCCCCACCGACGAGGCCCTGCCTGGCGTTCCCGAGCACCTGCCCAAGGGCTGGAGCTGGGGCTACCGTGGCATGACCACCGTCAAGGGTCTGTTCACCGCCGGTGACGGCGTTGGCGCTTCCGGCCACAAGTTCTCCTCCGGTTCCCACACGGAAGGCCGCCTGGCTGCCCGTGCCATGGTCAAGTACTGCCTGGACAACAAGGATCTGAAGGTCGAGCTGGACACCCCCGTGGACCAGCTTGTGGACGAGATCTACAAGCCCGTGCGTACCTTCCTGGAGTTCAAGGACTACTCCACCGCCATCGACGTCAACCCCAACTACATCACCCCCAAGATGCTGCAGTTCCGTCTGCAGAAGATCATGGACGAGTACGTTGCCGGTGTGGCCACCTACTACAACACCAACGACAAGATGCTGGAAGTGGCCGAGCAGAAGCTGGAAATGCTCAAGGAAGACGCCGAGAAGATGCGTGCCAAGGACCTGCACGAACTGCTGCGCGCCTGGGAAAACTACCACCGCATCCTGACCGCCGAAGCCCACATGAAGCACATCCAGTTCCGCGAAGAGAGCCGTTACCCCGGCTTCTACTACCGCACCGACAAGAACTTCGTCGATGAGGAAAACTGGAAAGTCTTCGGCAACTCCATCTACGACAAGAGCACCAAGAAGTGGACCAACTTCAAGCGTGCTCACGTGGATCTGGTTGACAAGTCCAAGCTGTTCAAGCCCGCCGCCCACTAAGCGTTAGCTGGCTCATGAACCGGGCGCTCACAAGGCGCCCGGTTTTTTTTCCAGGGTCAAAAAACCCCATTCGCAAGGGTGGTCCCTTGCGAATTGTGCTTTAAACCCCATATAAATTTTTCTTCTGCAAAGCATTTTTCGAGGTTGATCATGGAAGACACCCCCTTCAAGAACCTGGCCGCGGACGCCCCCTTCGAACTGAGCCCGGTCATGCCCACCATGCTGGGGGGCGAAAAGGTCATCCAGTTCCGCTGCCACAAGGACGTGGGCTGCTGGAACGCCTGCTGCTCCAACATCGACATCACCCTCACCCCCTATGACATCATCCGCCTGAAGAACCGGCTGGACATGTCCTCCGGCGACTTCCTCAAGGCCTACACCGTGCCCTACGAGATGGACCAGGACGGCACCCCCGGCGTGAAATTTCGTCCGGTGGAAGGCGGCACCGCCTGCCAGTTCATGAAGCCCGAAGGCTGCGCCGTTTACGAGGACCGCCCCACCGCCTGCCGCTACTATCCGGTGGCCCTGCTGTCCATGCGCAACCAGGACGAATACACCGACCGCGCCGCCTACGCCTTCGTGCAGGAGAAGCACTGCCTGGGCCACCAGGAACCCCGCTCCCTCACCATCGACGAGTACCGCCAGGAACAGGGCGTGGACGTCTACGACGAGAAGGGCCGCGGCTGGCGCCAGCTGGTGCTGAAAAAGAAGTCCGCCGGCCCCGCCATCGGCAAGCCCCCCGCCATCTCCAACCAGCTGTTCTTCATGGCCAGCTACGACATGGATCGCTTCCGGGCCTTCGTTTCCAGCGACTCCTTCAACAAGACCTACGACATCCCCCTGGAAGTCATGGCCACCCTGCTGGCCGACGACGAAGCCCTCATGGAGTTCGGCTACAACTTCCTCAAGCACACCCTGTTCGGCGAGCGTTTCCTGGAAGAGCGGGAAGGCGCCTACGAGGAGCGCATGGAGCGACTCAAGTCCCGGGCGGAGGCAATCCGCTCAGAATATGAGGCCAACAGGGAAAAGCTCGAGGACGAGAAATACGCGGATCCGGGACGTCCCGGCGACCTGAGCTGCGGCACCAAGGACTGTGGCTGAGCGAAACAGCCACTTGCTCTCCCAATGGACAAGGCCGCCCGAGGGCGGCCTTGTTGTTTCCCTGGGCTACTCAACGGCGCCAGCCGTCATGGCGGGCATTGAATCCGGCACGATCGTAGTCATGCTTTTCCCAGAAGATGTTGCTGCTGGCATGGTCCAGGCGACGATCCAGATCGAAGAGCTCCCGGGGGCCCAGGCGGCCGTCGCGCAGGAACTGGCGCTCCAGGGCGCTGATGGCCTGATGTTCCTGCAGCAGGCGGATGGCTTCCTTCATGGTGAGCTTCCCTGATTCCATGCCGTGGAGGATGCGCTGGAGCTGGTTGTCCATGCGGGCGTCAAACTGGTCCAGCTGCCCCTTGAATCCAGCGTTGTAGTGGGCCTGGGGTGCGGGCTGGTAGGGGTTGCCGCGGTAGCCATCGTAATCAGCCTGGCTGGCCCCCGCGTACAGGCCAAGGGAGGTCACGCCAACGACACAAAGGGTTTTCACGGTTTTTGCGATGTTCATCTCTTTACTCCTGGTTTCGGTTGGTTACCGTCGCGAACGATTCCGCGTCGGACGGTTCCCACTCTAGAGGCGTCCTGTAAGCGAGCTGTGTCGCCGCTGTTGTGAAGATGTAAGCAGCTGTTACTGCGGCCGCCAGAGTCCTTGGCGCCTGGGAGACCAGGGCAAAAGCCGATAAAATTTGTCGCCTATTAATCCAAATCGCAATTGCTAGAAAGGTCTCGCGTGGACGCTCACAGCCTCGCCCCGGAAGAACACTTCATCCAGAAGGAGCCCTACTACGAACCCGTCGGCAACGAGATCGCCATTTTCGAAGCCGCCTGGCGCCACAGGCTGCCCGTACTGCTCAAGGGCCCCACGGGCTGCGGCAAGACCCGCTTCATGGAGTACATGGCCTGGCGCCTCAAGCTGCCCCTCATCACCGTGTCCTGCCATGACGACCTCACCGCCTCGGACCTGGTGGGCCGCTACCTGGTGAAGGGCGGCGAGACCACCTGGGTGGACGGCCCCCTCACCCGGGCCGTGCGGGTGGGCGGCATCTGTTACCTGGACGAGGTGGTGGAGGCCCGCAAGGACACCATGGTGGTGATCCACCCCCTGGCGGACGACCGCCGCACCCTGCCCATGGAAAAGCTGGGCCAGCTGCTGGAGGCCCCCGACGGCTTCTGCCTGGCCATCTCCTACAACCCGGGCTACCAGAGCGTGCTCAAGGACCTGAAGCAATCTACCCGCCAGCGCTTCGTGGCCCTGGAGTTCGACTATCCGGCGGCGGATCTGGAGCGCAGGATCGTGGCCAGCGAATCCGGCGTGGAGCCGGCCATGGCCGAGCGCCTGGTCAAGTTCGCCCAGATGACCCGTAACCTGAAGGGCAGCGGCCTGGAGGAAGGGGCCTCCACCCGCCTGCTGGTGCACGCGGGCAAGCTCATCGCCGGGGGCATCGACCCCGTCACCGCCTGCCGCAGCGCCGTGGCCCAGGCCGTCACCGACGACGGCGACATGCTGGCCGCCATCCAGGAACTGTCGTCTTCAATATTCTGACGCCCGCCGGTAAGCCAAGTTGAACGCCGAGGAAATCACCCAACTGCTGGAAGGCTGGCTGGAGGCGGACTTCAGCTTCCGCAAGGTGGGGCCCACCGCGGCCAAGATCGCCGCCCTCCCCGATAGGGACCAGGATTTCATTCTGGAGTGGACCAAACGGGTGGCCAGTTCCAACCTGGAAGTGGCCTGGCAGTTCGCCCGCCGGGCCCCTGCCCTCATGGGCACCATGGACCGCCGTCTCATGGAGGCCTGGCTGCTGGGGGCCTGCGACGTCTACGACCGCCAGGGCCTGCGCCACGCCCTCACGGTCATGGAGGAAGCGGACCACTTCGAGGAACGCCAGCTGGAGATGACCGCCGGGGTGCTGTTCGAGGACGTGGCCGGCGTGCTGGGCAACTTCGTGCGGGGCTTGTCCGGCCGCCGCCTCACCCTGGAGCCTGGCAAGCACGTCCACACCGACACGGAGAGAATCTTCCTGCCCGGCGTGCTGGCCCGCTTTCCCGACACGGCGGACAACTTCAAGCTGGCCAAGGCCATGGTTGCCATGCTCTGGGCCCAGACCCGGTTCGGCACCTTCCGTGCCGACCTGTCGGTGGCCTGCGCGGGCTTTTCCGACCCTGATCGAGCTCTACGACAACTTCACGGACTGGAAACCCTGCGCCTGTCCGCCTGCATCAGCCGGGAACTGCCGGGCCTCTATCGGGAGATGGAACGGCTCAAGGCCGCCCTGGGCGAAGGCCCGCCCCTCGGCTGGGAGCCCCTGGCCCAGCGCCTGGCCCAGCCCGAGGCCAACCTGGAGGACAGCCTGGCTCTGCTGGGGGATGCCTATGCCTTGGCGGATTTCCAGCCCTGGTGCTATCAGGGTGCCCTCAAACCTGACGCCGTGGCTGCCGCCTTCGAAGCCCGCCGGGAAAAGGAAAAGACCCGGCTGCGGGTGAAGCTGGCGGAATTGCTGGAGGAACACACCCGCCACGAGGACGGGCAGGCCAAAGACTCGGGCAAGCCCAGGCAACGGCCAGAATTCGAGGCCGAGGCCAGGGACGAGGAAGGTCGCCTGGACCTGGAACTCACCCTGGACGGCCTGCCCGTGGCGCCGCCGGAAGACGTGAAGGCCCTGCTCTC
This sequence comes from Thiobacillus sp., assembly GCA_024235835.1. Lineage (NCBI taxonomy): Bacteria > Pseudomonadati > Pseudomonadota > Betaproteobacteria > Nitrosomonadales > Thiobacillaceae > Thiobacillus > Thiobacillus sp. Next base: position 1,094,119 of record JACKLQ010000002.1, on the reverse strand, counting down.
CTCCATCTACCTGGATTTCGGCGAGATTCCCCCCGACTATCTGGTGCCGGCGGGCGACGGCGATTACGACCCAAGCCTGCTGGGAGAACAGGCCCTGGACCCGGACGCGGTCTGGCAGGGCACCTACCATGAAGAAGGCGCCACCTTCTATCACGAGTGGGACATGGGCCGGGAGCATTACCGCAAGAACTGGTGCGTGATGCGGGAGAAGGAGGTGCCCCCCGTGGAGGACAACTTCCACCGCATCACCCTGGACAAGTACGCCGGCCTGGTGAAACACCTGCGCAAAAGCTTCGAGGCCATGCGGGACGAGAACCGGGTGGAGAAGCGCCAGGCCTACGGCGACGACGTGGACATCGACGCCCTGGTGGAGGCCCTGGCCGACGCCCGGGACGGCAGCGAGATGAGCGACCGCCTGTTCGTGCGCCTGCACCGGGCGGAGCGCAACATCGCCGTGGCCTTCATGGTGGACATGTCCGGCTCCACCCGGGGCTGGATCAACGAGGCGGAGCGGGAGGCCCTGATCCTCCTGTGCGAGGCCCTGGAACTGCTGGGGGACCGCTACGCCATCTACGGCTTCTCCGGCATCACCCGCAAGCGTTGTGAGCTGTTCCGCATCAAGACCTTCGACGAGCCCTACTCGGACGAGGTGAAGGCCCGCATCTCCGGCATCCGGGCCCAGGAATACACCCGCATGGGCTTCGCCATCCGCCACCTCTCCGAATTGCTCAAGGGCGTGGAGGCCAGGACCAAGGTCCTGATCACCCTCTCCGACGGCCGCCCCGACGACTACTTCGACGGCTACCGGGGCCCCTATGGCATCGAGGACACCCGCATGGCCCTGCTGGAGGCCCGGCGGGCTGGCATCCACCCCTTCTGCATCACCATCGACAGGGAAGCCCGGGACTACCTGCCCCACATGTACGGCGCCGCCCGCTACATCATCCTGGACGACGTGCGGCAACTGCCCATGAAGGTGTCGGACATCTACCGGCGCCTGACCAGCTGACCCAGGGCCGCGGCAGGCAGCTTGCCGCTAGTCCACGGGACGCAAGGGTACCTGCACGCGGAATTCGCTCCCCTGGCCCGGCATGCTCTCCAGGCCCAGCTGCCCCCCCAGGGACTGGACCAGGGCCCGGGCCACGGCCAGGCCCATGCCCGTTCCCCCGTGTTTTCGGGTGACCGCTCCGTCCTGTTGGGTAAATGCCTGGAACACCCGGGCCTGGGCCTCCTCCGGTATGCCGATGCCGGTATCCCGCACCGACATGCGCAGCTGCAACTTGTCCTCGGCGTCCGCCACGACATCCATGGCCAAGGTGACGCTCCCCTGGGAGGTGAATTTCACCGCGTTGTCCAGCAACAGCTTCAGGCACTTGCTCAGGGCCTCCATGTCGCCCATGGCAATGTCGCCCATGTCGCCCAGTTCCATATGCCAGGCCAGGCCCTTCTCGAGGCAGCGCCCCTCGAAGCGGGCCTGCATTTCCTCCACCAGCATGTACGGGCTGAATTCCACCGCCCTGACCTTGTAGTTGCCCGATTCCAGATCCGAGTAATCCAGGATGTCGGTCAGGATGCCGAGCAGGCCTTTGGCCGAGTCCATCATGGTCTGGGCAAAGTCCCGCTGCTCCTCGTCCAGGGCGGTTTCCAGGAGCAGTTCGCCCAGCCCGATGATGCCGTTCATGGGGGTGCGCAGTTCATGGCTCATGTTGCCCATGAACTGGCTCTTGAGCCTGCTGGCCTCCTCCGCCTTGGCCTTGGCATCCAACAGGCCAGCCTCATAGGCCTTGCGGCCACTGATGTCATGGATCATGGCCATGACGGCATCCTGGCCAAAATACACCGTGTGATAGAGGTACAACTCAGCATGGAACTGCTTGCCGCCCCGGCCCTTGGAAAGGTATTCAAGCCGCTGGTCCTGCTGCAGCTCGAACACCTTCTCCAGCGCCTCCTCCAGGCCCGACAGCCCGCCATCCGCCGCCAACCCCTCCAGACGCTTGCCGATGAATGCACTGGGCTCGAGGCCGAACATGCGCTGGGCCCCCGTGTTCGCATCCAGCACCCTGCCGCCCTTGCCAAGAAAGAATATGGCGCTGCTCGCGCCGTCAAAGAGGCTGCGAAAGCTGCGCACGCTGGCATGGAAGGCCTTGGACTGGCGACTGATCTCGGTGAGGTCCCGCAGTTGCACCAACCAGCAAGGCGCGTTGCCTTCGGGCAGGACATGGATGGAGACCTGGGCGGGGAAGCTGGCGCCATCCCCTCGCACCAGTTTCTCCTGTTCGGAGGCCATGGGCTGCCTTGTCTCCCGCAGGCGAATGATCACCTCGTCCCAGGCCGGAAGCTGGTGCCTGCTCTCTCGCCGCAGGACGTCATGCACCGGGGCACCCAGCACCTCGTCAGGTGGCAAACGCAGCAGAGCCAGCAGCGCGGCACTGGCGTAAGTGCATGTACCTTGGGCGTCCAGCCCCAGCAGGCAAGCGCCCAGCAAATCCGGCAGCGCCTCAACCTGCTGCTGGCCCAAATCAAGGGTTCCGACCATGATGGAATCCATTTCTGCACTCAGGGTGGTTTTATCGGCCCGGATGACAAAAAATTAACACCTTCACGGAACGCATCCTCCAACCATGCAGAAGATCTTCGACATCCGCGCGGGCGCCTATTACAGCAATGGGGCCTATGGCCGCTCCTGGGGCGTACGCCAGGCCCTGGAATTCGGGATGGATCCGGAGTGCGGCGAGGAGATGATTCGCTTTCGCGGCATGGCCGGCACCTGCCGGCGCAAGGCGGGAGAATGCACCCTGGACGAATTCCGTAGCTGGGCCCGCTACGAGGTGGCCCTGAATGAAAACTCCTGGCAGCGGGTAGGCTACTTCGAGGAAGAATTCCCCGAGGCAGAAGACCCGGCCGACTGACCCAGGCCTTGAGGAAACGGCATCACCTTCAAACGATCAGTCAGGACTTTTTCGGGCAGGAGTTTGGTTGAGCCGTCATCCCAAACTCCCGATAACGGACCTTCACTAACGTCAGCCCCTCGTAGCTGACCTTGGGGACGCCGCCTGTGGCAGGCTGGTCTGGGTCAACTCCGGTCACTAGAGAAAGGCCTCGCAGCTCACTCGAATGTCGGCAATGGTGGGCCATCCGCGTTGGCCAGGGTGTTGGCCAATACTTTGCGCAGCCCAGCATGACGCGGGCGCTGGGCAACCGTTCCTGGTCCTTGATGTTCTCAACCACACAACCAGCGCAGCCCGTTTACACGCGCAAGTCTTCCAGAAACTCCGAAGCCGGTTCGACGCTGGTGACGAGCAGATGATCCCGTGCCCGAGTGCAGGCAACGTAGAGCAGATGCCGCTCCGTGTTGTAGACCTCTTCCAGGTCCGAGTCATCAGCGGCGGTTTCGATGCGCGATTGCAGGGGAATGACCTCGTCGTCGCAAGCCATTACCGCCACGGCCCGGAACTCCAGGCCTTTGGCCAAGTGCATGGTGCAGATCGACACTTGGCCGGTGACGGTTTCCACGTGCTCATCGAGCACCTTGAAGGGCAACCCGGCCTTGGCAACGGCGGCGCGGGCGCGCTCCAACTCGGCATCGGAGCGAACAAATACGCCGATTTCATGGGGCGCCACACCCTCCCGACTGCGCTCTGCCACCCAAGCGCCAACAGCATCAATCTCCGCTGCCTCACTATCGAATGCACGAACGACAGGGGGCGGCCCGTTGAATACGGAAACCGTGCCGCGCCGCTCTTCCTTGTTGCCGTCCACATCCGACACTTCCGGCCCCAGCAGCCGGTCGGCCTGCATCCTGATCTGGTGCGAGGTCCGGTAGTTGATGTGCAGGGTGCGCGAACGCCCGCGTATATCCACGCCTAGCGATTTCCAGGAGAAGGGCTGCTGGAATATCCGCTGGCCCAGGTCGCCAGCAAAGAAAAGGCTGTTCGGCCGATCCACCCCCGCCGTGGCGCCCATGGCCGCCAGAAAGCGCAACTGCGCGACGCTGACATCCTGGGCCTCATCGACCACGACATACTCGAAGGGGGGGTGTTTGCGCTCCGCCAAGTGGGCAGCCAGCTTGCTGAACAGGCCTGAATAGGTGATCAGCCCCTCCGCCTTCAGGCGGGCACGAACCGCATCGAAGATGGACCAGAGGGCGGCGCGTTGCTGTTCCGGCAAGCGTGTTTTTCTACCCAGCCGTTTGACGTCGCGGTAGGACTCCCAACTATCCAGTTGCCAGGCATCGACCAGGTCCTCCCACTCCGTCAGGAGGAAATTCATGCTGAATTTCTGACCAGCCGAGGCTTCTGCCATGAACTGCTTGATCGCCTCACGGGAAGCGATCTGCGGGCGCCCGAACTGCTGTTCATAGAGCCGCTCGCCGATCGCATTCATGGCATGCACTTCCAGGCGTTCCGCCAATCGGGGCTCATTGCTGATCAGACGGCGGAGCTTGGTTCGCAACGCATTCGCCAGGGTGTCGGAGAAGGTGGCCAGCAGCACCCGGCAATCGGGCTGGCTGCGCGCCAGAAACACGGCCCTGTGCAGCGCGACGATGGTCTTGCCCGTGCCCGCCGAGCCGGAAACCCGCGCCGGCCCACTGTAGTCGCGCTCCACCCATTGCCGTTGGGCAGGGTGCAGGAAGATCGTCCACTTCTCCCACGGAAACTCCAGGGCGCGTTCCAGTTCCGCCACATCGTTCATGACCCGGAAGCGGCGCTGGGCGTCGGGATGACTGTAGGGGTCAGACCCAGCGGTGGGTAGGCTGATCTGCGGCTTGCCACCCGTAGCGAGTTCCAGCAAGGCCTCGGCAGCCTCGGCCGGCAGATGGTCGGCCAGGTCCAGCAAGCTGTCCTCGTCGGCCTGGCGGACGTCGGCCAGCCACTCCGCCGGCACACCGTAGCCGAGCAATTCGTCGTCGGAACGCCCAGAGAAAAGGGGTGGCTTCACGCGACTGGTTGGGGTCGCCGGAACAGATACTTCCGTCCCGGCGTGATAGGGAACCCGGACCTCCTCCACCCGCTCGCGGATTTCCACCCACTGGGCCGCGCCGGTCTTGGGGTGGGTTTCCAGCTTACGGCGGTTGGCCCACTCGTAGGCCGGGTCGTGATGATCCACGTAGCACAACAACAGGCTGGATGCCGTCTTGTGCACGATCAGCCGGATGTCGCTGTTCACCCGCACCGACCAGAAATGCTTATCCCGCGCCTTGTCCAGCTTGTGGAAACTCAACCCCGGATTGGCTGGGTTCAGTTGCAGGTCGAAAGCAGTGGTCTTGACGGCCTTCTGCTCGTCGCCAGTCAGCCGGGCGAGGCTGTCGGTGAAGGTGTCGGCGATGCGCAAATCCATTTGCTGTTATCCATCGGCACTCAGAGGTGCACTATCTCAACGTCACCCCAATGCTGCTTCAGATATTCAGCCACCAATCGTCTGTGACAATGATGGGGCTTATCCTCGCTACACAATAAACAACCACCATCGAGCAATTTCCTGTCAAGATTTTCGATCTGCCGAGACCTCATCAATTCCAAGAATTTACTTTCGTATACAGACCAGTCACCTTTGGCCTTCTTGTATTGGTCAAGGATGTCTTTGGTAGGGGCGAGGCTTGGGATATGTCGGTAGTCAATACCGCAAACCGTGCGCGCGAAGTATTTCAAATCGTCTCGCTTAGCAAAGCCGGCAAGCTGAGAAACGTTATTCAATCGGACGTCAATGATTGACTTGGCGCCCGAATGTTTTAACCTCTCAAAAAAACCTTCAGCACTTGTCTTCGTAAAACCGATGGTAAATAGCTTCATTCGGTGGCCTTTAGATCATCATGTTGAGTTTCGTGGGTGTTTTCAGTCGTTCGCCGTTCACTCTGGTCATAAGCAATTCTTCTCGCTTGGCAAGCATAGGCATCGTCGTAAATTTCCCGCTCCGATCGAAACATGTCATCCAGCGACATTCCTAGTGCACTGACCAGGCGCTTGATGGATTCTTCATGTGCCTCGCAGGTGCCGTTTTCCAAGATATGTGTCACCGAGCAACCTCGATTTACCAATTCTCTAGCCACCAAGATAGTTCGATGGCAATCGAGTGGGTCTTTCTCGGCACACATCAGTGCCACTCGAAATTTACCGGCCCCTTCTATGACCCGATCTATTCCCGCCTGGAATAGCTTTGTCTTTGCCAGGCGGTCATATTGCACTTTATCTCCCTTATAACACGAAGGATCCTCGCTCCTGGCACCCAGCTCTTTACCAAGATAGACATAGCGAATTCCCGCCTGTTTGAGGCTAGACTGAAGTTCCTCGCGATTGAATTGCGGATTAAATCGGCTAAACGGCGATGATCGAACATCAGCAATAACCTGAATTGAGTTCTTTATGAGTAAGTCGATGAAACGCTCACTTGAATGAGTGGAGTGCCCTATGGTGAAAACCTCTCGATTCATGGTCAATCCTCGAATAGGTCAGGAGTGATTACAGAAGCAACAAGCCGAAATGCGTATCCGTTCCACACACCGGCAAGACTGATGCAAAGCACTGCATTCTCAATTTCATAGGTTCCCTCGTTACGGGTAAGATAGTCATCCTCCACCCAAGGGTCGGTAACGGATAGAATATAGAAGCGTCCATGATAGTTGAACCTACCACGAACCCGTTTTCTTGACGGGCGCCCTTCGTAGCCTTCCTCACGCTGCACAACAAGGAAAAAACTCTCTGGTCGAATCAGTTTCAACGAACTGGTTATTGAAGGCGTAATAAATTCGCTGATCTTGTCATGAACTCCGTGGTGCGTACTTTCCCCGGGCTGCCAGAAATTCGCGTCGTAGGGATCTATCAACGCAATTACCTGTGCCCAAGTGGCCCTACCGATTGGCTCCCAGTAGTAATCGGAATCGAGAATGTGATTCTCGACCTGATGACCGGTTGGTTGATGGCTAATTAATGGTACGTTAATAATATCGAGCAACTGCGCTCTACGCCCGTTCTCGTAACGCCGTTCATCTTCAGAAACCTCTTGCCCCTCTCTTGCGCTTACTGGGCGAACCCAGTGACCCTCTCTGGGATCGTCAAGCTCCTTTCCCGCCACGCACCGACCTGAAGGCGGTTTTTTGGAGTTTGCTAGGCAGACGATTGTGCGCAGGTACATGACACCCTCCTTCTCTCGTTAGACCCTAAAAACCTTCATCACCTCATCCCCCAGGTGATTGATTACTTTCACCGCGATGCGCCCGGACTTGGGTTTGTCGAACGGCCGGGAGGTGTCGCTGTTCAGGGTGGCCCAGGCTTCTTCGTTGATTTCGGCTTTCAGCGTGTTCTTCAGCGCTTTGTAGGGGTCGTTGGCGCCGAGGAAGTAGGCGTGGCGGACGAAGAAGGATTCCATGTTGTAGTCGGTGTCGATGAACCAGCAGGCGATGCCTTCGGCGCCGTCGCTGCGGACTTCGCCGGTGTTGGGGTGGAAGACATCGACGCCGTTTACTTTCACCCGTACCTGGCCGCGATTTTGCGTCCCCTCGACTTCCAGGATGTCGATGTCGGGCTCGCCGAAGATGACGAACAGGTTGCCCTTACCGGTGTTTTTGAGGTCTTCGGCCATGTGCAGGTCGGCGTTCATGCGGGCCTTGAGCACCGGGATGCGGCCGAGTTTGTCGAACTCGGAGGAATGGGCGTCGTAGTTGAAGGCGCAGGCGATGAGCACGTCGAAATCGGCGTCGCCGGCCTCGCGGGCGGCTTCCACCAGGTCGGGGCGGGAGACGGTGCCGAATTCGGGGCCGATGAAGATGGCGGCACGGCGTTCAACTCCACCCTCAACCCCGCCCTCACCCTGCCCTCTCCCAGAGGGAGAGGGTTCCAGATACCGGCCTTCGGCGCAGACCAGGTTGCCGGGCCAGGGGGTCAGCGCGGTGAAGCTGATCTTGTCTTCCTTGTGGGCCTGCTGGACGCCGGCGGTCTTGAGATTTTCCAGGATCATCTGGACGAAGCCGCGTTCCTCGCCGTAGCCGGTTTCCGGTTCGGCCACCTTGTCGATCAGTTCATCGTTTTCATCGACGGCCAGGACGCGGTGGGGCGACAGGCTTTCCACGGTGAAGGGGCCGGCGACACGGACCTTCTTTTTGTCTTCGTAGGGCTTGTCGTAGAGGTATTCGAACTCGGCCTTGGCGGCGATGGAGGCGTCGATTTCCTTTTGGCGGGCGATGCGGGCTTGCCACCAGTCGGCGTGGAGTTTCTTGGCAGCATCCGACCATTTGGTGTCAGCGTCGCGGGGGATTTCCCATTCCTGCCAAGCGGGTAGGAGCGGGCTTGCCCGCGATGCAACGGTGTCAATCGCGGGCAAGCCCGCTCCTACAGAACCCCGTCCCAGCGCCTGGTTGAGTTGTTCGCGCAGCGGTTCCAGCTTCGCCTGCCACTTGTCCCAGATGACGTCGATCTCGGTGTTGTTGGCGATGGATTTCAGGGTGATGTGCGGCACGCGCTCATAGACGAAGCCGTGGCGGAGGTTGCCGCGGGTGGGTTGGCTGGAGGGGACGGTGCGGGTGACTTCGGCTTCCTTGATCTGGCCGTCGCGGCTGTCGGCGAGCAGGTAGTAGGGATAGCGGGCGCCCATAATGCGGGCGCGAGCCAGGGCCAGGGCGACGCGGGAGGTGTCGAGGGTGATCCAGCGGCGGCCCCATTGTTCGGCGACATAGGCGGTGGTGCCAGAGCCGCAGGTGGGATCGAGCACGAGGTCACCGGGGTCGGTGGACATCAGAAGGCAGCGCTCGATAACCTTTGGATTAGTCTGGACGATGTATGCCTTATCCGATCCGAAGGCAGTAAATACGGTATCTGTCCAAATATTGGTCATCTGGATTGAGGGATTGTCGGCATCACATAGTCGGTACGCTACTGAGGCTCCTCGCGCCATCAGACGAGCGGCCTTAGAAGCTCGTTCGAAACCGACCAGAGTCGTTCGCCAACCACCTGACTTTGGCGGGAAGAAACTCTTGCCCTCAAACTCGATAACGAAGGACGACGACTTGCCTCCTGTCTGGCTTTGGGTCTGACCGGGCCGAAATCGCCTTACCCCTTTAGGCAATGACTCAGCATCTTCACGTTCGCCCCTCGTCATAGGACGAAAGGTCCCATCTTCCATCTGTAGATACGTGTAGGCGGTATCGAGTTGTTCAGCAGTCCTTTCCTTCTTTAGCCGTCTGAATTTAGCTAGAGAGCGGTCCTTTGCGTACCAAACAATTACGTCATAAACGCCATCAAGTCCTTCAGATACCCGGCCACTTGAAGTTTGAAAAATTATCTGGTCAACAAAGTTCTCATCCCCAAACACCTCATCCATCACCGCCCGAACCCGGTGCACATTCTCATCCCCGATCTGCACGAAGATCGACCCGGAATCCGTCAATAAATCCCGCGCCACGGTCAGCCGGTCGCGCAGATAGGTGAGGTAGGAGTGAATGCCGTCGCGCCAGGTGTCGCGGAAGGCCTTGACCTGTTCCGGCTCGCGGGTGATGTGGTCGGTGTTGCCGTCCTTGACGTCGCGGCTGGTGGTGGACCACTGGAAGTTGCTGTTGAATTTGATGCCGTAGGGCGGATCGAAGTAGATGCACTGCACCTGGCCGCGCAGGCCTTCGCGCTCGGCGAGGGAGGCCATCACTTGCAGGCTGTCCCCCAGGATCATGCGGTTGGCCCAGTGGGCGTCGTGCTGATAGAACTCGGTCTTGGCGCTGTCGCCGGGCAGGCCGTTGAAGTCGGCGAAGAGGTCGATCTGTTCGGGGGCCTTGTCTGGCCGGGCTCCCTCACCCCCGGCCCCTCTCCCGGGGGGAGAGGGGAGGAAACGCTTGAGGTCGTCGATCAACACCTTGGGGTGAACCTTTTCCTGGATGTAGAGCGGCGGGGCGTGGACGACGAGGTCGGACCAGTCCTGCTGGTCCTTGCCGCGCCAGACCAGTTGCGGGTCCAGGTCGCGGTTGCGGCGCTCGTAGGCGATGCGGACGGGCGATTGCTCGTTCTTCTGCATCACCGACTGGTATTCGGCGGTGGGGATGTTCTTGCGGGTGGCGTCGTCGTGCTTGAGGGCTTCGACGCTGAGCGGGGTCTTGGGCGGTTTAGCCATGTATGTGTTCTGTCCTGTATAGCCTTGGCCGGATTCGTTTACTTGTTGGTCATTTAAGTTAACGAAAACGCGATTCCGTTAACCAACAAACAATTTAAGGTAAGGATCAAAGGCATAGAGCCGGTCCCGCATCTGTCCCGTGGTTTCGGTCAGTACGCCCAGGCGTTCGAAGTCGCGCACCAGGGCGTGGGCGGTGGGTTTGGATACGCCCAGGGCGTGCTCCAGGTCGTTGGCGGCGATCAGGGGTTGCCGATAGAGCACGTCGAGGGCGGCGCGGGCATTGGGTATGCGCTTGCCGAGGCTGAGGATGCGCTGTTCGACATCGGTGCGCAGGGTGAGGATCTGGCGGAAGACATCGCGGCCTTTGCTGGCGGTTTCCGCGACGCCTTGCAGGAAGAAGCGCACCCAGTGGATCAGGTCGTTGGACACGCGCACGCGCATGAGGGCGTCGTAATAGCTGGCGCGGTGTCGTTCGAAGAAATCCGACAGGTAGAGCGAGGGCTTGGCCAATAGCCCGTGGCTGACCAGATAGAGCGGCACGAGCAGCCGCCCGATGCGGCCATTGCCATCCAGAAAGGGGTGGATGGTCTCGAACTGGTAGTGGCTGATGGCGATTCGGATCAGGTGCGGCACGGTGATCCGGTCGTTGTGCCAGAACTGTTCCAGGTCGCTCATGTAGTCGGCCACGCCTTCGTGGTGGGGTGGGATGAACGCGGCGTCTTGCAGGCTGGAGCCGCCGATCCAGTTCTGGCTGCTGCGGAAGTCGCCCGGTTGTTTGTGTTCGCCCCGGACGCCGCGCATCAGCGTGGCGTGGGTATCGCGCAGGAGTCGGTTGGATAGCGGCAGGGTGGAGAGTTGGGCGATGGCGGTGTTGACCGCGTCGATGTAGTTGCGGACTTCGCGCCAGTCGTCGCGTTTTTCCGGCGGGATGTGCTCTTCCGACAACAGGGCTTCGTCGATGCCGGTCTGCGTGCCTTCGATGCGGCTGGAGGTCTGCGCTTCCTTGACCACGTGCATCTGGATGAACAGGTCGATGTCGGGAACGATCAGCGAGAAGGCGTTGAGCTCGCCCAGGGCGCGGTTGGCGGATTCGAGCAGTAGATGGATACGCGGGTCTTCCCAGGTCCAGTCATGATTGACCAGGGTAGGCTCGAAGCTCTGATAGTGGTAACGCTGCTGCAGGCGCCCGGCCTGGAAGGTCTCGAACTTCATGCGCAGGCGGCCTCGATCATCTTGTTGAACTCGGCTTCGACCTTGGCTTCGAACTCGTGCTGCATCTGGTACACCTCGGTGAATTCGGCGAAGGCCCAGCGGCCGTATTGCTTGAGGTTGTTCACGCCGGGCACCCAGTAGGTTTCCATCGTGGCCTTCTTCTCCTTGGCGTCTTCGCGGCGGTAGCCCTTGATTTCGACGATGAGGTGGAGCAGGTCCTCTTCGCCGTGGCCGTCGTCTACCAGAACGATGAAGTCGGGCAGGTAGGTGCGCATTTCGGAACCGTAGCGGTAAGGCACTTCCAGGCCGAGGTTGTGGTTCTTCACATAGGCCTTCACGTGCGGGTGGGCTTCTGCCACGCGGCAGAATTCGCCCTCCCAGCCGCTATCCAGGATCACCCAGTTGAGGTGGCAGCGGCGGGTGTCGGTTTCCCAGCGGTCCTTCTTGGAGGTGTTGAAGCTGACATGGGCAGTGGTGCCGGTGGGGTTGTAGGGGTCGAGCACCGCCTTGATGGGGCGTTCGCCGATGAGGGCGCGGGTGATGCCGGCGGTGATGCGTTCGCAGGCCATGTCGGCCAGGGATTGGTACATGAGCTGGGCGGGGTAGGTGCCGCCTTTGCAGACCAGGCAGGTATCGAGCCATTGCTTGGCGATGCGCTTCAACTGGCCGAACAGGTAGAGCTTGGGTTCTTCGCCGGGGTCGCGCCACTTGGTGTAGATCAGGCGCTGGGTGAGGTGGAACAGCAGGGTGGAGTGGCGCATGTCGCCGGTGTGGACCAGGTTGAGGTCCACACCTTCACCAATGATGCCTTCAGTGCGTGTTGTTGAAGGGCCGACCAGTTCTGGCGTCAGTTCAAGGATGGAGTCTTCGTTGAACTCGGCGGTCAGGCGCTCTTCCGGCAGTTCCACCCGGTAACCCTGGACGCGGGGGAAGCGAATTTCCAGTTCGTCCCGCTCGGGGCGGATGGCCTTGACCTGGATGGTTTCGCGCGGCGGCTGCGGCGGGGCCACCACGGGTTTGGCGGTGAAGTCGAAGGGGATGCCGAGGACATCGGCGTATTCGACGTTGAACAGGCCGTCCTCGTTGAGCTCGTAGGACTGGCGGCGCAAGGCGCGGCCGATGACCTGTTCGCACAGCAACTGGGTGCCAAAGGCGCGCACGCCGAGGACGTGGGTCACGGTGCTGGCGTCCCAGCCCTCGGTAAGCATGGACACCGACACCACGCAGCGGATGGAGTCGCCCAGGCGGCCCGCCTTGCCGACGGTGTTCATAACCTCACGCAGCAAGTCCTGGTCGGTGATGTTGTCGGCGGCGCGGGGGTCGCCGGTGCGCTCGATGATCTCGCGGCGGAAGCGCTCGATTTCATCGGCGGCCATGCCCCGGAAGTTGTCGTCCAGGGCTTCGCCGGATTCGAGTTGCTCGCTGTCGATGAGCAGGGTCTTGGGGCGGCCGAGCGGGTTGCCGTGTTCGTCGAAGTTGCGGAACAGCTCCAATCGCCCATGCTCCAGCGTGCTCGAACCATCGCCTTTGGGACGCTGGAAGCCGGAGATGTAGTCGTAAACCAGCTTGGAGGTGGCGGTGTTGTTGCAGACCACGATGAAACAGGGCGGCACTTTGATGCCTGCCTGCTCCCACAGGTCGTAGGTTTTCTTGTAGTGGCCGTAGAGGGCTTCGAGGGCAGTTTGCAGGCGGGTCGGCAGCTTGAGCGGGTCCAGCCCCTCGGCTTTGCCGCGTCCCTTCTTCGGCATGTCCTTGCGGATGTGATCCCACAGGTTGCGGAACACAGGTACTTCGGCGCCGGGAATGTTGTCGGCCACCGGCACGCGCGGCAGTTTGACGATGCCGCACTCGATGGCGTCCATCAGCGAGAAATCGCTTAGGGTCCAGGGAAACAGGGTGCCTTCTGCGTAGCCGGAGCCGCGCAGGAAGAAGGGGGTGGCGGACAGGTCAATGACCCGCGTCAGGCCGAGCTTGCGGTTGACGGCTTCCAGGCCAGAAATCCACAGACGGGCGGCTTCGTTGTTCTGCTCGGCTTCCTTCTTTTCGTCGCCTTTCAGGTCTTCGGCTTCATCAGCAGCCTGTTCCGGCTTTTCCCGGTAGCAGTGGTGGGCCTCGTCGTTGATGACCAGGATGTTCTTCAGGCCCATCAGGTCGGGCATGACCCGCTGGATCATCTGGCCTTCGGATTCCAGCGTGTCGAGTGCTTCGCCGCCGCGCCCTTGCAGCAACAGCCGGCCGCCCTTGGACAGGGGAATGCGCTCGCGCAGTTTGAAGGCGTGGTAGTTGGTGATGACGATCTTGGCCCGTTCCAGGTCGCCCATCATGTCGCCCGGCACCAGTTCGCGGCTCAGGTAGTAGCTGTCCGGGTCGTTGGGCTGAAGCACACGTAGGCGGTCCTTGATGGTCAGGCCGGGGGCGACAATCAGGAAACCACGGGTGAATTTCTTGCTGCCGGGCCGGCGCACCGCGTTGATGGTCTGCCAGGCGATGAGCATGGCCATGACCGTGGTCTTGCCGGCGCCGGTGGCCAGTTTGAGGGCCAGGCGCATCAGTTCCGGGTTGGCGTCGTTGTTGGCGTTGGACAGGTGCTCAAGAAACCTCTCGCCGGCCTTACCCAGTTGCGGCGCGACCTCGGTCAGCCAGATCGCGGTCTCAACCGCTTCGACCTGGCAGAAAAACGGACGGATGCCGCTGAACTTGTGATGCCGCCAGTGTTGCAGCAGGCGCGCGGTTTCTGGTGTGACGCGCCAGTCGTTGGGGCTCTGGATGCCGCGCCACTTGTCCACCTCCTGGCGGACGGCGTTGATCATGGACGCGGTTTTTTCGTATTCCTGGGCCTGGGTGGAGAGGCCGTCACCGCCATCCAGCAGAAGTGAGGCTTGTGTCGACTGGCCCTTGCGCTTCTTGGGCTTGGGGATGGGGGTGATGAACTCTGCCCGACGGCGTCGATCAAGAATTTGCTGGGTAGGCTGGCCCTGCGCATCGAGCTCCCAGTGACGCGCCGGGTAGTCGTAGGGCGAATTGAGGATGGGGTGCTCGAAGAATTGGTTGTTCACTATTTTTTAGGTGGTTAAGGCCTTGCTCCCAGATCCGCCTGTCAACGTCGGACAGGGGGATACGATGTGGCTGGGATTATGTTCCAGGCGGTTTCCGACAGCCACCCCACGGGTTCGCGAATGGAGTAAAGGGGCGCGAGCAATAAATCCACCCGAGTTCCATAAAACGTTGATGAACTGAAAGTGGTGGAGTTGGCATTGCTAACGGAGCGCTACTTCTCCGTCGAAGCCGAGGAAAGCAGTCATTGGAGAAAGACCGGGATCAGGTTGGGGTGACCGTCGGCTTAGGCCGACTTCGAGACGGTCAGCAGCATCCAACTGACCGGCGGCTCCAGGTTCTTTGCAGTCATGCACACAAGTTCAGGTGACATTCCCATGGGCAGTTCAGACCGAATTTCAGAAGCACTTGGATTTGGGCCGCAATGAGGGCGAAGTGGTGTAGCTCTGGCTGTCCGTGGGCTTTCAGCATTCCCACGTGAACGCATCATGGAAGTTGGGGGGCGAATGACTCGACGTCAAACCCCGGATACAAAAAAGCCGCCCGAGGGCGGCCTTTTCATGAGAGAAGTCCTGATTACTTGGACTTGGCGACGATCTCGATTTCCACGCGACGGTTGGGGGCGTGACACTCCCGGAGCTGTTCCTTGGGCAGATCGGCCGCGCATTGCACCACGGGCTGGGTGTCACCCATGCCGCTGGTGATGATCACGTTGGGTTTCACGCCCTTGGCGATCAGGTAGGACTTGATGGACTTGGCCCGGGCCTCGGACAGGCGCAGGTTGGCCTTGGCTTTGCCGGTAGGATCAGCGTGACCCACCACCTTGATCTGGTCAATCTCGCCCATGCCTTTCAGCTTGGCCACCACCTCGTCCAGCTTGGCCTTGCCGTCCTTTGACAGGTCCTTGATGCCTGACTTGCCCAGCTTGAACAGGGCATCTCCGGCCAGCACCACCTTGTTGGCGGCGGGGGCTGCAGGCGTGGCCTGGGGCGCCGGCACCGGGGCAACCACGGCCGGAGCAGCCACGACCGGGGCCGCCACCACCACTGGAGCGGCAGCAGGCTTGGCGGCGGGCGCAGGGGCCGCTGCGGGCTTGTCTACAGGCGCGGTGGCTACGGGCGCTGGGGTGGCTACGGGCGCTGGGGTGGCTACGGGCGCCGGAGTGGCGGCGGGTGCCGGAGTGGCTGCGGGGACCGTGAAGGAAGGCAGGCCGATCTGGGGCAACTGGGGCAGGGTGAAGCCCTGCATGCCGGGGATGAACCCGGTCAGGTTACCCAGCATGGCCACCGGGTCCCACATGGCGAAGCTGCCAGCACCCTGGACTGGAGGTGCCGGGGTCCAGGTCAGCCAGCTGCTGGTTCCCTGACCGTAGCCATAAGGGTTAACCACGGCGCCGGCCATGCCGGTGTAGAGGGCAGGGTTGGCCAGGGTGCCTGCCAGGTTCCAGGCCCTGGGGTCCAGGGGCGCCATGCCCCAGCGGATGTAGGTGTTGGGGTTCAGGGTGTTGAGCAGCAGGTTCCACAGCTTGGGGTCCGCCGGCACCATGGCCCAGCGCATGAGCTTGCCCGGGTCGGACAACTGGGTCAGCAGGGCGGTGTAGAAGTTGGGGTCCAGGCTGGCGGCACCCCAGCGCAGGTAGATGTTGGGGTCGGCGAACTGTACGTAGTTACGCACGGCATCGGGATGGGCCATGCTGTTCATCATGGTGAGCCAGCCGCCCGGATCCATCATGCCGTTCATCATGGCCACGTAGAACCCGGGCTCGGTCACCGCACTGGCCCAGGGCAGGAAGACCTTGGGGTCCTTGAAGGCGGAGGTGTTGCGGGTGAAGTCGCTCATGCGGGCGACCCAGCCCTCGGCAGTGGTGGGCACGGCGCTCTTGGCCGCTTCGGCAGCCGCTGCCTGACCGGCGAAGGTGGGGATCTCGGTGGTGCCCATGGCGGCGTAGGCGGGTGCTGCGGCAAAGGCCAGAGCCAGGGTGACAAGCTTCAGTTTCATGACGATCCCTTTCGTGAATATGCGGTGGAAACAGCTATATCAGAAAACCGTGAAATTCTAGTCGTGCCGCCTTTTGGTGGTAAACCATTGCACCGTGGCGGCGATGAATCCGTACTGCGGTTGTTGCATGTTTGTGCCCGCCAAACAAAACGGGCCGGATGTACCGGCCCGTTTCCTGGTCAAGCCTTGGTCACAAGGCGATCAGAGGCACGATCAGCAGGGCCACGATGTTGATGATCTTGATGAGGGGGTTCACGGCGGGGCCGGCGGTGTCCTTGTAGGGGTCGCCCACGGTGTCGCCGGTCACGGCCGCCTTGTGGGCTTCGGAACCCTTGCCGCCGTGGTTGCCTTCCTCGATGTACTTCTTGGCGTTGTCCCAGGCACCACCGCCGGTGGTCATGGAGATGGCCACGAAGATGCCGGTGATGATGGTGCCGATCAACACGCCGCCCAGGGCTTGCGCACCCAGGGTCAGGCCGACGATGAGGGGCACGGCCACGGGCAGCAGGGAGGGGATGATCATCTCCTTGATGGCGGCCTTGGTCAGCATGTCCACGCAGGTGCCGTATTCGGGCTTGGCCTTGCCTTCCATGATGCCGGGGATCTCGCGGAACTGGCGACGCACTTCCACCACGATGGAGCCGGCGGCGCGGCCCACGGCTTCCATGCCCATGGCGCCGAACAGGTAGGGCACCATGCCGCCGATGAACAGGCCGATGATGACCATGTGGTTGGACAGGTCGAAGCTGACGCCGCCGCCCAGCGCATGGGTGTAGTCGGCGAACAGCACCAGGGCGGCGAGACCGGCGGAGCCGATGGCGTAGCCCTTGGTCACGGCCTTGGTGGTGTTGCCCACGGCGTCCAGGGGGTCGGTGATGTTACGGATCTCATCCGGCAACTCGGCCATTTCGGCAATACCGCCGGCGTTGTCGGTGATGGGGCCGTAGGCGTCCAGGGCAACGATGATGCCGGCCATGGACAGCATGGAGGTGGCGGCGATGGCGATACCGTAGAGGCCACCCAGGTCGTAGGCGGCCCAGATGGCGGCGCACACGGCCAGCACGGGGGCCGCGGTGGACTTCATGGAGACGCCCAGGCCGGCGATCACGTTGGTGCCATGGCCGGTGGTGGAGGCTTCGGCGATGTGACGCACCGGGCTGAACTCGGTGGCGGTGTAGTACTCGGTGATCCACACCATGGCTGCCGTCAGGGCCAGGCCGATGAGTGAAGCCAGGTACAGGTTCATGGAAGACACCAGTTGCCCGTCGATCATCACGCCTTCACCCAGGATCCAGGTGGTGACCGGGTAGAACGCCACCACGGCGATGATGCCGGAGACGATCAGGCCCTTGTACAGGGCGTTCATGATCTTGGCGCCCGGCTGGGTCTTGACGAAGAAGGTGCCGATGATCGAAGCGATGATGGACACGCCGCCCAGCACCAGGGGATACACCACGGCTTCAGGCGAGCCGGCGATCATCAGCCCACCCAAAACCATGGTGGCGATGATGGTCACGGCGTAGGTTTCGAACAGGTCAGCGGCCATGCCGGCGCAGTCGCCCACGTTGTCGCCCACGTTGTCGGCGATGACGGCCGGGTTGCGGGGGTCGTCCTCGGGGATGCCGGCTTCGACCTTGCCCACCAGGTCGGCGCCCACGTCAGCGCCCTTGGTGAAGATGCCGCCGCCCAGACGGGCGAAGATGGAGATCAGGGAACTGCCGAAGGCCAGGCCCACCAGGGCGTGGGTGGCGTCCTTGGATTCCATGCCCATGTTGATCAGCACCGCGTAGTAGCCGGCCACGCCGAGCAGGCCCAGGCCCACCACCAGCAGGCCGGTGATGGCGCCGCCCCGGAAGGCGACGTTGAGGGCGGCGTTGATGCCGTCCTTGGCCGCTTCGGCGGTGCGCACGTTGGCGCGCACGGAGACGTTCATGCCGATGAAGCCGGTCACGCCGGAAAGGATGGCGCCCAGGGCGAAGCCCACGGCGGTCTGCCAGCCCAGGGCCAGGAAGATGGCAATCAGCAACACGACGCCGACTAGGCCGATGGTGGTGTACTGACGGTTCAGGTAGGCCTTGGCGCCCTCCTGCACGGCTGCGGCGATTTCCCGCATTCGGTCATTGCCGGTTGGCAGGCCGTTGATCCACTTGATGGACATGACCCCGTAAACCAGGGCCAGCGCTCCCGCCACGAGGGCGAACATCAGTCCTTCATTCATCACCTATCTCCTTGAATACAGCCACATGAATGGGTTGCACCGCACAGCCTCCTCCGGCTGCCTTATGTCTTGTTTTCTGGCCCGTCCCGTTCGCTTCGATTGCCTAGGACTTGCCCATCGCCAGACCGCCTTCGAAACGGGTGCCCGGTTCGAAACCGAAGATCTCGTCCAGCCGCAACTCCCGGATGAAGGCATCCACCGCGGCCTGGCCATGCTCCTTCTGCACCTCGGAAAGGATGAGCTTGGCCGAATTGCCGTTGTAGAAACCACCGAAGTCCGCCTGCACCTTCAACAGCTGCCTGGCGCGATCGAGAGTCATGGGGAGTGAGAATAGACAAGGGCACCCACGGCGCCCTTGATCTTGGTTAAAGCTTGAACTCGGGCAGCTTCTTGGCCACCGCCACGTTCTTCAACGTGACGTAGACCGGCAAGCCGTCCGCGTACTTGGGATAGTCCTCACCCTGGATCAGCGGCGTCAGATAGCGCTTGCACTTCTCGGTGATGCCGTAGCCGTCCTTGCTGATGAAGTCCCGGGGCATGAATTTCTCCACGTTGGCCACCTTGGACAGGGGGGCCATGCCGATCTTGTACTTGTAAGGCGCGTCGGAGAGGCGGTCCACGGTGGGCATCACGGAGTTGTGGCCCTTCACGGCCAGCTCCACGGCCTTCCTGCCCAGCTCGTAGGCCTGCTTCACGTCGGTCTTGGAAGCGATGTGACGGGCGGCCCGCTGCAGGTAGTCGGCCACGGCCCAGTGGAACTTGTAGCCCAGGGCGTCCTTGATCATGTTGGCCACCACGGGGGCGGCACCGCCCAGCTGGGCGTGGCCGAAGGCGTCCCGGGTACCCTGCTCGGCCAGGAACTTGCCGTCGGGGTAGTGGCAGCCCTCGGACACGACGATGGTGCAGTAGCCGTGCTCGGCCACCTTCTGCTTCACGGCGGCGAGGAATTTCTTCTGGTCGAACTCGATCTCGGGGAACAGGATCACCACGGGGATGCCCTGGTCGGCCACCAGGCCCCCGGCGGCGGCGATCCAGCCGGCGTGGCGTCCCATCACTTCCACCACGAAGATCTTGGTGGAGGTCTTGGCCATGGAACGCACGTCGTAGGAGGCTTCCAGGGTGGACACGGCGATGTACTTGGCCACGGAACCGAAGCCGGGGCAGCAGTCGGTGATGGGCAGGTCGTTGTCCACTGTCTTGGGCACGTGGATGGCCTGGATGGGGTAGCCCATGGATTCGGACAACTGGCTCACCTTGAAGCAGGTGTCGGCGGAGTCGCCGCCGCCGTTGTAGAAGAAGTAGCCGATGTTGTGGGCCTTGAACACCTCGATCAGGCGCTCGTACTCGCGCTTGTTGGCTTCCAGGGACTTCATCTTGTAGCGGCAGGAGCCGAAGGCGCCGGAGGGGGTTGAACGCAGGGCGGCAATGGCGGCATCGCTTTCCTTGCTGGTGTCGATCAGATCCTCGGTAAGGGCGCCGATGATGCCGTTGCGGCCGGCGTAGACCTTGCCGATGACG
Organism: Thiobacillus sp.; assembly: GCA_024235835.1. Taxonomy (NCBI): domain Bacteria; kingdom Pseudomonadati; phylum Pseudomonadota; class Betaproteobacteria; order Nitrosomonadales; family Thiobacillaceae; genus Thiobacillus; species Thiobacillus sp. The sequence goes on along the minus strand of JACKLQ010000002.1, from coordinate 1,074,033 downwards.
TCCTTGTGCTTGCGGGCGGTCTCGATGACGCCGCAGGCGGAGGCATTGATGACGGCGGTCACGCCGCCGGACTGGGCGTAGAACGCGTTCTTTTTCTTGGCCATGTTGTGTCTCTCCTAAGCAAAAGGCGCGGTCGCCCGCGCCTTGTCTTCACAAATTCATTGGATGCCGGTCTCGCCCCGGCGCTTGGCGTCTTCCTCTTCCTGGACCTTGAACAGGCTGATGACGCAGTCCCCCAGGTTGTCGTACGTCTCCTTGCCGGTACCGAAACGGTCCTTCACGGAGTAGTAGAACATGGCCCGGTACTCGGCCGGGCCGGTGCGGGACAGGACGAAGGCGCAATCGCCCACGATCCAGAACAGTGCGGGGCAAACGGTGAGTTCCCGGTCACCGGGGGAGAGACGGATTTCCGTCTCCGCCTCCTTGATCTCCACACCTTCGGCCACCTGGGCGCCAAAGCGCTCCTTGAGGGTGGCCTGCACCAGCTTGATGTCGGCTGCGGAGAACTCCGGGATATCACTCATGCCGGATTACTTCTTGACGGCGTCCAGGCCGGCGAACACGGCGCCGGTGATGCTGTCCACGGAGCCAACGCCGGAGACCTTGATGTACTTGGGCGCGTCGGCGGCACCGGTGTTGCCCCAGTCGCCGTAGAACTTCACCAGGGGCTCGGTCTGGGCGTGGTAAACGTCCAGGCGCTTCTTCACGGTTTCTTCCTTGTCGTCGTCACGCTGGATCAGGTCCTCGCCGGTGACGTCGTCCTTGCCCGCTTCCTTGGGGGGGTTGAACACCACGTGGTAGGTGCGGCCGGAAGCCACGTGCACCCGGCGGCCGGACATGCGCTTGATGATCTCCTCGTCGGGCACGTCGATTTCCACCACGGCATCCAGGGGCACGCCGGCAGCCTTCAGGGCCTCGGCCTGGGGGATGGTGCGGGGGAAACCGTCGAACAGGTAGCCGGACTTGCAGTCGTCCTGGGTCAGGCGCTCCTTAACCATGCCGATGATGATGTCGTCGGACACCAGGCCGCCGGCATCCATGATCTTCTTGGCGGCAACGCCCAACTCGGTGCCGGCCTTCACGTGGGCACGCAGCATGTCGCCGGTGGAAATCTGGGGAATGCCGTACTTTTCCTTGATGAAGTTTGCCTGGGTGCCTTTGCCCGCGCCGGGGCCGCCGAGAAGAATCAGTCGCATGGAAAAACCTCTTTGAATCAACCCCTTGCGGGGATGTGGTTGGAACGAAGAAAAAATGGAGGGGAAACTACAGGCGGCCAGTAGGGTATTCGCGTGACCTGCCAGAAGACAGTCAATTTTTTATATTTGCATATAAGAACAGGTTATTGATCGCCTGGAGTTTGGCCATCACGTGGCAGTCCGATCAATCAGGCATCGCGAAATAAACGGCGCACCGTTTCCAGGTCTTCGGCGGTATCCACCCCGGGCGGGCTGGGCTGTTCGCTGACGGTGACCGCGATGCGGTGGCCATGCCACAAGGCGCGCAGCTGCTCCAGGGATTCGAAGGACTCCAGGGCGGGGCGGGCCAGGTCCGGATAGGCCTTGAGGAAGCCCACCCGGTAGGCATAGAGGCCGATGTGGCGCATCACCGGCAGACCGGCGGGAATGGCTGTTGCCTGGTCCCCCGTCCAGGCATCCCGGGCCCAGGGAATCGGCGCGCGGGAGAAATACAGGGCATAACCGTCCTGGTCCGTCACCACTTTCACCACGTTGGGATTGAAGACCTCGTTGACGTCGTGGATAGGATGGCAGACCGTAGCCATGTCTGCGGCGGCATGCTCGAACAGGGCCCGGGCGGTGGCCTGGATGAGGGCAGGGTCGACGAGGGGCTCGTCCCCCTGCACATTGACCACCACCGTGTCGTCGCTCCAGCCCATCCGCGTGGCCACCTCCGCCAGGCGGTCCGTCCCCGAGGCGCAGTCCGGCGAAGTCATCACGGCCTGGTAGCCGTGGGTCTCGACCGCCGCATGGACCTCCTCGTGGTCCGTGGCCGCCCATACTCCTGCCGCGCCGCTGCGAAGCGCCCGCTCCAGCACCCTCACCACCATGGGCCTGCCGGCGATGTCCGCCAGGGGCTTGCCAGGCAGGCGGGAAGAGGCGTAGCGGGCGGGCACGACGACCAGAAATGGGTTCATGGGACTGTTCCGAGGCCAGGTAAACGTCGCCTATTGTATGAGTCAAGGGCGCACAAAGACCCTTCAGAAATCAGGCTCAATGACGATAAGCCCATCCATGACTTCAAGCAATCACCTGCGCAACGAACGGCAACACCGCTTCGCCCGGGGGCTCAGCGTACCCCTGGCCTGGGGTTTCGCCGTCCTGCTGACCCTCATGGCGGCCCTGGTGGCCCACGCGGTGTGGAACATCAGCGCCCTGGAAGACCGCATGCAGGAGATCGTGGAGACCCTGAACCGCAAGATCCAGCTGGCCACGGACCTGCAGGAGGCGGCCTACAACCGCCACGCCGCCCTGGTCTACCAGACCCTGGCGGAGGATCCCTTCGAACGGGACGACAGCTTCCAGCTTTTCATCAAGTGGGGTTACCACGTGGGCAAGGCCCGCAACGACCTCAAGGCCATGCCCCTGGACGAATTCGAGCGGGAAAATCTCGCCCGCCAGGACGGCCTGGTCAGCCGCATCAGCGCCCTTCACGACGAACTGGCTGACCTTGCGGCCCGGGGACTCGGCACCCAGGCCCACGCCCTCATGGCCACGGACCTGCGCCCCTTGAACATTGAGTTCACCGAGACGGTGGAGCAATTGCGCCGCCACGAGCGGGACCACATCCGGGAAGCCCTGCTGGCCACCCAGGACGCCACCCGCCAGGCCGTGCGCCTGCACTTGGTCCTGGGGGGCACCCTGCTGCTCCTGGCCACCCTCATCGGCCTGGCCACACGCCGCCTGCTGGCCAGGCACGCCATCACCATCTGCCGCCAGATGACCGACCTGGAACAGGCCGGCCACCGCCTGGAACACGAGGCCACCCATGACCACCTCACCGGCCTGGCCAACCGTGCCCTTTTCCAGCGACGCATGGCGGAAGGCATCGCCCACGCCCAGGAGGACGGCTATCTCATGGGCGTCATGTACCTGGACCTGGACGACTTCAAGCAGGTCAACGACACCCACGGCCACGGAGTGGGGGACGCCCTGCTGCAGGAGATCGCCCGCCGCCTGCGCCAGGTGGTGCGGGCCTCGGATACCGTGGCCCGGCTGGGCGGCGATGAGTTCGCCTTGGTCCTGCCCGGCCTGGCCAACCCCGGCCAGTGCGGGGACCTGAAGAAAAAGATCGAAAGCGAGATCATGCGCCCGGCGAGGCTGGTGGACATCCACCTGACCCCCGGAGGCAGCGTGGGTTGCGTCCTCTATCCTCAGGACGGCCGGACCCTGGAAGGCCTGCTCAAGGTCGCCGACGAACGCATGTACGCCGCCAAGCGGGAGCGCAAGGCGCGGGGCTGAAGCCTCGTTTCAGGCCAGGGCCGCCAGCACTCCCGCCAGCAGCAGGGCGCTTTCCGACACTTCCACCCCCGCCCCCAGGGCATCGCCGGTCATGCCTCCCAGGCGTGCGGCCAGATAGCGGTGCCAGGTCAGGATCACCATCGGTGCCCCCAAAAGGACGGGGCAGGTCAGCCCGGCGGCGGCCAGCAGGAACAGCCAGCCCCAGGGAATCCAGGCCGGGGCCCGCCAGGCGAAGCGCTCCCCCAGGCCCGGCTTGATGGCGGGCAGCCGCGCCCACCACAGCACGCCCAGGCGGGCCCAGGCTGGCACCAGGAGGAGCAGCCAGTACAAGTCCAGCCGCGCGGCCAGCATCAGCAACACCAGCTTGACCGCCAGCTGGAGCACCAGGGCCACCACCCCGAACACCCCCACGTGGGGGTCCGCCAGCACCGCCAGCAGCCGCACCGGATTGCCGTGGGCAGCCCCCAGGGCATCCGCCAGGTCGGACAGGCCGTCCAGGTGCAGGGCCCCCGTCACCCCCACCCAGGCCACCAGGCCCAGCAGGGCCCCCAGCCAGGGATCGAAGCGGGCGCCCAGCCAAACAGCCCCCGCCAGGATGGCCCCCAGCAGCAGGCCCACCAGGGGAAACCAGGCCACGGAACGGGCCTGGGCCTCCGGCGTGAAATCCTTGATGGCCGGCGTGGGCAGCCGGGTCAGGAACTGGAGGGCCAGGATCAGGCCGTGCATGGGTTCAGGTGCAACAGCACGGGGGGATGACCCGCCAGGACGGAGACCTGGAAATGGGCCGCCTCCGGCAGGGCGATGCGCCAGGCATGGGTGGTGGGCAGGCCCAGCAGGTCCATGAGCAGGACCCGCATGACGCCGGCATGGGTCACCAGCAGGCGATGCCCGCCGGCGGCATCTCCCAGCCAGGCCTCCCAGGCGGCGCGGACCCGCCGGACCAGGGCCTCCATGTCCTCTCCCCCCGGGGGGGCCGTCACGCCGCCGGAGGCCTGGTAAAGACGGAATTCCTCCGGGTCCAGCCGGGCGGCGTCCTCCCCGCGCAGGCCTTCCCAGGCCCCGAAGGCCCGTTCGCGAAAGCCGTCCAGAAGGGCCAGGGGCAGGCCCCGGTCCCGGGCCCAGGCCGTGGCGAACTCCGCGCAGCGGCCCAGGGGGGAGGCGGCCACGGCGACCACGGCCACCGCGGGCGCCGCCTCCAGGCGCGCCAGCACCGTCTCCATCTGCGCCCACCCACGGGGCGAAAGGGGATCGTCCCGCTGGCCCCGCATCACATGGGCCGGTCCCCGGACCGCGCCGTGGCGCAACACGGTCACCCGGGTCGCCCCGGGCGGGAGTTCAATCCCCTGCACGGATGCCCGCCTCGGCGAAGGTGGCCATGCCGGCGTGAAGGGCGCAGGCCAGGCGCAGCAGGGGCAGGGCCACCGCCGCGCCGCTGCCCTCTCCCAGGCGCAGGCCCAGGTCCAGCAGGGGGCGGGCCTCCAGGGCGGCCAGCAGGGCGCCATGTCCGGGTTCCGCCGAGGCGTGGCTGAACAGCAGCCAGTCCCGCGTGCCTGGAAGCAGGCGGCAGGCGGACAGGGCCGCGCCGGTGGCGATGAAGCCATCCACCAGGACTGCCAGGCCGGCCTGGGCGCACGCGATGTAAGCGCCCACCAACGCCGCGATCTCGAAGCCACCCAGGCGCCGCAGGACTTCTTCGGGCTGCATGGCGGTCCTGGGCAGGCCATGCAGGGCCAGGGCCCGGTCGATGACACTCGCCTTGCGGGCCACGCCGGCAACGTCCAGGCCCGTGCCCGGCCCGGCCAGGTCCCGGCCCGCCCGCCCCAGCAGGCCGCAGGCCAGGGCCGCCGCCACGGTGGAATTGCCGATGCCCATCTCGCCGCCGATGAACAGGTCGGCGCCGGCGGCCTGGGCCCGGACCACGGCCTGGCGCCCGGCGTCCAGGGCCAGTTCCAGTTGCCCCGGGGACATGGCGGGTGCCCGGGCCAGGTTGGCGGTGCCCCGGCCGGCCCGGGCGACGATGACGCCGGGCAGCTCACCTTCAGCCAGGGTGCCCGCGTCCACCACCTCCAGGTGAGCGCCCACTTCTCTGGCCAGCACGGACACGGCTGCACCGCCCTTGACGAAGTTGGCCAGCATCAGGCGCGTGACCTCCTTGGGGTAGGCGGAGACGCCCTCCTCCACCACGCCGTGGTCGCCGGCGAAGACCGTGATCCAGGGCCGCTCCAGCCGGGGCCGCGCCACCCCCTGGAGGGCGGCCAGCCGGATGGCCGCCTCTTCCAGCCGGCCCAGGCTGCCCGGGGGCTTGGTGAGCTGTGACTGGCGCTGTCGGGCGGCCAGGGCCATGGCCGGGTCCGGCATTCGGGCGGGCGCCCGCCACCAGGGCCCGTTCACGGACCGCCCCCTTTCAGGTCCAGGGGCAGGCCGGCGGCTACCAGGGTCACCCGGTCCACCAGGCGGGCCAGGTCCTGGTTGAGTCGGCCCGCCTCGTCCACGAATCGGCGACTCAGTTCCCCCAGGGGCACCACCCCCAGGCCCACCTCGTTGGCCACGAAGATCACCCGGCCCGGCAGGCGGGGCACCAGGGCCAGGAGCCCCGCCCGCTCCGCCGCGAAAATGTCCTCCCCCGACTCCAGCAGGTTCATGAGCCACAGGGTGAGGCAGTCCACCACCAAGCAGCGATCCGCCCGGGCGGTGGCCGCCAGGGTCTCCGCCAGATGCAGGGGGACTTCCAGGGTTTGCCAGGCGGCGGGTCGGTCGGCCTGGTGGCGGGCGATGCGCGCCGCCATCTCCGGATCCCTTGCCTGGCCCGTGGCGATGACGGTCACGGCCAGGCCGGAGGCCTGGGCCCGTTCCTGGGCATGGCGGCTCTTGCCGGAGCGGGCCCCGCCGATCACCAGAGAATGCATGCGCTCACTTTCCCGGCAGGGGCGCCAGCAGGGCGCGGATATCATCTTCACCGAACTTGACCAGGGCACCGGCATCCTCGGAAAGCACCCCTTCGGCCAGGGCGGCCTTCTTTTCCTGGAGGGCGACGATGCGCTCCTCGATGCTGCCCGCCACCACCAGCTTGTAGACGAAGACCCGGTTCTTCTGGCCGATGCGGTGGGCCCGGTCGGTGGCCTGGTTTTCCGCCGCGGGGTTCCACCAGGGGTCGAAGTGGATCACGGTATCGGCGGTGGTGAGGTTGAGGCCCACGCCCCCCGCCTTGAGGCTGATGAGGAACACCGGGGCCAGGCCGGCCTGGAATTCGGCGATGACCTTCTCCCGCGCCAGGGTCTGCCCGGTGAGGCTCACGTGGGCGATGCCCGCCTCGTCCAGGGCCCGGGCGATGAGGTCCAGCATGGACGTGAACTGGGAAAACACCAGCACCTTGCGCCCTTCCTCCACCAGTTCCGGCAGCATGTCCATGAGCAGGCCCAGCTTGGCCCGCTCCTTCACCTTCTCCGCCGCCTGCACGGTCTTCAGCAGGCGGGGATCGCAGCACACCTGGCGCAGCTTCAGGAGGGCGTCCAGGATGACGATCTGGCTTCGGTTGAAGCCCTTGCTGGCGATCTCCTCCCGCACCTTCACATCCATGGCGGCGCGCACGGTCTCGTACAGGTCCCGCTGCCCTCCCACCAGCTCCACCGTGCGCAGGATCACGGTCTTCTCCGGCAATTCCCTGGCCACCTCTTCCTTCTTGCGGCGCAGGATGAAGGGGGCCAGGCGGCGGGCCAGCAGGTCCCGGCGCAGGGTGTCGCCATGCTTTTCGATGGGGGTGCGCCAGGTCCTGGCGAACTGCTTGCCATCCCCCAGAAAGCCGGGCAGGAGAAAGTCGAACTGGGCCCACAGTTCCCCCAGGTGGTTTTCCAGGGGGGTGCCGGTGAGGCACAGGCGATGCCGGGCCCGGAGCTTGCGCACCACGGCGGCCGCCCGGGCCTGGGCGTTCTTCACCGTCTGGGCCTCGTCCAGGATGAGGGTGCTGAATTCATGCCTGGCCAGTTCCGCCTCGTCCCGCCACAGCAGTGGGTAGGTGGTGAGGCACACGTCATGGTCGGGAATGCGGGCAAAGGCGGCGGCCCGGGCCTTGCCGTGCAGGGACAACACCTTCAGGGCGGGGGCGCAGCGTTCCGCCTCCCGCTGCCAGTTGAAGACCAGGGAGGTGGGCAGCACCACCAGGGCGGGCTTGTCCAGGCGGCCCGCCTGCTTCTCGGTGAGCAGGTGGGCCAGGGTCTGGGCGGTCTTGCCCAGGCCCATGTCGTCCGCCAGGATGCCCCCCAGGCCCTGGGCGCGGAGATATTGCAGCCAGGCCAGGCCTTCCTGCTGGTAGGGCCGCAGGGCGAAGGCGAAGCCGGGCGGCGCGGGCACCGGCTTGACCCCCTGGCCGTCCTGGAGCCTGCGGGCCATGTCCCTCACCGCATCCGCGCCCTTGAACTGCCAGCGTTTCGCATCGGTGAGGTCCTCCAGGCGGGGGGCGTCCAGTTTCGACACCCGCAGTTCACCGCTGGCGGGCACCTGGTCGAAGAGGTCGATGAGGGTGGCGGCCAGGGGCTTGATGCGCCCGGCGGGTACCCGCACCCGGCGCCCGCCGGGCAGGGCCAGCTGCACCGGCTCTTCGTTCTTGATGCGCTTGAGCCTGGCCGGCTCCAGCCAGCGGGCATCGGTGCGGAACAGATCCGCCAGCAGTGGGGCCAGGGGCAGGCGTTCCCCCTCCACCACGATGCCCATACTGAGGCTGAACCAGCCGTTCTCCGCCTCCTCCAGTTCCGCGTCCCAGGACTCGGGCTCCAGGATGTAGTGGCGGAAGCCCTCGGGCACTTCGATGGACCAGCCCCGGGCCCTGAGGGCGGGGGCCACGTCTTGGAAGAAATGGGTCCAGCGCTCTTCGCTTTCCAGCCCCCACAGGCCGGGTGGCGGCTCGCCGAAGAACGCCTGGCGGGGAATGGGCTTGAAGCCCGCCTCGCCCAGCCTGTCCAGGCGTTCCGCCTCGACGGCCTCCTGGCGGCGCAGGCGCAGCACCTCGCCATCGGCCCGGACATGGAATTCCGTGGCCGCGCCCGGGGGAACCTCCAACTGCGAGTCGCCGTCGCCGTACCGGAACACCGGCGTGGCGTAGTCCAGCAGGGACTGGCCATAGGTATGGGCCTTGTACCCCCGGTAGGCCTTCATGCCCCAGACCCGCAGGGTATTGAGGCGCAGCAGGGCCCGGGGCTCCCCCCCCACCTCCACCAGCGCGCGCCCTTGCGCCGCGTCAGGCTGGGGCAGCTCCGGGGCCAGGTCCGCCAGCAGGCCGGACACCACTGGCACATCCACTTCCTCCAGGGGGGGCAACAGCAGCAGCTGGCGCAACAGGCCCTGGTGGGGGCCGCACTCCAGGGGCCCCGCCTCGCCCCGGCCGACATCCACATACCAGGGCGGGTCGCAGGGCAGGGCCAGGGTGGCGGCGGGGTCGGCGGCCAGAGCCGGGTAGAGGCGCCGCTGCGCGTCCGTGCGCCAGGCCAGGCCGCCCGGGCGCGGACCGCCCGCCTTCAGGGACGTGAAGCGCCAGGTGGCCGTGGGGGCATGGGCATGCTCGGTCTCCACACACCAGAGGCGGCCCGTGGGCAACATCAATTCCAGGGCCTGGGCAACAAAGGCCCCCTCCAGGGGCAAGTCATGCCAATAGGAGGAGGGCAACCGCCGGACCAGCTGCAGCAGGGGCCGAAATATGGCGAGATCCGCCTCGTCCACGAACTGGGGCGGCTGGAGCATGGCCCGCTCCATGTTGGTCCAGGGCTGGCCCCGGCTCCCTCCCTGGGGCCGCACCACCCCCTTGAAGAGCATCAGGCGAGGCTCGTCCCCTTCCCGGGCTGGACGAAAGATCAGGTAATGCAGCTGGCTCCCCGGCCTGGCGGGTGACTTGGGCCGCCCCCCACGGGCCTGGCTCTCGCGCACCTGGGCGGCCCAGTCCAGCACCAGTGGATTTACCCGGGCCCTCTGGCCACGCTGGCTCTGGGCCGCCACCAGGGCCGCCACCACGTGCTTGCAATTGGCCCCCACCGGGCAGGTGCAGACCCCCATGGCCGTGATCACGCCATCCTGCCTGGCGAAACGCACCAGCACCTCGTAGGGCTTGGGGCGGCTGCCTTTCACCATCGCGGCCAGCATGTCCGGCAGATAGCGCAGGTTGGACACCCGGTGCCCGTACCCCGCCGCCTTGCGCAGGGTGTGCAAATCGAACCAGCGGGCGATGTCCGCCTGGGTGTAGGCGGTGCTGAGCTTTTCGGTCATGGGGGCCATGGCAAATCAAAAGCCCCGGACCGGGGCCGGGGCTTGGAGAAAGGTGGACCGGGATATCAGGCCCGGCGCATCCGTCGTGTGGAAATGGCGAGCGCCTCATGGACCAGGGCGGCCAGGCCCACGTACAGGGCCATGACCCCCAGGTAGGCCGGTGCGTAGTCCACCCAGGTCTGGAGGAACTGAGGCAAGTTGGGCTCCGTCACCCGACCGCCCAACCAGTAGAATGCACCATTGGAGAGTGCGAAGGCCGCCAGGGCGGAGACGATCACCGTCACCGCCAGGGTGGGCAGGCCCGCCAGGCCCAGGACGCCATGGACCCGCAGCCACCGGCCCCCCTGCCACAGCACGCCGTAGGCCAGCAGCAGGGCGCCATATGCGGTGGTCAGGCAATAGCCGGGCACCCCCATCCAGCCCACGGCGGCCACATCGATGGCCACGGCCTGGAGCATGAGGGCGCCTATCCATGGGGGACTCAGGTAAAGGCCCGCCAGGAAGAAGATGGCCCAGGAGGCGTCCGGCAGGTGCAGGGCGTCGCCGAAATGATGGAAGCGGGTGGCCAGCATGAAGGCCATGAGGAAGAGACCTATGAAGGTCTGGGTACGTGGGGTGCAGTGGTAGCAGGTGTTCATGTCTTTCTCCTTACGCCATGGATGCGCCATGGGCTCCATGGCGCGAGTTTATCCGGAAATCCGTGCCGGCCCTCACCCCTGGGGCTGATAGCGCACGCCGACGAACAGGCTTCGGCCCGGGGTGTTGTAGCCGTAGGCCTGCTCGTAGGCCTTGTCCAGCACATTGTCCAGCCGGGCCTCCAGCCGCCAGTCTCTGGCCGTGCGATGAGACAGGGACAGGTTCAGGAGGCCGTAGCCGGCAAGTGCCCTGCTGTTGGCCAGATCGTCATGCCGTGGCCCGGTGAGCAGCCATTCCCCCCGCCAGGACCAGGCGCCAAGTTCCCGCGCCAGACTGAGGGCTCCGGACCTTCTGGCCCGACGTGGCAGGGCCAGGCCACTGCCGCTGTCCTCGGCGGCCTGGAAGGTGGCATGACCACCCAGGGCCCAGGGGCCCCAGTCTCGCTGCCAGGCCAGTTCCAGACCGTCGATGCTGGCCGTGCCCACGTTGACGGGGAAGTCGTTGGACGTGCCATTGCTGGCCACGATGAGGTCGGAAATTCGCTGCCGGTAGAGGGTGGCGCGCAGGCTCTGCTTGCCTTCCTGCCATGTGAGCCCCAGCTCTCCATTCCTGGAGCGCTCGGGCAGCAGGCCGGGGTTGCCGGAATAGGTGTAGGTGAAGACACCGGGAATGCTGTAATCCGTGAACGGGAAATATAGGTCGTTGAAGGTGGGTGCCTTGAAGGCGGTAGCCAGGGTGGCATGCAGCCTCAGGCCCCGACGCGGTTCAAAACCGTAGCTCATGGCTCCCGTTGTCCTGGAGCCGAACTGGTTGTTGTGGTCATTGCGGGCATTGACCTGCAGCAGATGCCTGCCCCAGTGGCCGCCGTAACCGGCGAACAGCGAGCGGATGCGCCGGGCGTCCACGCTGAAGGCCGTGGTGGAATCCACCTCCTGCTGCAGGTATTCCGCCCCCAGCAGCACCTTGCCACCCCATGCATCCAGGCCGTTCTCCCACGTGAACTGGTCCTGGCTGGTCTGGAAGCGGCTGGGCGCGCCGCCGAATGTACGCATGTTGTCCTTGCCGCGGCCGAGCCGCACGGTAGCGTCCCATGCCGGCAGCAATCGCTGGCTGAGCTGGAGGCTCTGGCTGGCCAGGGCCTGTCTGGAGTAGTCATTTCCCGGAGTGCCCATGTCGAACTCGGTGCGCGTTTCCACGTCCATCAGGCCCAGGGAAAGTTCGCCATCGGACCACCGGCGGGCCAGGCGAGCCTGGGCGGATTGGTTGCGGTAGCCGTCCCGGTCCGGATTAAAGGCCCCGAACAGGGCCTTGGGGTTGGTGGCGGAGAAACCCTCGTTCTGGGCATGTCCCAGGCTCACATCCAGGCGCCAGGGACCGTCTCCGACGCCGAGGCCCACATCCGCATGGCGCAAGCCATGGGCACCCAGGCCTGCGGAGAACCCCGTCAACCCCGTGCCCTTGCCGCCGCCACGGGTGAATATCTGCAGGACGCCGCCCACTGCATCCATGCCATAGAGGCTGCTGGCCGGCGCGCGCAGCAGTTCGATGCGCTCCACGGCATGCAGGGGCAGGTGCTCCAGGGCGGTACTGCCCAGGGTGGCGGAACCGATGCGCTGGCCATCCACCAGCACGAGCAGATGGTTGGCATTGGTGCCCCGCACATGGACGTTCAACTGGCCGCCGAGGCCGCCACTGGCGTTCAGCTCAAGGCCGGGGACCGCACGCAGCAAATCTGCCATGGTTGCATGGCCATAGGCGTCGATCTGCTCCTCCGTGATGACGGTGACGTCCGCGAGCAATTCACGGGCGGGCGTTGGTATGCGCGTGGCGGTGACAACGATCTCACCAAGGAGAGGTGCTTCCTGGGCCCAGGCGGGCAGGGAAAACAGGCCGGCGATCAGCGCGGCCAGGACGGTGCGTTGCATGGAGATGTTCCTTTTCCGGCTCCCAGCATCCCCGCTGGGAATACTCAAAAGCGGGCCGATAAAGGGTCTTGACCGGACGGGTCGTTGCACCGATGTCGCCGAATCCGCCTCCCGCGGCCCGCACCTGCTTCAGGCCGGTCTCCGGGCTCGCGCCTTGGGTTCAATACCCTGGCATTCCGCCTTCCCGTCCGGGGACAGTGGCGTGAGGAATGCCGTGAAGCGCTTACCGTTGCGGGGGCAGCACAGGACTTGGCGGGGCCTGAGCCCCGGGACCGCACCTGTTTCCCGTTTCACCCATCTCGCGATGGACACCAGAAGCGGAGCGGAGTCTAGCCGCGCAGGCGGGGAAAAGACCATCCCCCCTGTGGGTAGGACCGGATCACTCGCCCCGCCTTACGCCGCCATGCTTCACGGCATAGCGGATCTTCTTCAGGTCACCGGCGGTATCCACGGTGCAAAGGTAATGAAAGAACAGTTCCCGCTGGTGGCTGGCGGCCTGGCGGGCGGGAATGAGCTCCCACTTGGCGTAGCGGTTGCGGGACCACTCTCCCGTGGAGCGCCCGAAGGCGTAGAGCTTGCGTTCGCCGGTCTCGCAACGCATGCCCTCGAAATTCACCGTTTCCGCGCCGGCGGGACTGCGGATCAGCACGCTGTAGCGCACCACGCCGTCCTCGCCCACGTTGATGGAGTTGTAGTCGATGTAAAAGCGGTTGCTGGTGGTGGCGCTTACCGTGAACTCCACCAGGTTCCCTGCCTTGGGGTAAGGCGGCAACTGGGCCTGGATCTCTTTCCAGGACTTGGCGTTCTCGTCGAAATCGTGTTCGAAGCTGCCCAGGCCATAACTGTCTCCCCATACGGTGGCTTCACGATCAGCTGATGCGGGGGCGGCCAGCAGGCCGAGCAGGAAGACGACGATGATGCGCATGAGGGTTTCCGTGGCAGGTGTTTCCGTTTCAGACCGCCATGTTAACGCCACTGGCCGAATCCGGCTGACAGGCTCAGACCAGATCCGCGGCCAGGGCATCCCGCACGCCTGGGGCAACGTCCACCGATACGGCCATTTTTGGGTGGTCGATGCCGGCAGAGATGGACGCCCCCGCCCTGACGGCCGCGCACATCTCCGGGGTAAGCTCGAAGCGCATGAAATGGATGGAGGCGGTCTTGTCCGGGGCGCTGCGGTCCAGGTCCTCGTTGGAAATGGGGTGGATCTTGTCGAACCCCGCCACCTTGACCCAGACCGTGTCCTCGATGCCGATCAAGCGTGCCAGGGCGTCACGACGCTCCTGCTCGTCCGGGTATTCCACCATGAAGGTGGCCTTCCAGTTGCTGCCGTCCGGGATTAGGGGGTTATAGACGTCCAGTTCATCCTGGATGAGTTCCGGCTCGAAGATACGTTCCAGGCGCAGCATCTCCTGGACCTGGTATTGCATGGTGAGGGCGTCCTCGAAGTACAGCGCGGCGTGGCTCCCCAGGGCCACGCGCCGGTTCTTCTTGTGGGCGATGACCTTGGCGCGGAACTCGGGCCGGGCACGGGCATATTGCTCCAGGCTGTACAGGTTTTCGTGGGTGAGTTTATGCATGGTGGGCTCCTGTCTGCCTTCCCCGCCCAGGCGGGAACCCAGAAAAAACCTGGATTCCCGCCTACGCGGGAATGACGCTCATTTAATTCCGTAGGCCTTGCGGATCAGGGTGATGGGGTGCTCGGGCGCGCTGCCGTCCGCCCGGGCATGGGCGATATGGTGCCCGGCCATGGCGCAATCGCTGCCATAGTGGTCCGGCCTGGCCTGATTTACCCGGTTCACCACGGGTTTGACGATCTTCATGGCGAACTGGTGGAACTCCTTCTTCACCGCGTAGGTGCCGTCGTGGCCGGAGCAGCGCTCGATGAACTCGATCTCCGTGCCGGGCACCAGGGCCAGGGCCTCCCTGGTCTTGGGGCCGATGTTCTGCACCCGCTGGTGGCAGGCCGCGTGGTAGGCCACCTTGCCCAGTTGCAGCTGGAAATCAGTCTTCAACTTGCCAGCCTTGTGGCGCAGCATGAGGTACTCGAAGGGGTCGTAGAAGGCGTTCTTCACCTTCCGCACGTCCGGGTCGTGGGGGAACATGAGGGGCAGTTCCTGCTTGAACATGAGTACGCAGGAGGGGATCAGCGCCGTCAAATCCCAACCCTCATCCACCATCCTGGCCAGTACCGGGATGTTGACCTCCTTAGCGGCCTTCACGGATTCCAGGTCACCCAGTTCCAGCTTGGGCATGCCGCAGCAGCGCTCCTTCTCGGCCAGGGTGACGGGGATGCCGTTGTGCTCGAACACCGCCGCCAGATCCTCGCCGGGGCCGGGCTCGTTGCGGTTCATGTAGCAGGTGGCGAACAGGGCGATCTTGCCTCGGGTCTCGCCGGCGGGCTCACCGGGGGTGCCGGCAGGCAGTTTCTTCAGGCGGGAGCGCAGCGGCTTGCAGGAGAACTCGGGCAGCCAGGCGTCGGCAGAGATCTCGGCCACCGCCTCCAGGGCCTTCCGCGCCGGGCCGACCTTGTTCACCGCGTTGACCACCTGGGCCACCACCGGGATGCCGGCGAAGCTGCCCACCAAGTCCGTACTGGTGAGCACCTTGTCCCGCAGCCTGGTGTCACGGTTCTTGAAGTGCCAGGCCTTGGCCCGCAGCATGAGGTGGGGGAAGTCCAGGTTCCATTCGTGGGGCGGCACGTAGGGACACTTGGTCATGTAGCACAGGTCGCACAGGTAGCAGTGTTCCACCACCTTCCAGTAGTCCTCCTTCTTCACGCCATCCACTTCCATGGATTCGGACTCGTCCACCAGGTCGAACAGGGTGGGGAAGGACTGGCACAGGGACACGCAACGGCGGCAGCCGTGGCAGATGTCGAACACCCGTTCCATTTCCTTGAACAGGGATGCCTCGTCGTAGAAGTCGGGGTTCTGCCAATCCAGCGGATGTCGCGTGGGGGCTTCCAGGTTGCCTTCACGAATGGGGGCGGCCATGGCTGATCCTCAAGGTGTAACGGGGGGAAAAGTACTGCCAAGACTCCTGTGGGGCTGGGGAGAGGATGGACGGCGCCGACCCTCTCCCCAACCCTCCCCTTCCGGGGAGGAGACTGCGATCAGGAGCCCAGTTCGTTCAGGGCCTTCTGATAGCGGTTGGCGTGGGAACGCTCGGCCTTGGCCAGGGTTTCAAACCAGTCGGCGATCTCGTCGAAACCTTCCTCCCGGGCGTCCTTGGCCATACCCGGGTACATATCGGTGTACTCGTGGGTCTCGCCGGCCACGGCGGTCTTCAGGTTGTCGGCGGTGGGGCCGAAAGGCAGGCCGGTGGCGGGGTCGCCACACTGCTCCAGGTACTCCAGGTGGCCGTGGGCATGGCCGGTTTCGCCTTCTGCAGTGGAGCGGAAGAGGGCAGCCACGTCGTTGTAGCCTTCCACGTCAGCCTTGGATGCGAAATACAGGTAGCGACGGTTGGCCTGGGATTCGCCGGCGAAGGCATCCTTCAGATGCTGCTCGGTCTTGGAACCTTTCAGTTGCATGTTGAACTCCTCTTGTGCGGATAGTCGGTCACCCCACTGGGGTCTTTCCATTCTTGGAGGAGGCGCTCTCTTTGTGAAATATATTTTTGCTATGAGCCCGATAGACAAAAACTAACACCCGGGCGGGACGTCATCATGCGGTTTTGGAACGCCGGTGACGCAGGAATTCCAGGATGCCCGGCATTACGGAGAACACGATGATCAGCATGATGACCGCCGTCAGGTTGTTCTTGACGATGGGCAGGTTGCCGAAGAAGTAGCCCGCAGGCACCAGCAACCCGACCCAGAGCAGGGCACCGAGGACGGAAAACCCCAGGAAGCGGGCATAGGTCAGCCGGCCGATGCCGCAGACGAAAGGCACGAAGGTGCGCACCACGGGCACGAAGCGGGCGATGATGATGGCCTTGGGGCCATGGCGCTCCATGAAGGCATGGGTACGGTCCAGGTTCTCCCGCTTGAGGAAACGGCTGCCCTCGAACTTGAACATCCTGGGCCCCAGGAAACGGCCCACCCAGTAATTCACGTTGTCGCCGCACAGGGCCGCGACGATGAGGGTGCCTGATACCAGTAACGGGTCCATGCCCCCCGCCGCCGCCACGGCCCCCGCAACGAACAGCAGGGAGTCCCCCGGGAGGAAGGGCGTCACCACGAACCCGGTCTCCATGAAGACGATGGCGAACAGGATGCCGTACACCCACACCCCATACTCCTGCACCAACAGCACCAGGTGCTTGTCCAGGTGCAGGACGATGTCGATCAACTGGCCCAGCAATTCCATGGCAAGAAAGGCGCCCGTATCAGCGGCGCAAAGTCATGCGGTAGACCTTGCCTTCCATCATGCCCGGCACCCATAGCTTGCCCTGGTCGTCCAGGAACATGTCGGCGGGACCGGCGATGGGGGTCATACCGCTGGCCACGCTGATCTGGCCCGTGCGGGTGTCCACCAGCTGCAGCAGGCCGGCAGGCTCGAACCTGACCCAGTTGGACACCAGCCAGCGGTGGGCGCCCATGTCCACCACGCCGTCGAAAAGGCCGGCGGGCTCCGGCTTGAACTCCTTGTCCATCCTGGCGGAAAGGCCGTCCAGGCGGTAGGTCTTCACCGAACCGTTGGCCTGTCCATCCGTCCCCCACTCCACCACAACCAGGCGGTTGCCGGCTTTCTTCAGGCCATTGGGGCCCTTGGGAGGCGTGTCGAAGGCCATCTCGCTGAAGGCGCGCCTGCCCAGGTCGATGACGAACACCTTGCCCAGGTCCGTGGAGGACACCAGGATGTGGCGATTGTCGAAGCGGGCCAGGGCGTTGAGGAAGCGGGCCCCCGTGGCCCCCATGTCCAGGTCGAACACCCGCTTGCCGTCGGAAACCCGGAAGCCCAGCACCCGGTCGATGTCGGCCACGTAGACCACGCCATCCATGGCCAGAAGCCCCTTGGGCCCGTTGAGCTTGTCCGCCCAGCGCAAGGCCTTGATGTTGCCCTGGCGATCCAGCCTGGAGATGAAGCCGTCGCCATCCTTCTCCATGGGCTCCAGCTTGACGCCCAGGTTGGAGACGAAGACATCATTCCCTGCCACCACCACGCTTTCCGGCGAGGCGAAACCGGCGATGGTCTTGTCCACCAGCACGGTGGCCGCGGGTGTGGCGGTGCTGAAGCCCAGGGCACCCAGGACGATCAGAAACGCGGCTCGCATACTTACTCCTTTGATATTGTCCAATCGGGCAGTACGCCCCCTCCTCGCTACTCGCTACTCGCTACTCGCTACTCGCCAACCATCAGACCATGGCCCCCGACTCGGGCTTCACCGGTTTGATGAAGTCTTCCCGGGACACGCCCAGCCACATGGTGATGGGGCTGGCCACCAGGACGGAGGAGTAGGTGCCGACGATAATGCCGATGGCCAGGCACAGGGCGAAGCCGTACAGTACCTCGCCCCCCAGCAACAGCATGGCCAGTACCATCAACAGGGTGGTGCCGCTGGTGATGATGGTGCGGGACAGGGTGGCGGTCTTGGCGTTGTCCATGATGGCCGCCACGTCGGTCATGCGGGTCTTCTTGAAGTTTTCCCGGATGCGGTCGAACACCACCACGGTGTCGTTCACCGAGTAGCCCAGGATGGCCAGTACCGCCGCCAGCACCGTGAGGGAGAACTCCCACTGGAACAGGGACCACACCCCCAGGACGATGAAGATGTCATGGGCGGTGGCGAAGATGGCGCCCACGGCCATGCGCCATTCGAAGCGCAGGGCCAGGTACAGGACGATGCCAATGGACACCACCAGCAGGGCCAGGGAGCCGTCCTCGAGCAATTCCTTGCCCACCTGGGGCCCCACGAACTCCACCCGCCGCAACTCCACGTTGGCATCCCCTTGCTTGAGCACTACCAGCACCTTTTCCGACAACTGGGCGGAGGTGGTGCCAGCCTTTACCGGCAAGCGGATGAGCACATCGGTGGAGGTGCCGAAGGTTTGCACCTGGGCATCGCCATGGCCGTTCTGGGTCAGCAGCGCACGTACCGCCGGCAGGTTGGCTGCCTGGGCATAGCCCACTTCCATGACGGTGCCGCCGGTGAAGTCCACCCCCAGGTTCAGACCCTTGGTGGCCAGAAGGCCGATGGCGGCGAGGATGAAGGCCACTGAAAAAAAGATGGTGCTGCGCGCCCACCGCATGAAGGGGATGTCGCGCTTGAGATGGAACAGTTCGATCATGCCGCAATCCTCAAATGGAAACCTTGGTCAGGCGCTTGGCCCGGCCATAGGTGAGGTTGACCATGCCTCGGGAGACCACCACCGCGCTGAACATGGAAGTGAGGATGCCCAGGCAGAGCACCACCGCGAAGCCCCGCACGGGGCCGGAGCCCAGCCAGAACAGGGCGATGCCGGCGATGAGGGTGGTGATGTTGGAGTCCAGGATGGTGTCCCAGGCCCGGTCGTAGCCCGCGTGGATCGCCGCCTGGGGCGACATGCCGTTGCGCAGTTCCTCGCGGATGCGCTCGGCGATGATGACGTTGGCGTCGATGGCCATGCCCAGGGTGAGGGCGATACCGGCGATACCCGGCAGGGTCAGGGTGGCCTGGAGCATGGACAGCAGGGCCACCAGCAGGAACATGTTGGTGGCCAGGGCCAGGATGGAGACCAGGCCGAAACCCCGGTAGTAGAACGCCATGAAGGCGGCGATGAGGGCGAAGCCCACCAGGGTGGAATTGAAGCCCTTCTCGATGTTCTCCTTGCCCAGGCTGGGACCCACGGTGCGCTCTTCCACGATCTCCATGGGGGCCGCCAGGGCGCCGGCCCTGAGCAGCAGGGACACGTCGGAGGCCTCCTGGGGGGAGTCCATGCCCGTGATCTGCACCCGTCCGCCGCCGATCTCCTCCCGGATCACCGGGGCGGTGACCACCTCGGTCTTGCCCTTCTCGATGAGCAGGATGGCCATGCGCTTGCCCACGTTCTCCCGGGTGACGTTCTTGAAGATGCGGGCGCCCCGGCCGTCCAGGTTCACATGCACGGCGGCCTGGCTGGTCTGGTTGTCAAAGCCGGGCTGGGCGTCGGTGATGTACTCGCCCGTGAGTTCCACCTGGCGCTTCACCAGCAGGGGACGGCCATCCCGCTCGTAATAGAGTTCCGTGCCGAAGGGGACCTGGCCCGAGGCGGCGGACTGCACCATGGCCGGGTCCTGCATGCGATCCTCGTCCACCAGGCGGATCTCCAGGGTGGCGGTGCGGCCCAGGATCTCCTTGGCCTTGGCCGTGTCCTGCACGCCGGGCAGCTGCACCACCACCCGGTCGATGCCCTGCTGCTGGATGACGGGTTCCGCCACGCCCAGCTCGTTCACCCGGTTGCGCAGGGTGGTGAGGTTCTGCTGCAGGGCGAATTCCTGGGTCTTGGCCTGGGCCGGCTTGGACAGGGTGGCGTTGATGCTGTACTCCTCGCCGCTCTGGCCATCCGCCAGCACCAGTTCCGGATAGGCCCCCTCGATGGCCTTGCGGGCCTCGTCACGCTGGGCCGCATCGCGGAACTTCACGTAGATCTCCGCCCCTTCCCGGCCGATGCCCACATAGCGCGCCTTCTTCTCCCTGAGCACGGTGCGAATGTCACCCTGGTAACGTTCCGCCGTCTTCTCCAGGGCCTTGGGCATGTCCACCTGGAGCAGGAAGTGCACGCCGCCCCGCAGGTCCAGGCCCAGGTACATGGGCAGGGCGCCGATGGAGGTCAGCCATTCGGGAGACGCCGCCAGCAGGTTCAGGGCCACGGTGTAGCCCTGGCCCAGGCCGTTCTGGAGCGCGTCCTTGGCCTTCAGCTGGGTGTCCGTGTCGGGGAAACGGGCCTTGATGCCGCGGGGGTCCATGGCCACCCCCAGGGGTTTGATGCCCGCTGCGCCCAGGGTGGCCTCCACCCGCTGCATGAGGGCCACGTCCACCTTCTCCGTGGTGCGCACCGGCGTCACCTGCACCGCAGGCACCTCGCCGAAGAAGTTGGGCAGGGTGTACAGGAAAGCGATGACCAGGGCCACGCCGACGATGACGTATTTCCAGAGGGGGTAGCGGTTCATGAGTTGGGGCCGTGAAATGTGAAACGTGAAGCGTGAAATGTGATGCGGGCGGAAGGTAGGCACCTTTCACTTGAGCCGCGCGGCGGCAAGTCACCTTTCACTTTTCACAAGTCCTTGATGGTGCCCTTGGGCAATACGGCCTGGACGGTGGCGCGCTGGAAGATGCTCTCGGTGCCGCCGCCGATGTCCAGGGTGATGTACTGGTCGGTGATCTTCACTACCTTGCCCAGTTGGCCGCCCATGGTGACCACCTCATCTCCTTTCTGGATGGCTTCCTGCATCTTCTTGGTGTCCTTCGCCCGTTTCATCTGGGGACGGATGATGAGGAAATAGAACAGCACGAAGAGGATGACCAGGGGCAGAAAGCTCATGATCGGGTCCGGCTGGGCGGGGTCGGCGGCGTAGGCGGGAGAAATCAGCATGGTTGTCAAGACATCGGGTTGAAAGAACGGCGCATTCTACACTGGCCCGTGTTACCGGATCTTATGCGGGGCCCAGGCGGCGTTTTTCCAGGAATTCCCGGGCCCAGGCCTGGTATCCGCCTCTTTCCAGGGCTTCCCGCAGCCGGGCGGTGAAGTCCTGGTAGAAACGCAGGTTGTGAATGGAGTTCAGCCGCGCCCCCAGCATCTCGCCAGAGCGCTGTAGATGGTGCAGGTAGCCCCGGCTGTAGTGCTGGCAGGTATAGCAACCGCATTCCGGGTCGATGGGGCCGGTGTCCGCCTTGAAACGGGCGTTCTTGATGCGCAGGTCGCCCCGCCAGGTGAACAGCAGGCCGTGGCGGGCGTTGCGGGTGGGCATGACGCAATCGAACATGTCGATGCCCCGGGACACGGCGAAGACGATGTCCTCCGGCGTACCGACCCCCATGAGGTAGCGGGGCCTGTCGGCGGGCAGGCGGTGGCCCATGTGGTTGAGGATGCGTTCCATGTCCTCCTTGGGCTCCCCCACGGACAGGCCGCCCAGGGCATAGCCGTCGAAGCCGATCTCCACCAGCTTTTCCAGGGAGCGCTCCCGCAGATCCTCGTACATGCCCCCCTGGACGATGGCGAACAGGGCGTTGGGGTTGCCCTCGTGGGCAGCCTTGGAGCGGGCCGCCCAGCGCAGGGACAGTTCCATGGATTGCCCGGCCGTGTCCCAGTCCGCCGGATAGGGGGTGCACTCGTCGAAGATCATGACGATGTCCGAGTTGAGGACTTTCTGGATCTGCATGCTCTTCTCCGGCGAGAGCATCAACCGCTGCCCATCCAGGGGGGAGGCGAACTTCACTCCCTGTTCCGTGATCTTGCGCAGATGGGTCAGACTCCACACCTGGAACCCCCCCGAATCGGTGAGGATGGGGCCATGCCAGTTCATGAAGCCATGCAGGCCGCCGTGGGCGGTGATCACGTCCAGGCCGGGCCGCAGCCAGAGATGGAAGGTGTTGCCCAGGACGATCTGGGCCCCCAGGTCGATGAGCTCGTGGGGCGTGACGCCCTTTACCGTGCCCACGGTGCCCACGGGCATGAACACCGGCGTCTGCACGGTGCCGTGGGCGGTTTCCAGCACGCCGCGGCGGGCGTGTCCTTCGGTATGGGTGACGGTGAAGCGCATGGGGGATGAATGAAAAAAGCGATGGCCGGGTTCGTGTGGGGCGTCATTCTACTGGCGACAGGCCCGGAACTGGCCTTGGCCGCGCCACCATGCCCGCCCCAGCAGGCCCGGGAAGTGCGCATCGGCCACCAGGCCTGGCGGGTGGAGGTGGCCCACACGGAGCAGGAACGGGAACAGGGCCTGGCCGGCCGGACCGGCATCGCCCCCGGCCGGGCCATGTGGTTCGTGTTTCCCGAACCCGGCATTTACGGCTTCTGGATGAAAGGCATGGCCTTTGCACTGGACCTGGCCTGGATCACGCCCCAGGGCCGGATGCTCGGCGTGGAATCCCTGCTCCCCTGCAAGACAGAACCCTGTCCCATCCATTACCCGCCCGAACCCGTGGCCTTCGTGCTGGAAGCCGCCGCGGGCAGTGTTCCGGCCGTGCAGGACGCCCCGGCCTCATGGCATTGCGAACCGGATTGAGGAACCATCCTCGCGAACCCCTCTCCGCTATATTCAATCGCATTGTTCGTTAATTCACCGGAGAGCCCCATGCTGGATACCTTCCTGGCACACCTGGGAGGCGAACGCCTCACCGTCCTGATGCAGATCTACCAGACCGGCCTGCGCATAGCCGTCATCCTGGTGCTGGCCTGGGTGCTGCTGCGCCTTTCCAAGCGCGGCATCCGCCTGCTGCGGGAATACATGTCCGAACGGGCGGGCAACGACACGGAGGAGGTCAAGCGGATAGAAACCCTGGGCCGGGTGTTCCGCTACACCACGTCGGTGCTCATCATCCTGGTGGCAGGCATGGTGGTACTCTCCGAACTTGGCATCTCCATCGGCCCCATCCTGGCCACCGCCGGCGTGGTGGGCATCGCCGTGGGCTTCGGCGCCCAGAGCCTCATCAAGGACTACTTCAACGGTTTCTTCATGCTGCTGGAGAACCAGGTACGCCAGGGGGATGTGATCCAGGTGGCGGACAAGTCCGGCCTGGTGGAAGAGGTCACACTGCGCTACATCAAGCTGCGCAACTACGAAGGCCAGGTGCACTACATTCCAAACGGCAACATCACCACCATCACCAACATGAGCCGGGAGTACTCCTATGCGGTCATCGACGTGGGCGTGGCGTACCGGGAGGACATCGACCAGGTCATGGCCCTCATGGAACAGGTAGGCGCGGAGATGCGCACCGATCCGAACTGCGCGGATGAAATCCTGGAAGACATGGAGATGGCCGGGGTGGACCAGTGGGCGGATTCCGCCGTGGTCATCCGCTGCCGCTTCAAGGTGAAGCCCCTGGAGCAATGGGGCGTGCGCCGGGAGTTCCTGCGCCGTCTAAAACACGCCTTCGACGCCCATGGCGTGGAAATCCCCTATCCCCACCTGACCATCTACCCGGGTCAGGCCAAGGATGGCACCGCGCCGGCCCTGCGAGTCATCGCGGACACCGGCGCGAGCCAATAAGATCACCAGTCCTTGTTGGTCCGCTTGGGGCCGCTGTGGCTACGCTCGCCCCAGCTGTTGCCCTTCTTCCAGGCCGGCTTGTCGGTCTTGCTCCAGGTGCTGGCGGCAGCCTCGGTGCGGGGACGCTCGGGCTTGGCCCAGGTGTTGCCGTCGACGTCGGGACGGGCCCGTTCCGGCTTGCCCAAGGTATTGCCATTCACTTCGCCCCGGGGACGATCGGCACGCTGACCTTCGGGCTTGCTCCAGCTGTTGGCGAAGCCGCGCTCGTTCCGGCCCCAGCTGCCGCTGTCACGATTTCCATCGCGGGCAGCATCCCGGTTGCCGTCACGGGCGGGACGGGATTCACCCCTCCAGCCGCCACCATTGCCATAACCACCACCATAACCGGAGCCCTCGGGCTTGCGCCCAAAGGAGGGCTGGCCGGCGCGGGGCTTGCCCTGCCATTCGCCACGGGGCTTGGCCTTCCAGTCGGAGCTGGATTTGCGGCGGGGCTCGTGGTCGATGCGGGCCCTGGGCTCCAGGCCCGGGATCACGTCGATCCGCACCTTCTCGCCGGTGAAGCGCTCGATGTCACGCACCAGGCCCCGTTCCCGGCCGTTCACCATGGTGAAGGCCATGCCGGCACGGCCGGCACGACCGGTACGGCCGATGCGGTGGACATAGTCCTCGGCCTGGCGGGGGGCGTCGAAGTTGATGACGTGGCTGATGCCGGCCACGTCGATGCCCCGGGCGGCCACATCGGTGGCCACCAGGACCCGGGTCTGGCCGTCCCGCAAGCGCTGCAGCGTACGGTTGCGCTTGTGCTGGGGCATGTCGCCGTGGAGGGCGGAGGCGGAGAAACCTTTTTCCAGCAGGTCCTCGGAGAGTTCCTCGGCGCTGCGCTTGGTGGAGGTGAAGATCACCGCCTGGGTCAGATCGGCATCGCGCAGCAGGTGATCCAGCAGGCGATGCTTGTGGCTCAGGTCGTCCACGAACAGCAGTCGCTGGTCGATGTTGGCCTTGTGCTCCGGCTGGGTAGCCACTTCGATGCGCTGGGGAGTGCGGGTCATCTCCCGGGCGATGCGGCCCACGTTGCCGTCCAGGGTGGCGGAGAACAGCAGGGTCTGGCGGGTTTCCGGGGTGCGGGACACGATGTTCTCGATGTCCTCCACGAAGCCCATGTCCAGCATGCGGTCGGCCTCGTCCAGCACCAGCACCTCCAGGCGGGAGAAATCGATGCGGCCCCGCTCCAGGTGGTCGATGAGGCGGCCGGGAGTGGCGATCATCACCTCCGGGTTGGCCTTCAGGGCCTGGAACTGGGGACCGAAGGGTGCGCCGCCCACCAGGCAGACGGTGCGCAGGCGCTTGAGACCCTTGCCGTAGATCATGGCCTGCTTCTGCACCTGCAGGGCCAGTTCACGGGTGGGGCAAAGCACCAGCAGACGGGGACCGTTGCCAGGCAGGGTGGAAGGCTCGGCCAGCTTGTGCAGGCTGGGCAGCAGGAAGGCGGCGGTCTTGCCGCTTCCGGTGTGGCTGGAAACCAGCAGGTCGTGGCCGGCGATGGCGGCGGGGATGGCCTCACTCTGGACCTGGGTGGGGTTCTCATAGCCGGTGGCGGTGAGACAAGAGAGTACGAGGGGATTCAACCCCAGTTCAGCAAAAGACATGCAATACCTTTCCTTCAGGCAAGCCGGCGCGTAAACGCACGGGTATGCCTAGCCAGCGCCCATCGACAAAGGGCCCCCAGGCATCCGCTACGCGGATTCCGCCCCCCGAGGGGGACGAGAAAACTTGGGGCGGCCCTACGTTTTCATGGGCACAAAAATGAGGCTCGCTGGGGATAGATATAAGGCTAACCGCCGCGGCACTCGCGAAACATCGGCGCCAACCGAATATCGCGATACCGGAACAACAGGATCAGGAGAGGTCGGGGACGATGGGGCTGTGAAGACAGTCCCGAGGGCTTATTGAGTATCGGCCAGGTCGCGATGTAACCCGCAAACCCGCCGAAAAGCCAACCACTGCGTTGCACAACTGGCGCGCATTCTACCTGAAGCCATTTATAAGCGTTTGATTATTTTCACCATTACTTTGTACTACCGGTCACGCTCGATGAGCATGGCGTCACCGTAGCTGAAGAAGCGATAACGGGAAGCCACCGCATGGGCATAGGCCCGGCGCAGCAGATCCGTGCCGCCAAAGGCGGACACCAGCATGAGCAGGGTGGACCTGGGCAGGTGGAAGTTGGTGACCAGTCGTTCCACCACCCGGAAACGGTAGCCCGGCGTGATGAAGATGTCCGTCTCCCCCTCCCCGGCGAGAAGCTCACCGGCCTGGGCAGCGGATTCCAGGGCCCGCAGGGAGGTGGTACCCACGGCGCAGACGCGCCCTCCGCTGGTCTGGGCTGTCTTGACCGCCGCCACCGTATCCGCCGGGATCACATAACGCTCCGTATGCATCCGGTGGTCCGCCACCGCCTCCACCCGCACGGGCTGGAACGTACCTGCGCCCACGTGCAGGGTAACGAAGGCTGTCGCCACCCCCGCCCTGGCCAGCCCCTCGAGCATGGCCTCATCGAAGTGCAGGCCGGCGGTGGGGGCCGCCACGGCCCCCGGGTCCCGGGCATAGACGGTCTGGTAGCGGTCGTCGTCGGAGGCCTCGGCGGCGCGCTCCATGTAGGGCGGCAAGGGCACTTCGCCGACGCGCTCCAGCCATTCCAGCACCGTGTGGGCAGGGTCGAAGGAAAGATGGAAGAGATCATCCTGGCGGTCCAGAACCCGGGCCTCCAGGATGCCGGCGAAACGCACCGTGGAACCGGGCTTGGGAGACTTGCTGGCGCGGATGAACAGCAGGGCCTCGTGTTCGGACAGCACGCGCTCCACCAATGCCTCCACCTTGCCCCCCGTGGCCTTCTCGCCGTGGAGCCGGGCCTTGATCACCCGGGTGTCGTTGAACACCAGCAGGTCGCCCGGGCGGAACAAGCCCGGCAGGTCCGCAAAAAGTCTATCCTCGAAGGCACCGGACTTGCCGTCCACGTGCAGCAAGCGGCTGGCCGTGCGCACGGCCAATGGGTAGCGGGCAATCAGTTCGTCCGGCAGGAAGAAATCGAATTCACTGGTCTTCATGGCAGGCGATGTTGCCCGGTTTTGGCGTAATCCGCGATAATGTCGAGCTGCGTTTGCCCGGGTGGCGGAATCGGTAGACGCAGTGGATTCAAAATCCACCGCCGCAAGGCGTGCCGGTTCGAGTCCGGCCCCGGGCACCAAAATTCCTTTACTCATTCCCCTTGCGGGTCAATCTACGGTTCCAGCTCACTGTGTTCATTCACATGGAACAAGCCCCATGGTACCGCCCCGACTGAAAACCGGTCTGCGCCTGCTGGCCGGCCTAGGCTGCCTTCAGGCCCTGCTGGCAGCCCCCTGCCAGGCAGCCGACTGGAGCGCCACGGACATCCAGTACCTGCACGGTTCCGGCTACGAACCGGCGGATACCGACATGCATATCGTCACCCTCAATCATGCCCGGGGCTACGACTGGGGGCGTGTCTTCGCCTTTGTGGATTACACCAAGCTGGGCAGGCAGGCAGGCCGTGACGAGGGCATCTACGGCGAGCTTTACGGCACCTTCAGCCTGTCCAGCCTGACGGGCCATGACTTCCATTCCGGCCTGTTGAAGGATGTGAACCTGACCCTGGGCGTGAACTACGGTGACAACACCGACGGTTCCAACCCCCGGGTGATCCTGCCGGGCCTGACCTTCGACCTGGACCTGCCGGGCTTCGCGTTTTTCAACGTGGACGTGCTGGGCTACATCGACCGGGGCCGCTTCAATGGGGCCGCCACCACCTGCAACGCCGAGACCTACCAGGTCACGCCTGCCTGGAAGCTGCCATTCAGCCTGGGCCGTCTGCGCATGAGCTTCGAAGGTTTTGCCGACATCATCGGCGCCCACGGCACTTGTGTACGGCAAACGCTGGCCCAGCCCCAGGTGCGCGTGGATGTGGGGGACATGTTCGGCCGGCCGGACAGGCTCTACATGGGCCTGGAATACCAATACTGGGACAACAAGTTCGGCGTCCGGGGCTGGAATGAACGCGTCCCCCAGGCCCTGATACTGTTGAGCTTCTGATGCACCCTGGGGCCACCTTCCTGCCATGGCTGCGCTGGTTCGTCGTCCTGTCGTCCCTGTTCTGGGGATGCAGCACCTGGAGCGCCGACGCACCGGGCCTGGAAAAGGCAGCCATCCAGCTCAACTGGAAATTCCAGTTCGAATTCGCCGCACCCATCGCGGCCCTGGAAATGGGCTATTACCGGGAAGCGGGACTGGACGTCCAGTTGATCGAGGGCGGCCCCAGCATCGACCCTGTTTCCCCCGTCGCCGACGGCCGCATCCCCTTCGGCATTGCAGGCTCCTCCCTGGTGGTGAATCGGGCCCAGGGCCAGCCGGTGGTGGCCCTGGCCGCTCTCATGCAGCATTCCGCCGTGGGCCTGCTGGCCTGGAGGCAGGCGGGCATCGACAGCGTCCACGACCTGGCGGGCAAGCGCCTGGCCATCAGTTTCGACACGGCGGACGAATTGCAGGCCTATCTCCAGTCCCAGGGCCTGCCGCCCACGGCCTACACCCGCCTGGAAAAGCACATGGGCCTGCAGAACCTGAGGGAGGGCAACGCGGAAGCGGTTTCTGTCTACATCAGCAACGAGCTCTACCTGGCCCAGGACCATATCAATGACTACGTGCTGCTGTCTCCCAGGTCGGCGGGCATCGACCTTTTCGGCAACGTACTCTTCACCAACGAGTCCACCCTGAAGAACAAGCCCAAGCTGGTGAAGGCTTTCCGCCTGGCCACCCTCAAGGGCTGGGAATACGCCCTGACCCATCCCGAGGAGATCGCCGACATCATCCTGGCCCGATACAACAGCCAGGGGAAAAGCCGTGACCACCTGCTGTTCGAGGCCGCCAGGCTCAAGGAATTGACGCGCCCAGACATCGTTGAGCCCGGCTACATGAGTCCCGGTCGGTGGCGCCACGTGGCCGAGGTCTATGCCGGCCAGGGCAGGATGCCCGCCAGTCTCGATCTCACGGGCTTCATCTACGATCCCGACGCCAAGCCGGACCATACCTGGCTGCACCTGAGCCTGATCGGCGCCCTGCTGGCCCTTGGGATCACTGGCGGCATACTGCTGCAGTTCCAGCGCCTGAACACCCGCCTGCGAGCAGAGGTCGAGGAACGGCGGCGGGCGGAGGCCGCCCTGCTGGAAGCCAAGCAGGCAGCCGAGTCCGCCAACCGGGCCAAGTCGGAATTCCTGTCGACCATGAGCCACGAGATCCGCACCCCCATGAACGGGGTGCTGGGCATGCTGCAGATCCTTCAGGATTCTGGCCTGGATGCGGAACAGCAGGATTGCGTGGACGTTGCCCTGACGTCCGCCAAGGGTCTGCTGGCCATCCTCAACGACATCCTTGACCTGTCCAAGATCGAGGCGGGCCGCATGGATATCCAGGCCATCCCCTTCAGCCTTTCCCATGTAATAGGCGAATGCGTCCGTGCCCTCGCTCACCGGGCAACGGAAAAGGGGGTCGCCCTGGAAACCCGCATCGCGCCGGACATCCCGTTGGAAATGCTCGGCGACCCGCTGCGGGTGCGCCAGGTGCTGCTCAACCTGGTGGGCAACGCCATCAAGTTCACGGAGCAGGGTCGCATCACCATTACTGCCGCCCAGACTGGTGGGTACCCTGACGACTTGACCATACAACTCGCGGTCGCCGACACGGGCATCGGCATTCCGCCGGAGAAGCAGGCCCAGGTCTTCGACTCCTTCGTCCAGGCGGACGCGTCCCATACCCGCAAGTACGGCGGGACAGGCCTGGGCCTGGCCATCGTGCGCAAGCTGGTGGAACTCATGGGAGGGCGCATCTGGCTGGAAAGCACGGTGAACCAGGGCAGCACCTTCCACTTCACCCTGCGTCTCCAGGCCGCTCCCCCGGAGCAAGCGGCGGGCATCACCACCGAAGCCCCGCGCCAGGGAAAAGCTCCCGGGGCAAGGGTCCTGCTGGTGGAAGACAACCCCGTCAACCAGAAAGTGGCGGCGGCCCTGCTGGGCAAGCTGGGCCTGGACACCGACATCGCCGAGAACGGCCAGCAGGCCCTGGACATGGAAGCCTCCGAAGGTCCGTACGACGTGATCCTAATGGATCTGGAAATGCCGGTCTTGGATGGCTTCCAGGCCACCCAGGCCCTGCGCGCCAGGGGCGTGAAGACCCCCATCATCGCCCTCACGGCCCATGCCCTGGAGAGCTACCGGGCACGCTGCATGGAGGCTGGAATGGACAACTTCCTCACCAAGCCCCTGAAGCTCGAGGACCTCCAGGCCGCCCTGGCCCAGCCCTGACACCTGAGGAACCCGGCGCCCCGGCCTCCAGGGGCCGATATAATCGCTGCAAATCATGGACACAGTGCTCATGGCCCTAACCCGGGCCGCCAAGGACATCCTCTCGCCGCGCATGCTTTCCCTCGTGCTGTGGCCCATGGGCCTTGCCTTGCTGGCATGGGGGCTGCTGGCCTTCTGGTTCGGCGCGGGCTGGAAGCTGGAAATCCTGGAATTCCTGGCCACCACCCCCATCCAGGGCTGGATGGAGTGGGCCGGTGCCGATTGGCTGCTGGCCTACGCCGCTCTTTTTCTCATCGTCCTGCTATGGCTGCCCGCGGTGTATGTCACTGCCCTCCTCATCACCTCCCTGGCCCTCATGCCCATCATCGTCAAGCACGTGGAAACCAGGCATTACCCGGCCCTGCAGCGCCACCAGGGCGGCACCGTGACGGGCAGCGTGTTCAACGGCCTGGCCGCCACGGCCGTCTATGTCCTGGCCTGGCTGGTGCTTCTTCCGTTGTGGCTGTTTGCCCCCTTCGGCGCCCTGGTGTCGATACTGCTCAACGCCTGGCTGAACCAGCGCATGTTCATGTACGACGCCCTGGCCGAGCACGCCGACCGGGAGGAACTGAAGGCCCTGCGCAAGGGTGACGCCGGCCCCCTCTATTTGATGAGCATCCTGTTGGGACTGCTGGTGTTCGTGCCCGTGCTCAACCTGATGGCGCCGGTCTACATGGGCCTGGCCTTCACCCATTACGGCCTGGATGGGCTGGCACGACAACGACAGGCGGCGGCGGCATGATCCACGGCATCGGCACGGACATCGTTTCCATCAGGCGCATGGATGAGCTCCATGCCCGCTTCGGTGGCAGGCTGGCGGAGCGCATCCTGGCCCCCGAGGAACTGGAGGAGTATGCCGGGGCCACGGACAAGAACATCTTCCTGGCCAAGCGCTTCGCCGCCAAGGAGGCCTTCGCCAAGGCCGCGGGCACGGGCATGCGATCCCCCGTGCACTTCGGCGCCGTCCACGTAACCCACGACGCCCTCGGCCGGCCGGGCCTGGCATGGAACCCGGGGCTGTCGGCCTGGCTGGCAAGCCAGGGCGTCTCCGCGGCCCACCTCAGCCTGAGCGACGAAAGGGAATACGCCGTGGCCTTCGTCGTACTGGAGCGATCATGACCTACGCCCCCGACCATCCGCACCGCCCCCAGTCCAATAACCAGCCCTTCAGCCACCACCTCCCACTGGGGCCTGTGATGGCCGACGTGGCAGGCCTGGCCCTGACCCAGGAGGAACGGGACAGGTTGCTGCACCCCATGGTGGGAGGCGTCATCCTGTTCAAGCGAAACTACGAAAGCCCGGAGCAGGTGGCCGCCCTGTGCCGTGAAATCCACGCGCTTCGCAGTCCACACCTGCTCATCGGCGTGGACCACGAAGGCGGTCGGGTGCAACGCTTCCGGGAAGGCTTCACCCCCATACCCGCCATGGGCGCCATCGGCGAAGTATGGGATGGCCACCCCCAGCGAGCCCGCCGCCTGGCCCGGGACGCGGGCTACGTCATGGGCGCCGAACTACGGGCCGCGGGCGTGGACTTCAGCTTCGCTCCGGTGCTGGACCTGGACTACGGCAGCAGCGGCGTCATCGGCAGCAGGGCCTTCCACCGCAACGCCCAGGCCGTGGCCGAACTGGGCCACGCCGTGGCGCTGGGCCTCCAGGAGGCAGGCATGAGCGCCGTGGGCAAGCACTTCCCCGGCCACGGCTTCGTGGCGGCGGACTCCCATCTGGCCGTGCCCGTGGATGAACGAGGTCTGGCGGACATGGAATTCGCCGACATCCTGCCCTTCCGCCAGCTCATTGACCTGGGCCTGGCGGGCATCATGCCCGCCCATGTCATCTACCCCCGGGTGGACCCGCTGCCCGCCGGGTTCTCCCGGCGCTGGCTCAAGGAGATCCTGCGGGGACAGTATGGCTTCGAAGGCGTGATCTTCAGCGACGACCTGACCATGGAGGGAGCCAGCGTGGCCGGAGGTATCACTGAACGGGCCCTGGCGGCCCTGAACGCGGGCTGCGACATGGTGCTGGTGTGCAACCGGCCAGACCTGGCGGACACACTGCTGGAACGGCTCCAATGGAACCTGCCGCCGGTCTCGCTCATCCGCCTGGCGCGCATGCACGGCCGCCCCCATCCCCCGTCGCGCACTACCCTGCACGAAAGTCCCCGCTTCGCGGCCGCCCTGCGCCACCTGGATGGGATAGGCCAGACCGACACGAATCTGGCACTCTCGGATACCACCAACACCTGCGGAAAACAGTAATGGCCCTCTCCGTCGACCGGGGCACCACCCACATCCAGCATCACGTCGGCCACGACCAGGGCGGCGAACCCCTGTTCAAGGCTCTGTTCTTCACCCTGGGCTTCGCCGTGGTGGAGGCCGTGGCCGGCGTCCTCTCCGGCTCCCTGGCCCTGTTCTCCGACGCGGGCCACATGCTCACCGACAGCATGGCCCTGGGCCTCGCCAGCCTGGCTGCATGGCTGGCGCGCAAGCCACCTTCCCGGCGGCACACCTATGGCCTGGTGCGCCTGGAAGTCCTGGCGGCCCTGGTGAACAGCCTGGTCATGCTGGGCCTCATCGCCTACATCGTCTCCGAGGCCATCCAGCGCCTTCAGGAACCCCAGCCCGTGATGGGCGGAGCCGTCATGGTGGTGGCGGCCATCGGCCTGGTGGTGAATATCATCGTTGCCTGGATGCTGCACCATGGCGGCGACAACCTGAACACCCGGGCCGCCTTCCTCCACGTGCTGGGGGACATGCTGGGTTCCGTGGCCGCCCTGGTGGCAGGCGGGGTGATCTGGTACACGGGCTATACCCCCATAGACCCCATCCTTTCCATGGTGGTGGCCTTGCTCATCCTGGTGTCCGCGTGGCGCCTGCTTTGGGAAAGCATCCACGTGCTGCTGGAGGCGGTGCCGGCCCATATCAACATCGACACCGTGGCCCACGACATGGCGGACATTCCCGGCGTGCAGGTGGTCCACGACCTGCACATCTGGACCTTGTCCTCGGGCCAGATCGCCCTGTCCGCCCACATGGAGCTGGCTTCCTTCGACGACTGGGACCGCATCCTGCGGGCCACCCGCCATCGCCTGGACGAACGCCACGGCATCCGGCACGTCACATTGCAACCCGAATTGAGGGCACGCCCATGAAGCGCCGACGCACTTATGGTCGCCATCGCCTTTCCCGGGATGCAGAGCGCCTGACCTGGCTGGCCCAGGGCCTGGCCGACTCCGGCAGTCGCCTGGAGGACGCCTGGTGGGAGGCCGAGCTCACCACCCTCATCGACAAGCTGCTGAAGCAGGGGGACGACGAAGCCCTGAACCAGGCCCTGGACCGGCTGCATGAAGCCAACGCCCCCAGCCCCAGCCAGGCACGGGCCTACGAAGAACTAGCGGACCTGATCGAAGCAGGCTGCGAAGTCCGCCGGACTGGTGGCACCTCCCGCCTGCTCGTCGCCCTGCCGGTGCTGGCCTGGTCACGCTACGCCATCCCCGCCCGCAACATCCCCGCCGACATCCTGGCCACCCTGAAGGCCCAGCTGGGTGCCCACGTTCTTGCGGCGGAAGCCAAGGTCCATTTCGCCGACTTCCTGTTCAGCCCGGACCAGCTGCCCCAGGGCTACAGCCAGACCCGGGCCTTTGCCGACGAGCTGTGGCAGGCCGCCGAGCGGGGCCAGGACCTGAAGGTGGCGGCCGAAACCCTGCCCGAGAGCCAGGCCTTCATTTCCGACGTGCGCTACCTGCTGGCCGCCGTGGATGTCCCTGCCTACAGCCCCGTGTTTCGCTGGAATGAACCTGACGGCTCCCGGGATGGCGCCCTGGCCGCCTGGCGGGAACAGGGCAGCCCCAATCTCCAGCACGCCCTGGCGGGCTGCACCTACGAGTTCCTGTTGCCGGATGCCTATTTCGCCGCCTGGCGCCGGGCGGACCAGGAGAACCGCCCCTTCGCCCTCAAGGCGGCCGTGGCCTACCTGCAGACCCTGTTCAACGTCCCTGCCACAGGGCTGCGTGCCATCGTCGCCCCCTACTTCGACCGCTGGCTGGAGGAATGGCGCATCGGCTTCACCCTCCACGAGGCGGACCAGGTGGTGCACGGTGTCACCTGGCCCCTGCTGGGCCAGGAGGACGAGGGCGCGGACATACCCGGCCAGGTCGAGGCCGTGCTGCGTGCCGCCGGCATGACGGACATCCAGGTCATGGACACCCGCATGCCCCTGGAATACTGCGACGATTGCGGCGCCCCCCTCTTCCCCAATCCGGAGGGAGAGAACGTACACACGGAATTGCCGGAGGACGTGCAGGAATACCCGCCGGCCAGGCTGCACTAAATACAGTCGGCAGTCTTCAGTTTGAAGTATTTAGAAGAACTCATGACTAACAAGCCTCTGCCGACTGCCAACAGCGAACTGACCGCTTGTGAAGCCTGCCCCCGCCTGGCCGGTTTCCTGGCCCAGGCCCGCGCCACCCATCCGGGCTACTTCTGCCGCCCGGTTCCGCCCTTCGGCAACCCGGATCCCAGGCTGCTGATCGTCGGCCTGGCACCGGGCTTCCACGGCGCCAACCGCACCGGGCGCCCCTTCACCGGAGACTATGCCGGCGTGCTGCTGTACGAGACCCTGCACGCCTTCGGCTATGCCAGCCGGCCCGTGTCGGAATCCGCCGACGACGGCCTGGAATTGATCGGCTGCCGCATCACCAACGCGGTGAAGTGCGTGCCCCCGGAGAACAAGCCGGAGACCACCGAGATCCGCCAGTGCAACGGCTACCTCAAAGCCGAGTTGCAGGCCCTGCTTCCAGGCACCGACATCCTGGCCCTGGGCCTCATCGCCCACAAGGCCGTGCTCATGGCCCTGGGCCTGAAGCAGAGCGCCTACGCCTTCGGCCACGGCGCAGAACATGCACTGCCTTCAGGCCATAGGCTGTTCGACAGCTACCACTGCTCCCGCTACAACACCCAGACCAATCGCCTCACGCCGGAGATGTTCCGCGCCGTGTTTTCACGCATTCAACAGGAGATCTGACATGGCTCAACCCCCACGTTCGCTTCGTTCACTTCCCCCCGATGGGGCTACGGCGTCCTTTGGGACGGCCCGGCAGGAGGCCTGACATGCCCGTCGTCACCATCAAGCTGGCCGGTTCCCTTACCCGGGAGCAAAAGCGGAAGATCGCCGAGGAAGTCACCGATTCCCTGGAGCGCCACACCGGAAAACCCCGCTCCTATACCTACATCGCCTTCGAAGCCATGCCGGAAGAAGACTGGGCCATCGGCGGCCAGTTGCTGGACGAGGAAGACTGACCCCACCCATGGGCGAGGCGGCATTCGACGCCAAGGCCGTGCTGGCCTCGCTGCCCAATCTGCCCGGCGTGTACCGCATGCTGGGGGAGGACGGCACGGTGCTTTACGTGGGCAAGGCCAGGGACCTGAAGAAGCGGGTCTCCAGCTACTTCCAGAAATCGGATCTCTCGCCCCGCATCCGCCACATGGTGGCGCGCATCCGGGACATCCAGACCACTGTCACCCGCACCGAGGCCGAGGCCCTGCTGCTGGAGAACAACCTCATCAAGGGCCTGGCACCCAGGTACAACATTCTCTTCCGGGACGACAAGTCCTATCCCTACCTGCTGCTGTCGGGCCATGCCTATCCCCGCCTGGGCTTCTTCCGGGGCACGCCGGACAAGAAGCACCGGGTGTTCGGCCCCTTTCCCAATTCCCTGGCGGTGAGGGAAAGCATCCAGATCCTGCAGAAGGTTTTCCGCCTGCGCACCTGCGAGGACACGGTATTTTCAAACCGCTCCCGCCCCTGCCTGCTGCACCAGATCAAGCGCTGCAGTGGCCCCTGCGTGGGCCTGGTGAGCAATCTGGACTACGCCCGGGACGTGGAGGACGCCCTGCTCTTCCTGCAGGGCAAGGACGGTGAGGTCATCTCATCCCTCACCCACCGCATGAACGCCGCCGCCGAGGCCTGGAAGTTCGAGGAGGCGGCCTTCTGGCGGGACCAGATCAACGCCCTTTCCAAGGTGCGGGCCCAGCAGTTCGTGGAAAGCCGATCAAACCAGGATACGGACATCATTGCCGCCGTGCTGTCGGGTGGCGTGTCCTGCGTGTACCTGGTGATGGTGCGGGGCGGGCGCAACCTGGGAGGCCGGGCCTTCTTTCCCAGCCATGCGCAGGGCGTGGAGGAAGCGGATGCCGCCAGCCTGCTGGAAGCCTTCGCGGGGCAGCACTACGAGGGCCATCCGATCCCCACCACCCTGATCCTCAGCGACGAGGTTGAGGGCCTGGCGGACTGGCTGTCGGATCAGGCTGAGCGAAAGGTACAGGTCATCATCCGGCCCCAGGGGGAACGGCGCGTGTGGCTGGAGATGGCGGAGAAGAACGCCCAGTTGGCCCTGGCGGTCCGGGAAGGCCAGCGGGAGAATCAGAGCGCCCGCCTGGCTGCGCTGAACGAAGCCCTGGGGGAGGAAGGCATCGCCCGCATCGAGTGCTTCGACGTGAGCCACACCATGGGGGAAGCCACGGTGGTGTCCTGCGTGGTGTTCGACCAGGGCGCCATGCAGCCTTCGGAATACCGCCGCTACAACATTTCCGGCATTACCCCCGGTGACGACTACGCCGCCATGCGGGATGCCCTCTCCCGCCGCTACGGCAAGCTGGCGGCGGGGGAAGGCAAGCTGCCGGACCTGCTCCTCATCGACGGCGGCAAGGGCCAGCTGCACATGGCCGTGGACGTGCTCTCGGAACTGGGCCTGGGGGACCTGCCCATGGTGGGCGTGGCCAAGGGGGTGGAACGCAAGCCGGGCATGGAACAGCTCTTTCTCCCCGGGGAGGTCGAACCGTTGCGACTGACCCCGGACAACCCGGCTCTGCATCTGATCCAGCAGGTGCGGGACGAGGCTCACCGCTTTGCCATTACAGGTCACCGGGCAAGGCGGGGCAAGGCCCGCACCCAGTCCAGCCTGGAGGACATTCCCGGCATTGGCGCCAAGCGGCGGCAGAAACTGCTGCAAACCTTCGGTGGCCTTCGGGGCGTAGTGG
Organism: Thiobacillus sp.; assembly: GCA_024235835.1. NCBI lineage: Bacteria > Pseudomonadati > Pseudomonadota > Betaproteobacteria > Nitrosomonadales > Thiobacillaceae > Thiobacillus > Thiobacillus sp. The sequence continues at coordinate 1,037,189 of JACKLQ010000002.1, read as the reverse complement.
ACGCCGGTGTGAAGGAATTGGCACAGGTGGAAGGCATCAGCCGGGATCTTGCAGAGCGCATCTATCGGGAGCTGCACTAACCGCTTTAACATCGCGGCATGCCCTTCAACCTGCCCAATTCCCTCACCTGGCTGCGCATCGGACTTATTCCGCTGTTCGTGGCAGTGTTCTACCTGCCCGATGGCTGGGTGCCGAAGCACGCCATCAATCTCACCGCCACGGCGCTGTTCCTGCTGGCCTCCGTCACCGACTGGCTCGACGGCTGGCTGGCCCGGCGCCTCAACCAGATGTCCGCCTTCGGCGCCTTCCTGGACCCGGTGGCGGACAAGCTCATGGTGGCCGCCGCCCTCATCGTGCTGGTGGACCTGGACCGGGCAGGCATCGCCGCATCCCTCATCATCATCGGCCGGGAGATCGCCATCAGTGCCCTGCGGGAATGGATGGCCAAGGAAGGCCAGTCCAAGAGCGTGGCCGTGTCCTACATAGGCAAACTCAAGACCACGGTCCAGATGATCGCCATCTCCCTGCTGCTTTATCACGACCTGCTGTTGGGCTTGAACACCCAATGGCTGGGACGCTGGCTGCTGGACATCGCCGCCTTCCTCACCCTGTGGTCCATGGCCCACTACCTGCTCATGGCCTGGCGTTCCATGAAGAACCAACCCGCCAGCAGTTGACATGCCCCGAGGGGCTGGTCATAATCCGCCCCCACTTCGACGCGGGAATAGCTCAGTTGGTAGAGCGCAACCTTGCCAAGGTTGAGGTCGCGAGTTCGAGCCTCGTTTCCCGCTCCAGATACTTGGGGAAAGCCAAAAGCTTTCCCCAAATGCTTTCAGGGCACCGATTCCACACGGCGCGTTAGCAAAGCGGTTATGCAGCGGATTGCAAATCCGTTTAGATCGGTTCGACTCCGGTACGCGCCTCCAAGACATTCCAAAAGCCCGCTCCTGCGGGCTTTTTTCTTTTCCGCACTTGAAAACGTCATGGGCCGTCCCTACCATTAGCACTCGCCTGGGATGAGTGCTAACACCCCATCCCAATCGACACCCCCTGTTTCCACACGGATTTCTTATGGAGGAAAACAATGAAAATCCGTCCGTTGCATGACCGCGTTATCGTCAAGCGCATGGAAGAAGAGCGCAAGACTGCTTCCGGCATCGTCATTCCCGACACCGCTGCCGAAAAGCCCGATCAGGGCGAGATTGTTGCCGTGGGCCCCGGCAAGCGCGACGACAGCGGCAAGCTGATCGCCATGGATGTCAAAGTGGGCGACCGAGTGCTGTTCGGCAAGTACGCCGGCCAAAGCGTGAAGGTCGAGGGCCAGGAGCTCCTGGTCATGCGTGAAGAAGACATCATGGGCGTCGTCGAGAAGTAACGTGTTTGTTTGCGCTTCAGCGCGAGCACGCGCGCGACATCCCCGCGCAGGCGGGGATCCAGCCCGAAAACACCAGATTTCCGCCTTGGCGGGAATGTCGTTCAAGAATCAAGGAGTAAACGAATATGGCAGCTAAAGACGTACGTTTCGGCGACGCCGCCCGTCACCGCATGGTGGCTGGCGTCAACATCCTGGCCAACGCCGTAAAAGTGACCCTGGGCCCCAAGGGCCGCAACGTGGTGCTGGACCGCAGCTTCGGCGCCCCCACCGTGACCAAGGACGGTGTTTCCGTCGCCAAGGAGATCGAACTGAAGGACAAGTTCGAGAACATGGGTGCCCAGATGGTGAAGGAAGTCGCCTCCAAGACCTCCGACGTGGCCGGTGACGGCACCACCACCGCAACCGTGCTGGCCCAGTCCATCCTGGCCGAAGGCATGAAGTTCGTGGCCGCAGGCATGAACCCCATGGATCTGAAGCGCGGCATCGACAAGGCCGTCATTACCCTGACGGAAGAGCTGAAGAACATCTCCAAACCCTGCACCACCTCAAAGGAAATCGCCCAGGTGGGTTCCATTTCCGCCAACTCCGATTCCAGCATCGGCCAGATCATCGCCGACGCCATGGACAAGGTGGGCAAGGAAGGCGTCATCACCGTCGAGGACGGCTCCGGTCTGGAGAATGAGCTGGACGTGGTGGAGGGCATGCAGTTTGACCGCGGCTACCTGTCCCCCTACTTCATCAACAACGCCGAGAAACAGATGGCGGTGATGGAAGAACCTTACATCCTGCTGCACGACAAGAAGATCTCCAACATCCGCGACCTGCTGCCCGTGCTGGAGCAGGTGGCCAAGGCCGGCAAGCCCCTCTTGATCATCGCCGAGGACATCGAGGGAGAGGCGCTGGCCACCCTGGTGGTAAACAACATCCGTGGCATCCTGAAGACCGTGGCCGTCAAGGCCCCCGGTTTCGGAGACCGTCGCAAGGCCATGCTGGAAGACATGGCTATTCTCACCGGCGGCACCGTGATCGCCGAGGAAGTGGGCCTGTCCCTGGAGAAGGCCACCCTGAATGACCTGGGTCGTGCCAAGCGCGTCGAGGTAGGCAAGGAGAACTCCACCATCATCGACGGCGCCGGATCCGCTGACGCCATCAAGGACCGCATCACCCAGATCAACAAACAGATCGAAACAGTCACCTCCGACTACGACAAGGAGAAGCTGCAGGAGCGCAAGGCCAAGCTGGCCGGCGGTGTTGCGGTGATCAAGGTGGGTGCAGCCACCGAAGTCGAGATGAAGGAGAAGAAGGCTCGCGTGGAAGACGCCCTGCACGCCACCCGCGCTGCCGTTGAAGAAGGCATCGTCCCCGGCGGCGGGGTGGCCCTCCTGCGCGCCCGTTCCAAGATCGTGAAGCTGAAAGGTGACAACCACGATCAGGACGCCGGCATCAAGATCGTGCTGCGCGCCATCGAGCAGCCCTTGCGCGAAATAGTGCGCAACTGCGGCGAGGAAGATTCCGTGGTGGTGAACAAGGTGCTGGGCGGCAAAGGCAACTACGGCTACAACGCCGCCACCGGCGAATACGGCGACATGATGGAAATGGGCGTGCTGGATCCCACCAAGGTGACCCGCACCGCGCTCCAGAACGCCTCCTCCGTGGCCGGTCTGATGCTGACCACCGACTGCATGGTCTCTGAAATGCCCGAGGACAAGAAGGTCGGCGCCCCCGACATGAACCCCGGCATGGGCGGCATGGGCGACATGGGCTTTTAACCCTGATGCAGGTTGGGCTCCCCGCCCGACCCAGCCGACAAAAACCCCGCCGCGGCGGGGTTTTTTATTGGGCCAGGGGGGCGAACTTCAACACCCTGGCCACGCCAGCCGGCGGTGCCAGCTCGGCCCAGTCATGGGGGTAATGCCCCTCCGCCATGCGCTTGGCCAGGCTGGACCATCGATAATCCCCTGCCCGCTCCACGTGGCCATGCCGCACGGGGTCGTAGTGGATGAAATCCAGATGGTCTCGCAACTCCTCCTTGCTCATGAGGGTACGTACCTTCAAGCCGTGTTCCCAGACCTGGGTCTGGGTATCCTCGACGGAGCTTCCGCCCTTGCGCAATTCGCGCTGGAAAGAGGCCCGCAGGGAATTGACGATGGCGCTGCACTCGTTGCCGGGGGGCGAGGTGAACAGCAGGTGCACATGGTCGTCCAGCACCACATAGGCCGCGATGACCAGATGGAACTGCTTCTTGGTCTCCCCGAGTTTTTCCAAGAGCAGGCGCTTGGCATCCTCGCCTTTCAGCAAGGGCTCCCTGTGCCGGGTATACAGGGAAACAAACATGTACTCGTCGGTTGGACCTTCCATGGCGTGATCGGGTGATGACACGTGGCGTGATTGTGGCATCCATATATGCAGCCCGCTATGGATAATAGTTATATATACGTATATCAAAAGCCCTACTTCCCCGGGAACAGCTTGCGGGAGGGGGCCGGTATAATTCCACAGATATTTCAGCCAGCATGCCATGACAGCCTACTTCGCCCCCAAGTCCCTGCTCATTTCCCTGTTTCAAGCCGCCGTAAAGCAAGTGGCCCCGGACATGTCGGTGGAGGTGGAACTGGACCGCCCCAAACAGGCCAGCCATGGTGATTTCGCCTGCAACGTGGCCATGCAGCTGGCCAAGCCCCTGAAGCGCAACCCCAGGGAACTGGCCCAGGCCCTGCTGGCGGCCTTGCCACCCTCCGGTCTGGTGGAGAAGACCGAGATTGCCGGTCCCGGCTTCATTAACGTCTTCATGAAACCCGCTGCCTGGCAGGGCCTTGCGCCCCATATCCTGCGAACAGGCCGCACCTATGGTCGCGGAGAACTGGGCAAGGGAGAGAAGATCCAGGTGGAATTCGTTTCCGCCAACCCCACTGGTCCCCTGCACGTGGGTCATGGGCGGGGCGCGGCCTTCGGCGCCAGTCTCTCCAACGTACTGGCCTTCGCCGGCTATGACGTGCACCGGGAGTACTACGTCAACGACGCCGGCCGGCAGATGGACATCCTTGCCCTCTCCACCTGGCTGCGCTACCTGGAGCTGTGCAGCGAATTCGTGCCCTTCCCGGGCAACGCCTACCAGGGCGGTTACGTGCGCACCATGGCGGACAGCATCTTCGCCCTCCATGCTGACCGCTACAAACGCCCCGCCACCGAAGTGATATCCAAGGTACCCGAAGCGGCCGACGACCCCGAGGGACACCTGGACGCCCTCATCGCCAACGCCAAGCACCTGCTGGGCGCGGACTACGGATATATCCACGGCTTCGCCCTGGAAGAGCAACTGGGGGACGGACGCAACGACCTGACCGAATTCGGCGTCACCTTCGATACCTGGTTCTCGGAAAGGACCCTGCACGAATCCGGTCTCATAGACCGTGCCGTGGAGGCCCTGCGCAAGCATGGACACCTCTATGAGCAGGATGGCGCCCTCTGGTTCCGTTCCACCCACTTCGGTGACGAAAAGGACCGGGTGGTGCGTCGGGACAACGGCATCTACACCTACTTCGCCGCCGACATCGCCTACCACCTGAACAAGTTCGAGCGGGGCTTCTCCCGAGTTATCGACGTGTGGGGCGCGGATCACCACGGCTACATCCCCCGGGTAAAGGGTGCCCTTACCGCCGCCGGCCTGGACGCGGAGCGTCTCCAGGTTGCCCTGGTGCAGTTCGCCGTGCTCTACCGCAACGGGCAGAAGGCCTCCATGTCCACCCGGTCCGGGGAATACGTGACCCTGCGGGACCTGCGTGCCGAGGTGGGCAATGACGCTGCCCGTTTCTTCTACGTGCTGCGCAAGTCCGACCAACACCTGGATTTCGACCTGGACCTGGCCAAGAGCCAGAGCAACGACAACCCGGTCTACTACATCCAGTATGCCCACGCCCGGGTCTGCAGCGTGCTGAGCAGCTGGGGCGGCCTGGAGGCCGACCTGGCGGACGCCAACGTCGCCCGCCTGGAACACCCCCAGGAAATCGCCCTGCTGCGGCGCCTGGCGGAATTCCCCGAGATCATGGCCAACGCCGCCCGGGAATTCTCTCCCCACATCATCGCCTACTACCTCAAGGACCTGGCCGCAGATCTCCATGGCCTGTACGTGGCCTGCCAGTTCCTGGTGGAGGACGAGGAGCTGAAGCAGGCCCGCCTGGTGCTCGTCGCCGCCACCCGCCTGGTGCTGCGCAACGGCCTTGCCATCCTGGGCGTGTCCGCGCCGGAGAAAATGTAAGCCCATGGCGAGACGGGAGGGCAGGGGTACCCGGCGAGAGGAAAGCCAGAAGCAGACCCGCAAGGGTGGCGGCCTGTTCGCCGGCCTGCTGATCGGCCTGACCCTGGGCCTGGCCGTGGCTGCGGGAGTGGTCTGGTACCTGAACATGAACCCCAGCCCCATGAAGGACGAGCTCCCCCTGGCGCCCCTGCCCACCAAGGCCGCCCGCCCCTCCGAGGCAACCGGAGACGAACCTCACGCCCCCCCCCTGCCTCCGTCTCCCGAACCGGCGGCGGAAAAGCCGCCGGCCGCCAAGGCGGAGGTCAAGCCCCAGCCTGCCTCCAAGAAAGAGACCGCACCGCCCCCCCGGTCCAAGGTCAACTACACCTTCTACGGCATCCTGCCCGGCGACAAGCCCGCCCGGCCCATGGACCCACCTGCCTCCAAGGACACATGGTGGCTACAGATCGCCGCCCTGAGCGACGCCAAGAAGGCAGACCAGATCCGGGCCAAGCTGGTCATGCTGAACCTGCGGGCCAGCACCCAGAAAATCGAGAGCAACGGTCAACCCCTCTACCGTATCCGCGTTGGACCCTACAAGCGCGAGGACGACGCCTTCGGTGACCTGGACGTCCTCACGGAGAACGATTTCCACGCCCGGCTGCTCAAAGACCCCGTGAATCCCAAATAGGAGTTTTCATGAACAAGATTCTTGCCACCCTGATGCTGGCCCTGCCCCTGGCCTTTGCAACCCCCGCAGCCCTGGCCGTGGACGCGGGCATCGACTATGCCGTGCTGTCGCCCCCCCAGCGCACCGATGTGAAGCCCGGCCAGGTGGAAGTACTGGAGTTCTTCTGGTACCGCTGCCCCCACTGCTACAACATGGAACCCGAGGTGGAGGCCTGGAAGAAAAAGCTGCCCAGGAACGTCGTGTTCAAGCGCGTACCGGGCATCCTCAGCGACGGCTGGGTGCCCCTGACCCGGGCCTACTACGCCCTGGAAGCCCTGGACCTGGTCAACAAGCTACACAACGATGTCTTCAAGGCCATCCACAGCCAGGGCGTGGACCTGAACAACCCGGAAACCTTTTTCGACTGGGTCGCCGCCAAGGGCGTGGATCGCAAGCAGCTGGTCGCCGCCTACAACTCCTTCGGTGTCAACAGCAAGGTCATGCGCGCCAAGCAGATGACCCAGGCCTACAAGCTCACCGGCGTCCCCGCCTTCGCCGTCAACGGCAAGTACACCACCTCCGCCTACATGACCGGCAGCCACGCCAAGCTGTTCGAGGCCCTGGACGAACTGGTGGACATGGAACTCCAGGCCAAGGGCGGCAAGCGCTGAAGATCATCCAGCCCGGATGGTGAAATTGGTAGACACAAGGGACTTAAAATCCCTCGGCCGCAAGGCTGTGCGGGTTCGATTCCCGCTCCGGGCACCAGCACAGAGGGCTGCCTGTCATTCAGGCAGACGCACAAGGCCTAGCCGAGTCCGCAGGGTCGTTATTCCCTGGGGTTGTGCCTCCCAAACCGGCTGCGGGTCGAAATGCCTTACTGCAGGGACATCTGCATCGCGTGGGTGCACAGCGCGATGAGGAACTGGGGCGCGATGCCCAGGGCCAGCACGGCCAGCCCGTTGACGGACAGCAGGGCCTGGATGTCGCCCACGGGGGTGACAACGGGGGCGTCGGCCCGGGGGTTGTCGAAGTACAGGACCTTGATCACCCGCAGGTAGTAGAAAGCGCCGATGAGGGAGAACACCACCGCCACCACGGCCAGCCAGGTCCAGCCGGCCCCCACCAGGGCCTGAAGCACGGACAGCTTGGCGTAGAAGCCCACGAAGGGAGGCAGGCCGGCCATGGAGAACATGAGCATGGCCATGATGGCGGCCAGCCAGGGATGGCGCTGGTTGAGTCCCTTGAAATCTTCCAGGCTCACGGCCTCGTAGTCCTTCTGGGACAGGTATACCACCATGCCGAAGGCACCCAGGCTCATGAGCACGTAGGTGATGGCGTAGAACAGGCCGGCGGTATAGCCGGCGAAGGTGCCCGCCAGCACCCCCAGGAGCAGGAAACCCATGTGTGAGATGGTGGAATAGGCCAGCATGCGCTTGATGTTGGTCTGCATGATGGCGGCAAGGTTGCCGATGGCCAGGGACAGCACGGCCATCACCGCCAGCATGCCCTGCCAGTCGCCGATGGCGGGCTGCAGGCCGTCCACCAGCAGGCGGATGGTGAAGGCGAAGGCGGCCAGCTTGGGGGCTGAGGCGATGAACAGGGTCACTGCGGAAGGCGCTCCCTGGTATATGTCCGGCACCCACATGTGGAAGGGGGCCACGCCCAGCTTGAAGCCCAGGCCCGCCACCAGGAACACCAGTCCGAAGGCCAGGATCATGTTGTCTTGCACGCCCTCTTGGAGCACTTCCGCCATCCCCGGCAGTGCCAGGGTGCCGGTGAGGCCGTAGATGAGGGACATGCCGTAGAGCAGCAGGCCCGAGGCCAGGGCGCCCAGCACGAAGTACTTCATGGCCGCTTCCGTGGCGACGGCGGAATCCCGCTGGAAGGCCACCATGGCGTAGAGGGACAGGGACAGCAGTTCCAGGCCCACGTACAGCACCAGGAAGTGGTTGGCGGAAATCATCACCATCATGCCCAGCAGGGCGAACAGGGCCAGCACGAAGAACTCGCCCCGCAGCATCCCCCGATCCGCCAGGTAGGCGCGGGAATAGACCACCACCGCCAGGGTGGCGAAATAGCCCATGAGCTTGAGCACATCCCCCATGGCATCGTCCACGAACTGGCCGCTGAAGGTGAATTGCGTCTCGCCCGAGGCGGTGAAGGCGGTGATGACCGCGGCGCCCACCAGGGTGATGAGGGTCAGGACGTAGGAGAGCTTGCTGTCCTTGGTAATTACGTCGATGAGCAGGATGGCGCAGGCCATGGCCAGGACGAAGATCTCCGGCAGGGCGGGGGCCAGGTCAGGCGTGGAAAAGATCATGGTGTCCATCTCTTTAGTAGGCCAGCTTGCTGTGGGCCACGTGTTCCAGCAGGTTGTTCACCGAGGCGTGCATGACCTCGGTGAGGGGCGCGGGGTAGAGGCCCATACCCAGCACACACAGGGCCAGCAGCAGCAGCACCAGGAATTCCCGGGAATTGATATCGGTGAGCTCGGCCACCTTCTCGTTGCGTACAGGCCCGAACACCACGCGCTTGTACATCCACAAGGTGTAGGCCGCGCCGAAGATCAGGGTGGTGGCGGCCAGGGCGGCCCACCAGAAATTCACCTGCACGGCGCCCAGCACCACCATGAACTCGCCCACGAAGCCGGATGTTGCAGGTAATCCAGCATTCGCCATGGCGAACAGCATGAAGAAGGCGGCGAACCTGGGCATGGTGTTCACCACGCCGCCGTAGTCGCTGATCTGGCGGGAGTGGAGACGGTCGTACATCACGCCCACGCACAGAAACATGGCGGCGGAGATGAAGCCGTGGGAGATCATCTGGATCAGGCCGCCCTCGATGCCCAGGGGATTGAACAGGAAGAAACCCAGGGTGACGAAGCCCATGTGGGCGATGGACGAATAGGCGATGAGCTTCTTCATGTCGCTCTGCACCAGGGCCACCAGGCCGATATACACCACGGCGATGAGGGACAGGGTGACGATGAGCCAGGTCAGCTCATGGGCGGCGTCCGGCACGATGGGCAGGATGAAGCGCAGGAAGCCGTAGGCACCGACTTTGAGCGTAATCGCCGCCAGCACAACGGACCCCCCCGTGGGGGCTTCCACGTGGGCGTCCGGCAACCAGGTGTGCACCGGCCACATGGGCACCTTAACGGCGAAGGCGAAGAAGAAGGCCACGAACAGCAGGATCTGGGCGCTCATGGCCAGAGGCACACGGTGCCAGGCCAGGATCTCGAAACTGCCTCCGCTCTGGAAGAACAGGTAGATCAGGGCCACCAGCATGAGCAGGGAGCCCAGCAGGGTGTAGAGGAAGAACTTGATGGCCGCGTAGACCCGGTTGGGGCCGCCCCACATGCCGATGATCAGGTACAGGGGGATCAGCATGGCCTCGAAGAACACATAGAACAGCACCCCGTCCATGGCGGCGAACACGCCATTGAGCAGGCCGGACTGGATGAGGAAGGCGGCCATGTACTGGCCCACCCGCTCCTTGATCACCTCCCAGCCCGCCAGCACCACCAGCAGGGTGGTGAAGCTGTTGAGGATGACGAAGGGCATGGAGATGCCATCCACCCCCAAGTGGTACTGGATGTTGAAGGCCGGGACCCAGGGAGCCAGTTCCTCGAACTGCAGGTTGGCGGTGGAAACGTCGAAGCCCGTCCACAGGGGCAGGGTCACCAGGAAGCCCAGGGCGGCACCCAGCAGGGCCAGGGTGCGCTGGCCATCCCTGTTGCCGTCGCCACCGGTGGCCAGGATGAGCACCCCCGCCACGATGGGCACCCATATGGCGAGGCTGAGCAGTCCTATCCCAGAAAACGTCGCGTCCATCATGCGTATTTCACTTTCGTATGTTTATGCACGGGCGAACCAGGTGGCCAGCAGCAACACCCCCACCAGCATGGCGAAGGCGTAGTGGTAGATGAAGCCGGATTGCAGGTGGCGCACCACGTTGGCGATGCGGCCCACCAGGCGGGCGCTGCCGTTCACCAGGGCCCCGTCGATGGCCATCACGTCGCCCCAGCGCCACAGGCGGCCACCCAGCATGCGGGCGCCGCCGGCGAAGAACCAGTCATTGAAGTCGTCGAAGCCGTACTTCTTCTCCAGGATCACGTACAGGATGTTGAAGCGCTCGCGGATCTTCTGGGGCAGGGCCGGATTCACCATGTACAGATAGTAGGCGGACCCCACGCCGGCCACGGCCAGCCAGAAGGGCAGGGTCTGCAGCGCATGGAGACCCATGGCGGCGGCGCCATGGAACATGTTGGCCAACTCGGTCATGGCGGGATGGGCCTGGGCATCAACGCTGATGGCATGACCGAACCAGCCACCGAACAGCATGGGCTCGATGGCCAGGTAGCCGATGATCACGGACGGGATGGCCAGCAGGATCAGGGGCAGGGTCACCACCCAGGACGACTCATGGGGCTCGTGGTGATGCCCGTGGGATTCGCCTTCCTCGTCATGGCCATGGTGGGCATGGGCGTTGCGGAAACGCTCCTTGCCATGGAACACCAGGAAGTACATGCGGAAGGAGTAGAAGGCGGTGACGAACACCCCGGCGGTCACGGCCAGCCAGGCGAAGCCCGCCCCCGGCAGATTGGAGAAGTGCACCGCTTCGATGATGGAATCCTTGGAGTAGAAGCCGGACAGGAAGGGCGTGCCGATGAGGGCCAGGGAACCGATGAGGGAAGTGATCCAGGTGATGGGCATGTACTTGCGCAGGCCACCCATGTTGCGGATGTCCTGGTCGTGGTGCATGCCGATGATCACCGAGCCGGCGGCCAGGAACAGCAGGGCCTTGAAGAAGGCGTGGGTCATCAGGTGGAAGATGGCCACCCCGTAGGCGGAGACCCCCAGGGCCACGGTCATGTAGCCCAGCTGGGAAAGCGTCGAGTAGGCCACCACCCGCTTGATGTCGTTCTGGATCACGCCCAGGAAACCCATGAACAGGGCGGTGATGGCACCGATGACCATGACGAAGTTGAGGGCGATGTCCGACAACTCGAACAGGGGCGACATGCGCGCCACCATGAAGATGCCGGCGGTCACCATGGTTGCGGCGTGGATCAGGGCGGAGATGGGGGTGGGGCCTTCCATGGAGTCCGGCAGCCACACATGCAGGGGGAACTGGGCCGACTTGCCCATGGCGCCGATGAACAGCAGGATGCAGATCACCGCCATGAGGGGCCAGGTGTGGCCGTCGATGATGGAGATGGTGTGATTGGCCAAGTGGGGCGCCATCTGGAACACCTGCTGGTAGTCCAGGCTGCCGGTGTAGGCCAGCACCAGGCCGATACCCAGCAGGAAGCCGAAGTCACCCACCCGGTTTACAAGAAACGCCTTCAGGTTGGCGTAGATGGCCGTCTCCCGGGTGTACCAGAAGCCGATCAGCAGATAGGACACCAGGCCCACCGCCTCCCAGCCGAAGAACAGCTGCAGGAAGTTGTTGCTCATCACCAGCATGAGCATGGAGAAGGTGAACAGGGAGATGTAGCTGAAGAATCGCTGGTAGCCCGGGTCGTCGTGCATGTAGCCGATGGTGTAGATGTGCACGCACAGGGACACGAAGGTCACCACCAGCATCATCATCACCGTCAGGCGGTCAATGAGGAAACCCACTTCCATGGACACGTCGCCCACGGTCAGCCAGGTGTAGAGGGCGCCGTTGAAGGTGTTGCCCGCCTGCACGTCCTGGAACACCAGTAAGGAGGCCAGGAAGGAGATGAGCACGCCCAGGATGGTGACCACGTGGGCGCCGGTACGGCCGATGGCCTTGCCGAACAGGCCGGCGATGACGGCACCCACCAGGGGGGCCATCGGCACGATGAGGTAGAGGGTCTTCATGTCCATGATTTCCATGCCGTCAGCCCTTCAGGGAATCCAGGTCTTCCACGTTGATGCTGCGCAGATTGCGGAACAGCACCACCAGGATGGCCAGGCCGATGGCGGACTCCGCCGCGGCCACGGTGAGGATGAAGAACACAAACACCTGGCCCGCCATGTCGTTCAAGTAGGCGGAGAAGGCGACGAAGTTGATGTTCACCGCCAGCAGCATCAGTTCGATGGCCATGAGCAGGATGAGCACATTCTTGCGGTTCAGGAAGATGCCCACCACGCTGATGGCGAACAGGATGGAACCGAGGATGAGGTAATGGGAGAGTCCGACGTCCATCTGCTTAATCCTCTTCCTTTCGCGCTTCCGGCTTCTGGGGTTTCACGTTCACCAGGCGGACGCGATCGGCCCGTTTCACCTTCACCTGGATGGCCGGATCGATGGACTTGTTGCCCGGCCGCTTGCGGTGGGTCAGGACGATGGCGGCGATCATGGCCACCACCAGCAGCACGGCGGCCAGTTCGAAGGGATAGACATATTCGGTATAGAGCAGGCGCCCCAGCTCCTTGGTGTTGCTGTAGTCGGCGGCCTTGGCCAGGGGCGCCACCATGCCGAAGTCCTTGCCCTTCAGCACCATCACCATCTCCACCACCATGAGGCCGCCCACCAGCAGGCCCGCCGGCAGGTAGCTCCAGAAGCCCTTGCGCAGTTCCTCCAGGTTGATGTCCAGCATCATCACCACGAACAGGAACAGCACCATGACCGCGCCGATGTAGACCAGCACCAGGGTGATGGCCAGGAATTCCGCCTGGAGCAGCATCCACAGGCCGGCGGCGCTGAAGAAGGCCAGCACCAGGGCCAGCGCCGCGTGCACCGGGTTGCGCGCGGTGATGACGCGCAGGCCCGCCAGCAACAGGATGGCGGAGAGGAAATAGAAGATGACGGAGGTGAATTCCATGTTCAGTTCTGTGAAATGTGAAAAGTGAAATGTGAAACGTGACGTTTCGCTGCGGTTTTACATTTCACTTTTCACCTTTCACTTTGCACATGTTTACCGGTAACGGGCGTCCTGGGCACGGTCCTTGGCGATCTGCTCTTCGTATTTGTCCCCCACCGCCAGGAGCATGTCCTTGGTGTAGTAGAGGTCGCCCCGCTTCTCGCCGTGGTACTCCAGTACGCGGGTCTCGACGATGGCATCCACCGGGCAGGCTTCCTCGCAGAAGCCGCAGAATATGCACTTGGTCAGGTCGATGTCGTACACCGTGGTGCGGCGCGTGCCATCCGCCCGCTGCTCCGACTCGATCTTGATGGCCAGGGCCGGGCACACGGCCTCGCACAGCTTGCAGGCGATGCAGCGTTCCTCGCCGTTGGGATAGCGGCGCTGGGCATGGAGTCCCCGGAAGCGGAAGGACTGGGGCGTCTTCTCCTCCGGAAACTGTACCGTGATCTTGCGAGCGAACAGGTGGCGGCCCGTGAGGGCCATTCCCTTCACCAGCTCGGTGAGCAGGAAGGTGTCGAAGAAGTACTTGATCCGGTTCAGCATGTCAGGCCTCCCGACGGGCCGCCCCGAGGGAGGCCAGGCTCCCCCTTGGGGGAGACGCGAACGAAGTGAGCTAGAGGGCTGCACATATATTCCCCTCAATGGAACAGGTAGCCCCAGGGGGTCTGCATGGCGGCGCCCACCACCAGGATCCACACCAGGGTCACGGGGATGAACACCTTCCAGCCCAGGCGCATGATCTGGTCATAGCGGTAGCGGGGGAAGGTGGCGCGGAACCACAGGAACAGGAAGAGCACGAAGCTCATCTTGGCGAACATCCAGAGGATGCCGTCCGGCAGGAAAGGCAGCGGCGACAGCCAGCCCCCCAGGAACATGACGCTGGTAAGGCCGGCAATGAGGATCATGTTGGCGTATTCCGCCAGGAAGAACACGGCGAAGGCCATGCCCGAATATTCCACATGAAAGCCGGCCACGATCTCCGATTCCCCTTCCGCCACGTCGAAGGGCGCCCGGTTGGTCTCCGCCACGCCGGAGATCAGGTACACCATGAACAGGGGGAACAGGGGCAGCCAGTACCAGTGCCAGAAACCGCCCGCCTGTCCCTGGACGATGTCGATGAGATTCAGGCTCTGGGAAGCCATCAGCACCCCGACCAATGCAAATCCCATGGCGATTTCATAGGACACGATCTGGGCCGATGAACGCATGGCTCCCAGAAAGGCGTACTTGGAGTTGGAGGCCCAGCCGGCGATGACCACGCCATACACGCCCATGGAGGTGATGGCCATGATGTACAACAGGCCGGCGTTGACGTTGGCCAGCACCAGATGGTCGGTGAAGGGGAACACGGCCCAGGCCGCCAGGGCGGGGGCGATGGCCAGCACCGGCCCCAGCAGGAAGAGGCCCTTGTTGGCGCCGCTGGGTATGACGATCTCCTTCATCAGCAGCTTGATACCGTCGGCCAGGGGCTGCAGCAGGCCGAAGTAACCGACGCGGTTGGGGCCGATGCGCACCTGCATGTAGCCGATGACCTTGCGCTCGGCGTAGGTCAGATAGGCCACGCCGATCATCAGGGGCGCGACGATGACCATGATCTTCACCAGGGTCCAGAGGGGCAGCCAGGCCGGCCCAAGCAGATCAGAGGCGGTCACCAGCAAGGGTGCTAGCAGGGCATCCATCAGGCACGCTCCACGGTAATGGCACCGAACCGGGCACCCAGGCAGGCCTTCGTGACACCGCCAGCGGAAACACGCAACACGTCGTCGGCCAGGCGGTCATCCTGGCGCAGGGTCAGCACGGCGGCGGCGTCCCCCTGCTTCACCCGTACGCTGACACCGGCCTCCAGTCCCAGGCCAGCCAGCAGGCGGCCGTTGGCGAAGACCTCGCCATCCGCCCCGGCAGTGGCCTGGAGGGCGGGCGCCCGGCGCGTCAGGGGATCCAGTTGGTAGATGGGGGTCTCGCCCAGGCGGCGGATGCCGGCTTCGCCACTGAGATCGCCCAAGACGACGCCGGCGATGGTGTTGTCCAGATGGGCGGAGATATTGCCCTGGCCCCGGGGCAGGGCATCGGCCCCCACGGACTCCACGCTGTCGTAGTCGAAGCCATTCAGGGACAACAGGTTGCCCAATACCCGCAACACCTTCCAGGCGGGCCGTGCCTCGCCCAGGGGCTTCACGGCGCCGTGGAAGGACTGCGCGCGGCCTTCCATGTTCACGTAGGTGCCGGCCGTCTCGGTGAAGGGCGCGATGGGCAGCAGCACGTTGCAATCTTCCAGGGCCGGGCTCCTGAAGGCCGTCAGGGCCACGGAGAAGTCGGCGGCCTTGATGGCGGCCCGGGCAGCGGCGGCATCGAAGGCGTCCAGCTCCGGCTCCACGCCCATCAAGACATAAGCGCGAATTGACGATCCCTCGGGCTGGGCCAGCATGGCGGTGGCATTGAGGCCGTTCGGTCCCGGCAGGGCGCCGGCCAGCTGGGCGCCCACGGAATCGGCGGCCACGGAAAGGAAGCCCAGGGTTGCGCCGGAGGCCTGGGCGATGGCCTGGGCCAGGGCATGGATGCGGTCCGCGTCGGGATGGTTCTGGGCCAGGGCGCCCAGCAGCACGGCCTTCTGCTCGCCACCCATCAGGCTGTCGGCGATGGCGCGGGCGGCATCGGACACATCCACATGCCCTACATCCACATGCATGGCCTTGGCCACCTGGGCCAGGGCATTCACCCAGGCACCGGGACTGGCGATGAGCTTGCCGTGAACTTTGCACAGCAGGTTGTCGTCTGCGGCATGGATGACGTTGAGCTGGCCCTTGTTCTTCACGGCCTGGCGGATGCGCCGGGCCACCAGGGGCTGCTCCTGGCGCAGGGTGGAGCCCACCAGCAGGATGCGCTCCAGATTGTCGAGTTGTTCGATGGGCAAGCCCAGCCATCGGGCACCCTGCCCCACCATGGCACCGGCCTGGGCCAGACGGTGGTCGATGTTCTCGCTGCCCAGGCCCCGCAGCACCTTGGTGAAGAGATACAGCTCTTCCACGGTCTGGTGGGCAGAAACCAGGCCACCGATGGCGGCGACGCCCTTGGTCTCGCGGACATGCACCAGGTTGGCAGCCACCCGCTCCAGGGCGTCCTGCCAGCCGATCTCCATCCACTGACCACCTTCCTTCACCAAAGGCTTGGTAAGGCGTTCGGCACTGTTCAGAGCCTCGTAGCTGTAGCGGTCACGGTCGGCGATCCAGCATTCGTTGACGGGCTCGTTCTCCTGGGGCACCACGCGGAAAACCTTGCCGTTCTTCACGTGAACCTGGAGGTTGGCGCCCAGGCCGTCGTGGGGACTCACCGCCTTGCGGCGGGACAGTTCCCAGGACCGGGCGGCGAAGCGGAAAGGCTTGGAGGTCAGGGCGCCCACGGGGCACAGCTCGATGACGTTGCCTGACAGCTCGTGGGTGACCTGGGCCTCCAGGAAGGGCATCACCTCGCTGTGCTCGCCGCGACCGGCCATGCCCAGCTCCATCAGGCCAGCAACTTCCTGGCCGAAGCGCACGCAGCGGCTGCAGTGGATGCAGCGGGTCATGTCGGTGGCGATGAGGGGACCCAAGTCCTTTTCCTTCACCACCCGCTTGGGTTCGCTGTAGCTGGAGGCGGAGCCGCCGTAGCCCACGGCCATATCCTGCAGCATGCACTCTCCGCCCTGGTCGCAGATGGGGCAATCCAGTGGGTGGTTGATGAGCAGGAACTCCATCACGCCCTTCTGGGCCTCGATGGCCTTGGGGGAATGGGTCTTCACCTTCATGCCGTCGGTGACGGGGGTGGCGCAGGCCGGCAGGGGCTTGGGCGCCTTCTCCACCTCCACCAGGCACATGCGGCAGTTGGCGGCGATGGACAGCTTCTTGTGGTAGCAGAAATGGGGAATGGCGATGCCGGCCTGATGGGCGGCGTCCATCACCGTCGCGCCCGGCGCGACTTCCATTTCCTGGCCGTCGATTTCGATCAGTGGCATGTCAGGACTCCCGGCGGGCCGCCCCGAGGGAGGCCATGCTCCCCCTTGGGGGGACGCGAACGGAGTGAGGTAGGGGGTTATTCATGTCAGGCGCCCACCATGCAGCGCTTGTTCTCGATGTGGTACTCGAATTCCTGGCGGAAGTGCTTGACGAAGCTCACCACCGGGCCCACGGCGGCATCGCCCAAGGCACAGATGGTGCGGCCGCCGATGTTGCCGCCGATGCGCACCAGCTCGTCCAGATCCTCGGGCCGGCCCTTGCCGTGCTCGATGCGGTGCACGATGCGGTACATCCAGCCCGTGCCCTCGCGGCAGGGCGTGCACTGGCCGCAGGATTCCTCGAAGTAGAAATAGGACAGGCGCTCCAGGGCCTTCACCATGCACACCGTCTCGTCCATGACGATGACCGCGCCGGAACCCAGCATGGAGCCCGCCTTGGCGATGGCATCGAAGTCCAGGGTGCAGCCCATCATCACGTCGCCTGGCAACACGGGAGCGGAGGAACCGCCGGGGATGACGGCCTTCAGCTTGTGCCCGTCGCGCACGCCACCGGCCATTTCCAGGAGGTCGGCGAAAGGCGTTCCCAGGGGGATCTCGTAGTTGCCCGGCTTGTTCACGTGGCCGGAGATGGAAAAGATCTTGGAGCCGCCGTTGTTGGGCTTGCCCAGTTCCAGGAAGGCCTGGCCGCCGTGGCGCATGATCCAGGGAATGCTGGCCAGGGTCTCGGTGTTGTTGATGGTGGTGGGCTTGCCGTACAGGCCGAAGCTGGCGGGGAACGGGGGCTTGAAGCGGGGCTGCCCCTTCTTGCCTTCGATGGACTCCAGCAGGGCGGTTTCCTCGCCGCAGATGTAGGCGCCGTAGCCGTGGTGGGCGTGGAGGTCGAAGTCCCAGCCGGAGCCCAGGATGTTCCTGCCCAGGAAGCCGGCGGCCCGGGCCTCATCCAGGGCTTTTTCCCAGGAGGCGTACTGCTCGAAGATCTCGCCGTGGATGTAGTTGTAGCCGGCCCTGGCCCCCAGGGTGTAGCCGGCGATGACCATGCCCTCGATGAGCTGGTGGGGGTTGAACTGGACGATGTCCCGGTCCTTGAAGGTGCCCGGCTCGCCCTCGTCCGTGTTGCAGACCACGTACTTGTCCCCGGGGAAGCTGCGGGGCATGAAGCTCCACTTCAGGCCCGTGGGGAAGCCGGCGCCGCCCCGGCCCCGCAGGGCGGAGATCTTCACCTGCTCGATGATCTGCTCGGCGGGCGTCTTCTCCACCAGTATCTTCTTCAGGGCCTCGTAGCCGCCGTTGGCCGTGTAGGTGGCCAGGCTGGCGGGGTTGTCGTAGCCCAGGGTCCAGAGGCAGACCTGGGTGTCAGGCGTGTTCAAACTCATAGACCATCCCCGCGCTTGCATGCAGGAACGAACACGCAAGCCCGCCCCCCGAGGGCATTTACTCGGCCCCCGTGCTTGTAGATACAAGCACACCCCCCAAGGGGGTTAAGACCTGACTTGAGGCGGCTCCGCGTCATGCTCATTTCATGTCATCCAGGAGTTTTTCCACCGACTCGGGGGTCAGATGGGTGTGCATCTTGTGGTTGTTGTGCAGGCACAGGGGGCCGTGGCCGCAAGTGCCCATGCACTCGCCTTCCTTCAGGGTGTAGCGCCCGTCCGCCGTGGTCTCGCCGAAGCCGATGCCCAGCTTGGCCTGCATGCGCTCGGCAATCTTGTCCGCCCCCTGCAGCTGGCAGGGCAGGTTGGTGCACAGGGTCACCTTGTTGCGACCCACAGGCTCCAGGTCATACATGTTGTAGAACGTGGCCACCTCGTACACGGCGATGGCGGGCATGTCCAGGTAGTCGGCCACGTAGGCGATGGTGTCCCTGGACAGCCAGCCCAGTTCGGTCTGGGCGATGCGCAGGGCGCCCATCACCGCCGACTGCTTCTGGTCAGCCGGGTATTTGGCGCATTCCTTGTCGATCTGGGCGAGGGATTCAGCAGTCAGCATGGTCGGGTTCTGGGGTCAGCGGTCGATGTCGCCGAAGACGATGTCTAGGGTGCCGATGATGGCCACCGCGTCGGCGATCATGTGGCCGCGGGAGAGTTCATCCATGGCGGCGAGGTGGGAGAAGCCGGGGGCGCGCAGCTTGAGGCGGTAAGGCTTGTTGGCGCCATCCGACACCAGATACACGCCGAACTCGCCCTTGGAGTGCTCCACCGCCGCGTAGGCCTCGCCCTCGGGCACGTGCATGCCCTCGGTGAAGAGCTTGAAATGGTGGATAAGCTCTTCCATGTTGGACTTCATGGCCTCTCGGGAAGGCGGCGCCACCTTGTGGTTGTCGGTGATCACAGGACCCGCTCCTTTGGCTTCATCCTTGCGCAACCAGTCCACGCACTGCTTGATGATGCGGTTGGACTGGCGCATCTCCTCCATGCGCACCAGGTAACGGTCGTAGCAGTCGCCGTTGCGGCCCACGGGGATCTCGAAGTCCATATGCTCGTAGGCGGCATAGGGCTGCATCTTGCGCAAATCCCAGGCAATGCCGGAACCCCGCACCATGGGGCCGGTGCAACCCAGGGCCTTGGCCCGGTCCGGGTCCAGCACGCCGATGCCCACGGTACGCTGCTTCCAGATGCGGTTATCCGTGAGCAGGGTCTCGTACTCGTCCACATACCTGGGGAAACGGCGGGTGAAGTCCTCGATGAAATCCAGTACGGAGCCCTGGCGGTTGGCGTTCATATCCGCCATGGCGGCGGCATTGCGGGTGTGCTGGGCGGCGTACTGGGGCATACTGTCCGGCAGGTCGCGATACACGCCGCCAGGCCGATAGTAGGCCGCGTGCATGCGGGCGCCGGACACGGCCTCGTACACGTCCATGAGATCCTCCCGCTCACGGAAGGCATACAGGAAGACAGTCATGGCGCCCACGTCCAGGGCGTGGGTACCCAGCCACAGCAGGTGGTTCAGGATACGGGTGATCTCGTCGAACATCACGCGGATGTACTGGGCCCGCTCCGGCACCGGCAACCGCAGCAACTTCTCGATGGCCATGCAGTAGGCATGCTCGTTCTGCATCATGGACATGTAGTCCAGGCGGTCCATGTAGGGTACGCACTGGAGGAAAGTCTTGTGTTCGGCCAACTTCTCGGTGCCGCGATGCAGCAGGCCGACATGGGGATCGGCCCGCTCGATGACCTCGCCATCAAGTTCCAGCACCAGGCGCAATACGCCATGGGCAGCGGGGTGTTGCGGTCCGAAGTTCAGGGTGTAATTGCGGATCTCAGCCACGGCTGCTCTCCACGTTGGTGTCGCCGTAGTTTTCCTCGCGCAGGATGCGGGGCGTGATCTCCCGGGGCTCCACGGTGACAGGCTGATAGACCACCCGCTTGAGGTCAGGATCGTAGCGCATCTCCACATGGCCGGAGAGGGGAAAGTCCTTGCGGAACGGGTGGCCGATGAAGCCATAGTCGGTAAGGATGCGACGCAGATCCGGGTGCCCATCGAAGACGATGCCGAACAGGTCGAAAGCCTCCCGCTCGAACCAGTTCACCGCGGGCCAGACATCCACCAGGGAGCCCACCACGGGGAGGTCGTCATCGGTGCAAAAGGCGCGCACCCGCACGCGCTGATTCTTCTTCACGGAAAGCAGGTGCGCCACCACGGCGAAGCGGCGACCGCCCCACGCCCCCTCCTTGTAGGCGGAGAAGTCCACGCCGCACAGGTCGATAAGGGTATCGAACCCCAGGCCGGGTTCGTCCCGCAGGCGCGTACACACGTCCACCCAGTTTTCCTGGGCCACTTCCAGGGTTACCTCTCCGAGGGCCAGGTTGGCCTTGAGGAGATCATCCCCCAGGGTCTCCTCAAGGCGCGCGAACAGGGCTTCCGGGGTCAACGGCATGTCATAAGTCCTTTATCAGCGCGCGATGGTGCTGGTACGCCGGATTTTCTTCTGCAACTGCACCAGCCCATAAAGCAGCGCCTCCGCGGTGGGCGGGCAACCGGGGACATAGATGTCCACGGGCACGATGCGGTCGCAACCACGCACGACGGAATAGGAATAGTGGTAATAGCCACCACCATTGGCGCAGGACCCCATGGAGATGACCCATCGGGGCTCGGCCATCTGGTCATATACCTTGCGCAGGGCCGGGGCCATCTTGTTGCAGAGGGTGCCAGCCACGATCATCAGGTCCGACTGGCGAGGGCTCGGACGGAAAACGATGCCGAAACGGTCCAGGTCATAGCGGGAGGCGCCCGCCTGCATCATCTCGATGGCGCAACAGGCCAGGCCAAAGGTCATGGGCCACAGAGAGCCGGTACGGGTGTAGTTCACCACCGCGTCCACAGTGGTGGTGACAAAGCCTTTTTCCAGGATGCCTTCGATGCTCATTTACGCCCGCTCCGACAAGCCAATTCCATACCCACCCGCATCATTTCGCAGGCAGGCCTTTGCACCGGTTCGATCCCCATTGCAAGCACGGAGCGCTTCGCCCAACGGTTCCAAAGCCTTACTCCCAATCCAGCGCTCCCTTCATCCACTCGTAGACGAAGCCCACCACGAGGATGCCCAGGAAGATCACCATGGCGACGAAACCGAACAAGCCGATTTCCTCCAGCACCACGGCCCAGGGGAAAAGGAAGGCGATCTCCAGGTCGAACAGGATGAACAGGATGGCCACCAGGTAGTAGCGCACGTCGAACTTCATGCGCGCGTCCTCGAAGGCCTCGAAACCGCACTCGTAGGGGGAAAGCTTTTCCGCATCTGGACGATTGGGGGCCAGTAGCCACCCCGCCAGCATGGGAACCACGCCTATTGCCAGCCCCACCAGTATGAACATCAGAACCGGAAAATAATTTTCGAGCATTTTTTCGCGCGTTGCGTCCGATCGGCTGAGCCACTAGACCGCGCCGAAGCGCAGCAGGAAAGGCGCGAGTTTAGGGGGTAAGCGGAAAAGCTGTCAAGGAAAGCAATTCCAAAAAACCCATATACATCAATGGCTTAATAAATTTATTAAGGGGGCGATAAGGAAATTTGATGTCATCTCCCTGCCCTATTGTTTCGTGTCCGGCCATCGGTTGCCGTCCTTGATTCAAGGAGATCGGGCGTGGATCCATTCAACAAACTGCTGTGGAGACATGGGCCGCGCATGAAAATAGCCTTGTGACTCATCGCAATCCACGCTTCGCACGAAGGCAAGCTCAGCGTCGCTTTCCACCCCTTCCGCCACGACTTCCATGGAAAGACTGCGAGCCAAGGCCACGATGGCGCGGATGATGGACGCATTGACCGGCATGCGATCCACCTCCCGCACAAAGGACTGATCGATCTTCAGCCGATGGATGGGAAAACGCTGCAGATAGCCCAGGCTGGAAAACCCGGTACCGAAGTCGTCCAGCGCCAGATGCACGCCTAGTGTCTGGAGCGCCTGAAGGGTTTCCATGACGTGGGTCGCGTCACTCATCACCATGCCCTCGGTCAATTCCAGTTCCAGCATGCTGTAGTCAGCACAGTTGTTACCCAGCAATTCCCTTACCCGGGTGGTGAAATTTGGCTGCCTGAACTGAAGCGGCGAGATGTTTACCGACATGCGCATCGGTGGCAGCCCCTGGTCCCGCCAGGCCCGCTGCTGCAGACAGGCCTCAGCCAGCACCCATTCCCCAATAGGCACAATCTGGCCCGAATCCTCGGCGATACCGATGAACGCACCCGGCGACAACACGCCACGCTGTGGGTGCAGCCACCGCACCAAGGCTTCCACGCCCACGACCCGGCCGTCACGCAGGCTGACTTGGGGTTGGTACGCCAGAAAGAACTCCTTGTTCTCCAAGGCACGCTTGAGATCCGTCTCCAGTTGAAGACGTTCCTGGGAATAGGTGGTCATGCCGGGTTCAAAGCGGCGGAAACCGTTGCGGCCATTCAGTTTTGCGTCATACATGGCAGCGTCGGCCTTGCTGAGCAGCACCCCCACGTCCCGATCGTCTCGGGGAAACAGCGCTATGCCAATGCTCAAAGTGACCCGAATTTCTCGATCCAGGATCGTGAAGGGCTTCCGCATGGCTTCCATGAAACGGCGCGCCAGAATTTCGATGTCGTCCACCGTGCGCAGCCCATCCACCAGGACCGCGAATTCATCCCCACCCAGGCGGGCCAGGGTGTCGCAGTCGCGTATGCAGGCTTGCAGGCGCTTCACCACGCCCTGCAGCAACAGATCCCCCACGCCGTGGCCCATGGAGTCGTTGATTTGCTTGAAGCGGTCCACGTCGATGAACATCAGCCCCAACTCCGCACCGCTGCGCTGGGCTTCCCGGCATGCCTGGTTGAGGCGGTCCGTGAACAGCATGCGATTGGGAATTTGCGTAAGGGAATCGTAATGGGCCAGGTAATAGAGATCGGCCTGCTTGCGTTGCGTGATCTCCTCCAGCAGGTCGTTGCCGCTGGCGATACCTGCGTAGCGCCCTCCCCGGGTCACGATGAACCCGCTCACCATGTGGCGCATGCCCTCGCCCACGATGATCCGCGCCACATCGTCAACACTGGTTTGCTCGTCCACGACCACCGGCGCTCCACCACCAAACACCTCCGGTCTGGTTTTTCGCAGGTCTTCCAGCCTGCTCTTGCCAAACAGATCCCTGGAATAGAGCCTGCTCAGAAACTCAACGAAGCTGGCCCGGTCGATCAGTGCCACAGGCCGATTTTCCTGGTCGACTACAGGCAGTGCCCAAAGCCAGGTCTCGGCGTGGAACCTTGCCAAGGCTTCCAGGCAGCCGGCTGAGTCCCGGATGGACGGCACCGAACGCATCAACTGGGCAACGACCGGGCTTTCCAGCCTTAGCCCCTGCCCTCCCTGGAATGGAGGGGGCCCAAGACGGTCCGGACCTGTCATGGGTGGGCGATTTTTTGCTTGCGGATCCATCAGGTGAGGAACTTTTCGAATGCCCGGGTGGATTGCTGGGCCTGCTGACCCCGATCGACGAACCCCATGCTGTTTCCCAATAGGGCACGCTGCTGGGAGAACGCACATCCCAGCGCCAGGACAAGGTTCAGGCGAGCCGGAGCTACTGTTCCAGCGACCCTGGCTCCGCCACTATTCTTAATCGCGATGCGCCCCAATTGAAGTATGAGCACGGGACAAAACACTGAGTGGATGGACAAAGGCAAGCTCCCACTGAGATTCCAGCGAGAAAAGCCTATGAAAGAAATATGACAACACATGCATTTCCCGGTGTTCGCCGGGGAAAAAAACAAATACAGCCATATCAGTGCAGGCACCAGAAGGTGCGGCAGAAAAAACAAAGCCCGCTAAAAAGCAGGCTTTAAAGCTGTTTGCAGATGCTTGCTGCAAATGCTTGCTGCAAATGCTTGCTAAGTTGTACTGGTGCCGACGGCGAGACTCGAACTCGCACGACTTTCGTCACTGCCCCCTCAAGACAGCGTGTCTACCAATTTCACCACGTCGGCATGATCGGACACCCAAATAGGTGTGCCCGACATGTATTACTTGGGAATGTCTCCCGATTTGTCCACTCCACCCGCGGGTGCCGCAGGCGCTTGCTGGGGTACTGCAGGCGCGGCGGGCACGTTCAAGGGCTGTTCCACCTTGTGCCTGGTGCCGGAAAAATAAGCCAAGCCCAGGCTGGTGATGAAGAACACCGTAGCCAGGAGGGCCGTGGTCCGGGACAGGAAGTTGGCGGAGCCGCTGGCGCCGAACAGGCTGCCAGAGGATCCGCTGCCGAAGGCAGCACCCATGTCTGCACCCTTGCCGTGCTGCAGCAATACAAGTCCCACTACGCTGGCAGCCACCAGCAGATGAAGGACCCAGACGATGAATTCCATTTTCTTTCCTTAATTTTTGCCTCAGCCGGCCCGGCAGATGGCCAGGAACTCTTCGGGGTTCAGGGAGGCGCCACCAATGAGGCCGCCATCAATATCGGGCTGGCCCATCAATTCCGCAGCATTCCCCGGCTTCATGCTGCCACCGTACTGGATGACGAGACCCTCCGCCACGGCGGCGTCCAAGGCACGAATCTTGCCGCGGATGAAGGCGTGCACGGCCTGTGCCTGCTCGGGGGTGGCGGTCTTGCCGGTGCCAATGGCCCACACGGGCTCGTAGGCCACCACGGCCTTGGCCAGGGCAGCCACACCGCTCTTGGCAACAACTGCATCCAGTTGGCGCCCAACCACCTGCTCGGTGACGCCATTTTCCCGCTCGTCCAGGGTCTCGCCCACGCAAAGGATGGGAGTCAGGCCGGCGGACTGGGCCGCGGCGAATTTCTCGGCCACCACCTCGTCGCTCTCGCCGTAAAGGGCGCGGCGCTCGGAGTGGCCGACGATGACGTAGGCGCAGCCGAAGTCCTTGAGCATGGGGGCGGACACCTCACCGGTGTAGGCACCCTTGGCATGCTGGCTCATGTTTTGGGCTCCCCAGGCGACCGCACTGCCGGACAGCTTGGCCTGGACCTGGGCCAGATAGGGGAAGGGCACGCAAACCGCCATGTCGGCCTTCACGCCCCCCATGCCAGCCAGGATGCCAGATAGCAGGGCATCGTTCTCGGCCAGGGTGCCGTGCATTTTCCAGTTGCCGGCCACGAGTTTGCGACGCATGGGTTCCCCTCCTAAAAAGACCGCGCATGTTAATCAGTATGTGCCGGCTGGTCAATGCGGCATGCCCGATTGCACCATCGCAACAGGGCGCAAGGCCGCTGGCAGCTGGGCCAGGCTGTCACCGGAGCGTCACAATGGGCTGGCAAAGTGGCCTGCCATGCCAGACGTACGCGCCATCTTCATCTCGGATGTCCACCTGGGCACCCGCGCCTGCCAGGCGGACAGGCTGCTCGATTTCCTCAGGGAACACCCTTCCCAACACCTGTTCCTGGTGGGCGACATCATCGACTTCTGGAGCATGAGCCGTTCCATCCACTGGAACACGGCCCAGAACACCGTCGTGCAGAAGGTGCTGCGTCGGGCCCGCCACGGCGAGAAGATCATCCTGGTGCCTGGCAACCACGACGAAGCTCTGCGGGACTACTGCGAGTCGGCCTTCGGCGACATCCACATCGCCAGCGAATACGTGCACGAGACCGCCGACGGGCGCCGCTTCCTGCTCATCCATGGCGACGATTTCGACCAGGTCACCCGCTACCACAAGTGGGTGGCGGTGCTGGGGGACATGTCCTACAACCTGCTGGTACGGGCCAACGTCTGGCTGTCCCGGCTACGTCGCCTGCTGGGTATCGCCGGCTACTGGTCCCTGGCGGGCTATGCCAAGCGCAAGGTCAAGACCGCCCTGCAGTTCATCTTCGACTTCGAGGATTCCGTCATGCGCCACGTAAGGGAACGTGGCATGGACGGGGTGATCTGCGGCCACATCCACTGGGCCGCCCTGAAGGAAGTGGACGGCCTGGTCTATGCCAACTGCGGTGACTGGGTGGATTCCTGCACAGCCATAGTCGAGCACCACGACGGCCGCCTGGAACTGGTGGACTGGGGTGTCGTCACCCGTACCCGCCCCGCTGAAATCCAGTTGCTGCCCGCCGCCAAAGAGGCCGCATGAACGGCTTCCTGGGTGTCCTCATGGTGTCGGACGTGTTCTTTCCGCGCATCAATGGCGTTTCCACCTCCATAGAGACCTTCCGCTCTGCTCTTTGGGAACATGATGTTCACGTGGGCGTGGTGGCGCCCCGCTATGCCGACGAGCCGGACACCGGCGACATCATCCGGGTGCCAGGCAGGCGTCTGCCACGGGACCCGGAAGACCGCCTCATGCAATACCGGCCCCTGCGGCAGACGGTACTGGAGGCCGCCCGGGGCTACGACCTCATCCACGTCCAGACCCCTTTCGCCGCCCACTACGCCGGCCTCCATGCCGCAAGGAAGCTGGGCAAGCCGGTGCTGGCCACCTACCACACCCTGTTCGAGGAATACCTCCAGCACTACATACCCTTCCTGCCCGCCAGGAGCCTGAAATCCCTGGCCAGGCGCTTCTCCCGGGGGCAGTGCAATGAACTGGATGCGGTGGTGGTGCCCTCCACGGCCATGCGTGACCGGTTGCATGCCTATGGTGTGGAGACCGCCATGCACGTCCTGCCCACGGGCCTGCCCGAAGACGCATTCCGCCCCGGGGACAGGGCGCGCTTCCGCGCCCGCCACGACATCGGAACGGATACTCCCGTGGCCCTTTTCGTCGGCCGGGTGGCCCACGAAAAGAACATCGCATTTCTTCTGGCAGCCCTGGCCCACGCCCGGCGGGAAATGCCGGAACTGCTGTTGCTGATCACGGGTGAAGGGCCCGCCCTGCCCGACCTGCGCCGCCAGGCCGCGCGCCTTGGCCTTAACGATGCCGTACGCTTTCTGGGCTACCTGGACCGGCGCCATGAACTGCCGGACGCCTACGCGGCGGCGGATGCCTTCGTCTTCGCCTCCCGCACCGAGACCCAGGGCCTGGTGCTGCTGGAGGCCATGGCCCAGAGCTGCCCCGTGGTGGCCCAGTCTGTCATGGGCACGGCGGACATCCTGTCGCCAGGCCGGGGTTGCCTGGTAGCGCCAGACGATGCGCGGGAATTTGCCCAGACCATGCTGCGACTGCTGGGGGACCCGGACCTTCGCGCCGGACTAGCCGCGGAGGCCAGGACCTATGCCCAGGAATGGTCTGACAGCGCCCTGGCCCAACGCATGGCCCGGCTTTACGCACAACTGACGGCCTGACCCGGGCTCGATAAACGCATGCGTCTCCTGGTCGTCACCGAAACCTATCCGCCGGAGATCAACGGCGTGGCCATGACCACCGGCCGCATGGTGGCCGGCCTGCGGGATCGGGGCCATTGGGTGGGCCTGGTGCGCCCCCGGCGGCACCCGACGGACGTGGGGAACGAGGCGGAATGGACCGTGCCCGGCATCACCCTGCCCAATTATCCAGGCATTAAACTGGGCCTGCCTGTCTGGCACCGCCTGAGTCGCCTGATGCGCACACATTTTCCGGACGTGGTGCATGTGGTCACCGAGGGCCCCCTGGGCTGGGCCGCGGTTCTGACGGCTCGCAGCTTGGGCCTGCCCGTTACCTCCGGTTACCACACCCACTTCGATCAATACAGCGGCCACTATGGCCTGCGCTGGCTTTCGCCCCTGGTGACCCACTCCCTGGATGCTCTGCACCGTCGCTGCAGCGCCACCCTGGTGCCGGCGCCGGAACTGGCCACGACTCTAGCCGCCCGGGGCATTCCCAACGTGGAGGTGGTGGGCCGGGGGGTGGATACCACCCTGTACCATCCCGGGCGCAGAAGCCCTTCCCTGCGCCTGGCATGGGGCCTGGAGGAACAGGATCTGGCTTGCCTGTATGTGGGTCGCCTGGCGCCGGAAAAAAACCTGGAGTTGGTGGCGAGGGCCTTCGATGCCATTTTCGCCATTCATCCCAAGGCCCGCATGATATGGGTAGGAGACGGCCCCGCCCGGGTTCAGCTCCAGGAGAATTACCCCCATCACATCTTTTCCGGCTCCCGCACGGGAGATGAACTGGCAAGGCATTACGCCAGTGCCGACTTGTTCATATTCGGCAGTCTTTCTGAGACCTGGGGCAACGTCATCGCCGAGGCCATGGCCAGCGGCCTAGGGGTGGTGGCCTACGCCAGGGCCGCCGGCGCGGCCCTCATCCAGCACGGTCGAAACGGTCTTACGGTACTGCCCGGGGATTCATCAGCCTTTGTCCAAGCTGTCCTCACCCTGGCACAGGACGAGGCCTTGCGCAGGGAACTGGGTGATCAGGCCGCGAAGGACATGGCCGACAATGCCTGGAGTGGGGTCATCGGCCAACTGGAGTCGGCCCTGGCCCGGGCCATCAAGGCACCGGCCTGATCCCGCAAAGGATCAGGACTCGTCGTCCTTCTGGTCCATGTACTTCTGCAGGCGGCGTTCCACCACGTGACGGTCGAAACGCCACTCTTCCAGCAGGTCCAAGGCCATCTCGAACACTTTCTTGTCCAAGTCGTAGATGCGGTGGATCTCAAAGGATTCCTGGGTTTCCAGTGCTGCACAAAGCCCCCGCAGGATTTCCTCTGCACTGGAGCCCGGGTTGTTGCGAATGTACTTGGCGATGGTTTTCACTGCGTTTGCCATGGGATGCTTCCTTATTTCCTGACTACCAATGCAAAGCCCGCAAGCGGGCGCTTTTCTTCAACTGATGGCCCTGCATGCGGCCGGCAATATCGTCCAGCAGGGCGATGGCGTCCAGCACGAAAGGCCCCTTGTTCAGCATGACGCACTCCGCCCGCTGGGACATGGCCGCGTCTGTCATTTCCGCCCGGGTAGGCTGGTTCACCCGGATCATCTGCTCGAACACCTGGGTGGCCCAGATCACCGGCACCCGGGCCGATTCCGCCAGCCACAGGATTTCCTCCTGGATTTCCGCCAGCCGTGCCCAGCCCAGTTCCACCGCCAAGTCGCCCCGGGCGATCATGAGCCCAAAGGGGGCCGAGGCCGCACCATGCACGATGATTTCCGGCAGGTGGGCCACCGCCTGCCGATTCTCGATCTTGGCAATGCGGCCCATGTGCCCGGCACCCCTGGCCGTCAGTTCATCGCCCAGCCGGTCCATGTCCGTGGCGTCACGCAGGAAAGAATAGCCCACCAGGTCAGCTTCGCCAGCGACAAAATCCAGATCGCGCAAATCCTTGTCCGTCAGGGACGGCAACGCCAGGTCGCTATCGGGAAAGTTCAGTCCCTTGGCGGAATGGATCTTGTCCCCTTCCGGCGCGGCCCGGGTGATGCGCAGCCAGGCACCCGCCTCGTCCACGCTTTCCACCTCGGCGGTGATGCGGCCATCATCGATGAACACCCGTTCCCCGGCCTTGAGGAAATCCAGAACCTCCGGCTGGGCGCAGGGCACCTGGCCCACGCAAACACCTCCACCACCGGGGGCGCAGGCGGCCACCAGATCAGTATCCTCCCGGGTGAGCAATATCCGATCCCCCATGGCCACCCTGATCGCCCCCGCCTGGGGCTCCATGGGCCCCACCACAGTCTCGGCCCCGCCCGTCCCGCGACGATTGGCCCGATGCCGCAAGGCCAGGCCCGGCGTCACCAACACCGTCTCGGTGACGCAGGCCAGCAGGTGGTAATCGCTGAGCCGGTCCAGCACCAGGATGCGCCGCTTGCGTCCACGCGCATCAGTCAGTTCCACCGCATCCCCCGGCCGTACCCGACGCAGCCACTCACGCGCCACGGCAATGCGGGGGTAGCGCGCCATGCCCGCCACCTGGCCCAGGCCAGGCCCGCCCAACTCGCCGCTGGCATCCAGGAGGAAATAGGCTGGCGTACGCGCTTCGCCGCCGTCATCCCGCTTGGGCTTGAGGCGCAGGGAAGGAGATTTCGCGCCGATATCCCCCGTACGTAACTTGGGCCCGGCCAGATCCATGAGCACCCGGCAAGGCCTTCCCCCGGAGGCGGAGGCCCCACGCACGTGGCTGATCATGGCCTTCCAGGCATCCGCATCGTCATGGGCGCAATTGATGCGGGCCAGGTCCATGCCACGCCGCGCCAGGTCGGTGACCAGTCGCTTGTCGTCAGCGGCCAGGGAAGGCAGGGTCACCATGATGCGCATGTCCCGATTGGCGGGGGCCTTGCCCAACAGGATGTCACTGTGCTTGAGTAGACGCCGACCACCCTCCTGGCTGGCGCGGGCCATCTTCCTTACTCGCTTCTCGTCGGGCGGCATGCCCAGCATGGCGTCCAGTGCCATGCCTACCGATTCCAGGGTAGGCAGCACGTGCGCCTCGCAACGCCCAAGGGATGACAGGCCCAACTCCAGCAACCTGTCCTGTAGCTTGCGCAGGTCCTGGCGTCGGAAGGCCACGTAGGACGCCAGGTTCGCCGCGTCCGGGGAGAAACCTTTCCCCGCGACGACGGGCCGCCAACATTGCAACAATGCCCTTTGGCCGTCCAGCACCGAGGCATGCAGTTGTTCGAGTTCGAGGCGTATTTGGGAAAGCGACTTCATGGCGGCACCGGCTTGGACTGCCAACATACAGTGCTGCCAATCAAAACTTGATTAAATTTTTATGACACCCACCTTAACACCGCCCTCCCTGGCCGTGCTTAGTCCCGAACCACACCATTCGGGCGTCAGTACCGCCCAACCGATATAGGCTGCCCGATCATCCGAATCTGCCCGTGATGTAGTCTTCCGTCTGCTTGACCTGTGGCTTCACGAACAGCACGTCCGTGGCGCTGAACTCGATCAGTTCCCCCAGGTACATGAAGGCGGTGTAATCGGATATCCGCGCCGCCTGCTGCATGTTGTGGGTCACGATGGCGATGGTGTACTCGGTCTTCAACTCGTTGATGAGTTCCTCGATCTTGGCGGTGGATATCGGGTCCAGGGCCGAAGTGGGCTCATCCAGCAACACGATTTCTGGCTTCACCGCGATGGTGCGGGCGATACACAGACGCTGCTGCTGCCCCCCCGAAAGGGACAGGCCGCTGCGTTGCAGGATGTCCTTGGTTTCTTCCCAGATTGCCGCCTTGCGCAAGGCCCACTCGACACGATCGTCCATTTCAGACTTGGAGAGTTTCTCGTACAGACGCACCCCAAAGGCGATGTTCTCGTAGATGGTCATGGGGAAGGGCGTGGGTTTCTGGAACACCATGCCGATCTTTGCACGCACCAGGTTGACGTCCTGTTTCTTGTCCAGCAGGTTCTTGCCGTGGAAATTGATCTGTCCTTCGGCACGCTGACCGGGATACAGGTCGTACATGCGGTTGAAGGTACGCAACAGGGTGGACTTGCCGCAACCGGAAGGCCCGATGAATGCCGTCACCTTGTGCTTCGCGATATCCATGGACACTTTCTTCAGCCCCTGGAAATCACCGTAATAGAAATTCAGGTCCCGGATGGACAAGACAACTTCTTCGCCATCGGCAAAATGAGGGTGGGCGGACATGGAGGACTCCGGCATCAGTCTGAGGATTTCTTGCGGAACAGCACGCGGGCCAGGACATTGACGCCCAGCACGAACAAGGCGATCAGCAGGGCACCGCCCCAGGCCAGGCTGACCCAGTTGTCATATGGGCTCATGGCGAACTGGAAGATCACCACCGGCAGGTTACCCATGGGCTGGGACATGTCGGTGCTGTAGAACTGGTTGTTCAAGGCAGTGAACAACAGGGGTGCCGTCTCGCCGGTGACCCGAGCGATGGCCAGCAGAATACCCGTTACCACGCCAGCCTTGACCGCCCGCAACGTGACCTTGAGCGATACCTGCCAGCGGGGTGCCCCTACTGCGAAAGCTGCTTCCCGCAGGCTGGTGGGCACCAGTAAAAGCATGTTTTCCGTGGTGCGCACCACTACGGGAATGGCAATAAGGGAAAGGGCCACGGAACCCGCCCAACCGGAGAAGCCGCCCAGGGTGGCCACCATCAGGGCGTAGACGAACAGGCCGATGACGATGGAAGGCGCCGACAGCATGATGTCCGTGACGAAGCGGGTGGCGGCGGCGAATTTGGACTTGCTACCGAATTCGGCCAGATAAATACCCGCCAGGATGCCGATGGGAGTGGACACCACGGTGGTCACCACCACGATCATCAGGCTTCCGATGATGGCGTTCCGCAGGCCACCACCCTCGGTTCCCGGCGCAGGGGTGTCCTGGGTAAAGAAGTCCCAGCTCAGGGCTGCAAAACCGTTGTAGAAGAGGGTCCAGAGGATCCACAGCAGGGCAGCAAGGCCGAAGGACATGGCCACCATGGACAAGGCGATGCCCAGGCGGTTGGTCCAGATGCGGCGTGAATACAGGTTCATGGCTTGATGTCTCCGCTCACTTGCCTTGTTTGGCCACACCGCGCTTTATCAGCCATTGCGATACGGCCAGCACGATGAATGTGATGATGAACAGCACCAGGCCCAGTGCGAAGAGGGCGGAGATGTGCAGCCCCGGGTCAGCTTCGCCAAACTCGTTGGCCAGCGTGGAAGCTATGGAGGTGCCTGGTGCGAACAGGCTGCCAACAATGCGGTTGGCGTTGCCGATGACGAAGGTCACCGCCATGGTCTCGCCCAGCGCGCGCCCCAGGCCGAGCATGATGCCGCCGATGACGCCCACCCGTGTATAGGGAAGGACCACGTTGGTGACCACCTCCCAAGTGGTGCAACCCACGCCGTAGGCGGATTCTTTCAGAGGAGGAGGCACTGTTTCGAAAACATCCCGCATCACCGAGGCTACGAAGGGGATCACCATCAGGGACAGAACGATGCCGGCAGTAAGGATGCCGATGCCGATGGGGGGACCCGCGAACCAGCCGCCAATCACGGGCACATCGCCCAGGGCAGCCTGCAGATGGGGCTGCACATGCTCCGCGAACAGCGGTGCGAACACGAACAGGCCCCAGATCCCGTAGATGATGGAAGGCACGCCCGCCAGCAGTTCGATGGCGGTGCCCAGGGGTCGACGTAGCCATACCGGGCAGGTCTCGGTCAAAAACAGAGCGATGCCGAAGCTGACAGGAACGGCGATCACCAGGGCGATGACGGACGTAACCACCGTACCGTAAATGGCGGAGAGGGCGCCATACTGGTCTTCAGGAACGTTCCAGACGTTGGTCCACAGGAAAGCGGGACCGAACTCCTTCAGCACCGGCATGGCCTCGATGGCCAGGGAAATCAGGATGCCCGCCAGGGCGGCGAGCACGATGAAGGCAAACACCATAGTGACCTGATGGAACATCAGGTCCTGCAACTGGAATTTCTTCACTTGCGCGGCGTGCACGTCTATGGGTGTCGTCACTTCGCTCATTCGGATCTGTCCTGATTCATTTACGCATTCTTCGCAAATTCCTTCGAGCCGTGAGGGGGCTTGCGAAGAAAGTTTGGGCGCGGCATGTTATCCGCGCCCAAACCGGTGCATCAAGGCAATTACTTGATGTTCTTCATCTCGGCTTCGACCATCTTGACGACGTTGGCCGGCAGAGCGACAAAGCCCAGTTCCTCGGCCATTTTCTGGCCGTTGTTCAGGGACCAGGTGAAGAACTCCACCACACCCTTTTGACGAGTAGCGTCAGCACCCTTTTCGTAGGCCAGGGCATAGGTGGCGGAAGTGATGGGCCAGGCATTCTTGTGGGTCTGATCCAGCAGGTCCGGGGCCATGCCCTTCACCTTGAAGTTGGCGCCAGCGGCGGCATCGGCCACGGAGTCCTGGCTCGGCACGATGTAGTTGCCAGCCTTGTTCTTCAGGGCCACGAAGGTCATCTTGTTCTTCATGGCGTCGGCGATGTCCACGTAGCCGATGGCGCCGGCGATCTTCTGCACGTTGGCGGCCACGCCGGGGTTACCCTTGCCGCCCACGCCGTTGGCGGGCCAGTTCACGGTGGTGCCGGCGCCTACGTCGCGCTTGAAGGCCATGGATTGCTTGGCCAGGTAATGGCTGAAGGCATAGGTTGTGCCGGAGCCGTCGGAACGGTGGGACACGGTGACGGGGGTATCAGGCAATTTCACGCCGGGGTTGAGTTTGGCAATGGCGGGATCGTTCCACTTCTTGATGGCGCCGCGGAAAAGATCCGCCGCGGTGGCACCGTCCAGCTTGATGCCGCCGGACTGGATGCCAGGCAGGTTCACAACAATGGTCACACCCCCCATCACGGTGGGAATCTGGATCAGCCCGACCTTGTCCAGTTCGGCTTCCTTCAGGGGCGCATCGGTACCACCGAAGTCCACGGTCTTGGCCTTGATCTGCTTGATGCCGCCGGAAGAACCGATACCCTGGTAGTTCACCTGGTTGCCGGTGGCACCTTTGTAGGCTTCGGCCCATTTGGTGTAGACAGCGTAGGGAAAGGTGGCGCCAGCGCCGGTGATGTCGGCGGCCAGAGCGGAGAGGCTCAGGGACATGGCGGCGGCCAGTCCAGACAGCTTGAGGAGGGTACGGTTTGCAGTCATGTAAGGCTCCATTTGGGTGACTGGTGAACAACACCCAGAATCCTATCGGTGAAATATTACAAGTTCGTGAATGCCCTGGATCATGGCATTTGCCCCACCACAATCTGTCACCATTTCTTCACCAAGCCGTCACAGCCTAGTAACGCCAGGTTTCTACCTTTGCTCCCAACGTGCTAAAGGAGAACCCGTACATGTTGCAGGAACACGTTGCCGCCAAGGAACGGCTGAAAAAATCCTTCCATGTATCCATGGCCCGTCACGAGGATGAGTTGCGTGAGGCACAGCGCCTGCGCTGGAAGGTGTTCGCCGAAGAGATGGGGGCACGCCTGAACAGCCCCGAGGATGGGATTGACTTGGACTTGTACGACCCCTACTGCGAACACCTGCTGGTCAGGGATGCGGATAACGGGGAAGTGGTGGGAACCTACCGTATCCTGACCCATGCCGCCGCCAAGCGTGTGGGCAGCTACTACTCTGAAAATGAGTTCGACCTGACCCGCCTGCAGAACCTGAAAAGCCGCATGGTGGAGGTGGGGCGTTCCTGTGTGCACGCGGACTACCGCAGCGGTGGTGTCATCACCCACCTGTGGGCTGGCCTGGCGGATTACATGATGAAGAGCGGCTATGACTACATGATCGGTTGCGCCAGCATCGGCATGCAGGACGGCGGGCATAACGCGGCGGGCATCTGGCACGCAGTGCGGGAAAAACACCAGGCTCCGGTGGAATGGCGAGTCTTTCCCCGCTGCCCTCTGCCCCTGGAAGAACTCACGGCCACACCTTCACCCTCGGTTCCTCCCCTGGTGAAGGGTTATCTGCGCCTGGGTGCCTATGTTGGCGGTGCGCCGGCCTGGGACCCCGATTTCAACACCGCCGACCTGTTCATCCTGTTGCCCATGAGCCGGCTAAACCCGGTGTATGCCCGGCACTTCCTGAAATAAGGGTCACACCCCGGCGGCCACCTTCACCGCGTCGGCGATTCGCTCGGCGCAGCGGTGCACCTGGGGCTCGTCCCGCCCCTCCACCATGACCCGGATGAGGGGCTCGGTGCCTGAGGGGCGCAGCACCACCCGGCCTGTGTCCCCCAGTTCCTGTTCAACCGCCTGGACAGCATGGACCACGGGCTCCTGCCCGTCCAGCTTGAAGCCCTTGGCCACCCGCACGTTGATGAGCAACTGGGGATATACGGGGCAATCCCGGGTGTAGTCCGCCAGGGACTGGCCGGATCGACGCAGGGCTGCCAGCACCTGGAGGGCGGAGACAATGCCATCACCGGTGGTGTGCTTGTCCAGGCAGAGGATGTGGCCGGAGCTTTCGCCGCCCACCTGCCAGCCCTGTTCCTGCAGAACCTCCAACACGTAGCGGTCCCCCACCTTGGCGCGCCGGAAATCGCAACCGAGCTTTCTCAGGGCCAGCTCGGTACCCAGGTTGGTCATCAAGGTGCCCACCACCCCGCCTTTCAACTCGCCGTTCTCCATGCGGTGGCGGGCGATAGCGTACATGAGCTTGTCGCCGTCCATGATCTCGCCGGAGATGTCCGCCATCATCAGGCGATCCCCATCCCCGTCCAGGGCGACGCCCACGTCGGCCCGGTGCTGGCGCACGGCCCGGCTGAGGGTCTCGGTATGGGTGGCGCCGCAATGCTTGTTGATGTTGAGGCCGTCTGGCTCGTTGGCGATGGCGATGACGTCAGCACCCAGCTCGTGGAACACGTGGGGGGCGATGTCATAGGCCGCCCCATTGGCGCAATCCACCACGATGCGCATGCCGCGCAGGTCCAGGTCGTTGGGGAAGGTGCTCTTGCAGAACTCGATATATCGGCCAGCGGCGTCGTCCACCCGCTTCACCCTGCCCAGTCCCTTGGAGGACTCGGCCTTGATGGGGGACTCCATGGCCTCCTCGATGGCCAGTTCAACCTCGTCCGGCAGCTTGGTGCCCTGGGCGGAGAAGAACTTGATGCCGTTGTCCTCGTAGGGGTTGTGGGAGGCGGAGATCACCACCCCGGCCTGAAGGCGCAGGGCCCGGGTCAGGTAGGCAACCCCCGGCGTGGGCATGGGACCGGTGAGGCGCACGTCCACCCCTGCGGCGGTCAACCCGGCCTCCAGGGCCGATTCCAGCATGTAGCCCGAGACCCGGGTGTCCTTGCCGATGAGGACGGTAGGCCGCTCTCCGAACAGGGAGTCATGGCGACCGGAGGCCAGGACGCGGCCCGCGGCATAGCCCAGGCGCATCACCATGCCCGGAGTGATGGGGTCCTCCCCCACCCGGCCCCGCACGCCATCCGTACCGAAAAACCTTCTGCTCATTGCTGTGCTCCCAAAGCTTGCCAAATCTTGATGGCGTCCACGGTCTGCGCCACGTCGTGCACACGCAGCATGGCGGCCCCT
This sequence comes from Thiobacillus sp., assembly GCA_024235835.1. Lineage (NCBI taxonomy): Bacteria > Pseudomonadati > Pseudomonadota > Betaproteobacteria > Nitrosomonadales > Thiobacillaceae > Thiobacillus > Thiobacillus sp. The sequence continues at coordinate 999,806 of JACKLQ010000002.1, read as the reverse complement.
TGCGACGCGGCCAGCAATGCAGCGGCAACACTGCCCGACATGCGATCCTGCACGGGCTGGCCTGTGATCAGTCCGATCATGGACTTACGGGACACCCCCACCAATACGGGAGCCATATCGGCCAGGATGCGGATTTTCTTGAACAACGCGATGTTGTGCTCCAGGGTCTTGCCGAAGCCGAAGCCCGGGTCGATGACGATGCGGTCAGGGGAAATGCCCGCCTGGATGCAGGCAGTCCGACGCCGATCCAGGTAGGCCGCGACTTCCGCCACCACATCCTCGTACTGGGGATCTTCCTGCATGGTGCGGGGTGCGCCCCGCATGTGCATCAGGCAGACGCCGCACCCACTGGCCGCCATCACCTCCAGGGCACCCTGGCTTTCCAGCGCCTTCACATCGTTGATCATGTCCGCCCCGGCTGCCAGGGCGGCGGCCATGACCCGGGGCTTCATGGTGTCCACGGACAGGGCCGCGCCACAGTTCCGCAATCCTTCCAATACGGGCTGGACGCGATCCAGTTCCTCCTCCACGGATACGGGCCGGGCCCCGGGCCGGGTGGATTCGCCGCCGATGTCCAGCAGGTCTGCCCCCGCCTCCTTCAGGCGGAGGCCTTGCTCGATGGCTTGCAGAGGGTCAAGAAAGGCGCCACCGTCGGAGAAGGAGTCCGGCGTGACGTTGACGATGCCCATGACCAAGGGCCGATCCAGAGCAAAGGAGAAACGGCCGCAGCGGAACATCGGGGAGGGGGGAAGGGGGAGGGGGGAAGGGGGAAGGGGGATGAGCGGGGCTTCACCCCATCACTCACCCCCACCCAATCCCTGCCTCAGGCTTCTTCCGCTGGCGTAGCCGTGGGTGCGGGGGCGCTGGGTGTGCTGCTGTTGCCAGAGGAACTGGAGGGCGGGGTCACCGGCTTGGGCGGGCGCGGCTCGTTGCCGGCCATGATGTCGTCGATCTGCTCGGCGTCGATGGTTTCCCATTCCAGCAGTGCCCGGGTCATGCGTTCCACCTTGTCCCGGTTCTCCTCCAGGATCTTGCGGGCCAGGGCGTACTGCCCGTCGATGATGCGGCGCACCTCCTTGTCCACCTGCTGCATGGTGGCCTCGGACACGCTCTTGTGAGTGGTGACGGAACGGCCCAGGAACACCTCGCCCTCCTCCTCGCCATAGACCATGGTGCCCAGGGCATCGGACATGCCCCACTGGGTCACCATGCGCCGGGCCAGGTCCGTGGCCCGCTGGAAGTCGTTGGAGGCGCCGGTGGTCATCTGGTTCATGAAGATTTCCTCGGCGATGCGGCCACCGAACAGCACGGCGATGGTGGACAAGAGACGTATCCGGTCCTGGCTGTAGCGGTCCTCCGTGGGCAACTGCATGGTCACACCCAGGGCCCGGCCCCGGGGAATGATGGTGACCTTGTGCACCGGATCGGTCTTGGGCATGAGTTTGGCCACCACGGCGTGGCCGGACTCGTGGTAGGCGGTGTTGCGGCGCTCTTCCTCGGGCATGATCATGGAACGGCGCTCGGCCCCCATCATGATCTTGTCCTTGGCCCGCTCGAAGTCGTCCATGTCCACCACCCGCTTGTTCGACCGGGCGGCGAACAGGGCGGCCTCGTTCACCAGGTTGGCCAGGTCGGCACCGGAGAAGCCGGGGGTGCCCCGGGCGATGATGTCCGCCTTCACGTCCTGGCTCACTGGCACCTTGCGCATGTGCACCAGCAGGATCTGCTCCCGGCCGCGGATGTCGGGCAGGGGCACCACCACCTGGCGGTCGAAGCGACCCGGACGCATGAGGGCCGGGTCCAGCACGTCGGGACGGTTGGTGGCGGCGATGACGATGACGCCGGCAGTGGCCTCGAAGCCATCCATCTCCACCAGCAACTGGTTCAGGGTCTGCTCCCGCTCGTCGTTGCCGCCACCCAGGCCAGCACCGCGCTGGCGGCCCACGGCGTCGATCTCATCGATGAAAATGATGCAGGGCGCGTGCTTCTTGGCCTGCTCGAACATGTCCCGGACCCGGGCCGCACCCACGCCGACGAACATTTCCACGAAGTCTGAACCGGAGATGCTGAAGAAGGGCACCTTGGCCTCGCCGGCGATGGCCTTGGCCAGCAGGGTCTTGCCGGTGCCAGGGGAGCCCACCATGAGCACGCCCCGGGGGATGCGGCCGCCCAGCTTCTGGAACTTGGAGGGATCCCGCAGGAATTCCACCAGTTCGCCCACTTCTTCCTTGGCCTCATCGCAGCCGGCCACGTCGGCGAAGGTGATGGCGTTGGTTTCCTGATCCAGCATGCGGGCCTTGGACTTGCCGAAGGAGAACGCACCGCCCCGGCCACCGCCCTGCATCTGGCGCATGAAGAACACCCAGACGCCGATGAGCAGCAGCATGGGGAACCAGGAGATGAAGATGCTCATGAGCATGGAGGGCTCGTCCTCCGGCTTGGCCTCCACCTGCACGCCGTACTTCAGCAGATCCGAGACCATCCAGGGGTCGGACGGCGCGTAGGTGCTGAAGCGACGGCCATCAGAACGGACTCCTCGCAGTACGTGGCCGTCGATAGTCACCTTGGCTACCTGGCCGCTGCGGACTTCCTCGATGAACTGGGAATAGTCCACCTGGGACTGGGTGACCCCCGGCCGAGTATTGAACTGGTTGAACACCGTCATCAGCACCAGCGCGATGACCAGCCAGATGGCGACGTTCTTGAACAGATTATTCAACTTTCACTCCTTCGCGGCGAATCCGCGTACTGTACTGCGCGCGCACTTTGCTTCGCATACCGCATTCTAACGGCGCTTCAGCCCGATTGCTTGAGCCCGCGTCCCAATAGGTAACACTCCCGACTGCGATCCCGCGAGGCATCCGGATTGCGGGTGGCAACGCTCTTGAACACCCCCCGCATGGACTTCACGAACGCCTCGAAGCCTGCACCCTGAAAAACTTTGATGAGAAAAGCTCCCTCGGGTTCAAGATGATGTACCGCGAAATCCAGAGCCAGGTCCGCCAAGGCGTACACCCGGGCCTGGTCAGAGACCACTACGCCGGTTATGTTTGGGGCCATATCCGAAAGTACAAGATTGACCTTTTTCCCGCTCAAGGCCGATTCAAGCTCGGCCAAGGCCCCGTACTCAGTGAAGTCCCCCTGGATGAAGGTCACGCCGTTGATGCCCGTCATGTCCAGCAGGTCGATGCCGATGATGCGGCCCTGGCCCTTCATGCGACTGGCCGCCACCTGGCACCAGCCACCGGGGGCGCAACCCAGGTCCACCACGATCTGGCCGGGCTTCAACAGGCGGTCCTTGTCGTCGATCTCCAGGAGTTTGAAGGCGGCCCGGGAACGCCACCCTTGTTCCGTGGCCTGCCTCACGTAGAAATCGTGGACATGGCGATGGTGCCATTCACGGGTTTTGGCTTGTCTTTTCATAGTGTTGAAGTCTACCGCCGTGGGGCCGAACTAAGGGTGCCTGGCGTGCTCGGTGATAATATCGCCGCCCATCCTGGAGATATTCATGCAGCAACTCAGCACCGAACAACGCAAATTCCTCAAGGCCCAGGCCCACAACCTCAAACCCGTGGTCATGATCGGCAACGCCGGTCTGACCGAGGCCGTGAAGTTGGAGGCGAACCGGGCCTTGACAGCCCATGAACTCATCAAGATCAGGGTGCTGGGTGATGACCGGGAAGCGCGGGAGGCATGGTTCATGGAATTGTGCGAGGCCCTGGGCGCTGCGCCGGTGCAGCATATCGGAAAGCTCCTGCTGCTTTACCGCCCGGCCGACAAGCCCAAACTGAAACTGCCCTGAGCCTTATTTAGCCCCTTGTTTCGCCACGAGGGCCAGTCCCAGCAGGCTCTGGATTAGGTAGACCCCACTGGAAATGCCATGCCAGGTCTGGAAACGGTCCCGGAACAGGCTTTCCATCACGTCCTTGGGCATGGCCATGTCCTTGAGTTCCTGCAGCAGGGGCCGGATGCCGAAGTGCTGGGCGATGGTCAACAGGAACATGGCCACCACGATCCAGAAGAAGGGCTGCCTCAGCACCGCGCCGGCATAACGGCCCAGGCGGAACACCAGCAGCCATCCACCGCACACCATGCCTACCCAGGCCATCCAGCCGAACATCTTGCCGGCAAGGTAGCCCGCCATCATGCGATCTTCCAGGTTGTAAAAGAGGGCGGGAGCGGCCAGATAGCCGATGGCCCAGAGGCCTCCCACCCACAGGGCGACGGACCAGGCGGCCAGCAGATCGGGCAAGCGTTTCAATTGGCAGCTCAGACGTAGTGGACGTCGACGATTTCGTAATGGCGCAGGCCACCCGGTGCATGGACGTCCGCCACGTCGCCGGCATACTTGCCGATGAGGGCCCGGGCGATTGGGGAACTGACGGAAATCTTGCCCGCCTTGATGTCGGCCTCGTCGTCGCCCACGATCTGGTATTTCACCTCGTCGCCGGACTCGGCATCCACCAGTTCCACGGTGGCGCCAAAGACGATGCGGCCGTCCGCGTCCAGATGGCGGGGGTCGATGATCTGGGCGTTGGACAGCTTGCCCTCCAGCTCCTTGATGCGGCCTTCGATGAAACCCTGCTTTTCCTTTGCGGCATCGTATTCCGCGTTTTCCGACAGGTCACCGTGGGAACGGGCCTCGGCAATGGCCTCGATGACGCTGGGCCGTTCCACGGTCTTCAGGCGGTGCAGTTCATTGCGGAGCTTTTCCGCACCCACCACGGTGAGGGGGACTTTATTCATGGGTACCTTTGGCGATTCTTCAGTGCAGGCGCGTCAATTTAGACGCTTGTGCAGTTCCTGCAACGGGTAAACAGTAATGTCGCGCCGGTCCTTCATACCCAGGCAGGCCGCCTTGGCACCGGCCAGGGTGGTGAAGTAGGGGATGTTCTGGGCCAGGGCCGCTGCACGGATGGCGAAGGAGTCCACCACGGCGCGCTTGTCTTCCACCACGTTGATGATCAACTGGATGTCCTTGTTCTTGATCATGTCGACGATGTGAGGCCGGCCTTCCGCCACCTTGTTGACCCGGGTCACGGGCACGCCGGCGGCATTGATGATGCGGGAAGTTCCGCTAGTGGCGAACACCTTGAAGCCCAGTTCGTGGAGGTAGGCGGCGATCTCCGCGACCTGGGGATGCTCCGGGTCCCGCACGGAGATGAAGGCATTGCCGGATCGGGGCAGCTTTACGCTGGAACCGTACTGGGCCTTCAGGAATGCCTCGCCGAAGCTGTCGCCCACGCCCATGACCTCGCCGGTGGACTTCATTTCAGGACCCAGGATGGGGTCAACGCCCGGGAACTTGCGGAAAGGAAACACCGCCTCCTTCACCGAGTAATATGGCGGAATCACCTCGAGCTCGGCATTCTGTTCCTTCAGGGTCTTGCCGGCCATGCAGCGGGCGGCGATCTTGGCCAGTTGCCGGCCCGTGGCCTTGGAGACGAAGGGCACGGTGCGGGAGGCCCGGGGGTTCACTTCCAGCACATAGACGGTGTCGCCCTTGATGGCGAATTGCACGTTCATGAGGCCCACCACGTTGAGGGCCTTGGCCATGGCCACGGTCTGGCGGCGCAACTCGTCCTGAATAGCAGAGGACAGACTGTAAGGCGGCAGGGAACAGGCGGAATCACCGGAGTGCACGCCGGCCTGCTCGATGTGTTCCATGATGCCGCCGATGAGCACCTGCTCGCCATCGGACAGGGCATCCACGTCCACCTCGATGGCATCGTTCAGGAAGCGGTCCAGCAGCACGGGGGAATCATTGGAGACCTTCACGGCCTCACGCATGTAGCGTTGCAGATCCGCCTCCTCCCGCACGATTTCCATGGCCCGACCACCCAGCACGTAGGAGGGCCGCACCACCAGGGGGTAGCCGATCTCCGCCGCCAGGCGGATGGCTTCGTCCTCGGCCCGGGCGGTGCGGTTGGGCGGCTGCAGCAGGCCCAGCTTATGCAGCATCTTCTGGAAGCGCTCCCGGTCCTCCGCGGCATCGATCATGTCCGGCGTGGTGCCGATGATGGGCACACCATTGGCTTCCAGGTCCCGGGCCAGCTTCAGGGGTGTCTGGCCCCCATATTGGACGATGACGCCGAAGGGCTTCTCGATGCGCACGATCTCGAGCACATCTTCCAGGGTCAGGGGCTCGAAGTAGAGGCGGTCGGAGGTGTCGTAGTCCGTGGACACGGTCTCCGGGTTGCAGTTGACCATGATGGTCTCGTAGCCGTCTTCCCGCATGGCCAGCGCAGCATGCACGCAGCAGTAGTCGAATTCGATACCCTGGCCAATGCGGTTGGGGCCACCACCCAGGACCAAGATCTTCTTGCGGTCCGTGGGCTGGGCCTCGCACTCCTCCTCGTAGGTTGAGTACAGATAGGCGGTGGAGGTGGCGAACTCGGCGGCGCAGGTATCCACCCGCTTGTACACGGGGTTGATGCCCTGGGCCCAGCGGCGGGCACGCACTTCGTGTTGTGTGCAGTTCAACAGGTTGGCCAGGCGGCGGTCGGAAAAACCGCTGCGCTTCAAGGTAAATAGTTCATCCCGGGTCAAGTCGATGAGGCTGCGGCCCTTGATGGCGTTTTCCTGCCGTACCAGATCCTCGATCTGGGCCAGGAACCAGGGGTCGATATGACTGATGTCATGGACCTCATCCAGGCTCATCCCCACACGGAAGGCATCGGCCACGTAGAACAGCCGCTCGGCGCCGGGGTTGCCCATCTCGGCCTTGATCCTGGATTCGTCGGTGGACTTTTCGTCCAGTCCGTCGGCGCCGGTTTCCAGACCGCGCAAGGCCTTCTGCAGGGACTCCTGCTGGGTGCGGCCAATGGCCATGACCTCGCCCACGGACTTCATCTGGGTGGTGAGGCGGTCGTTGGCCTGGGGGAATTTCTCGAAGGCAAACCGCGGGATCTTGGTTACCACGTAATCAATGGAAGGCTCAAAGGAGGCCGGGGTCAGGCCGCCGGTAATGTCGTTCTTCAACTCGTCCAGGGTGTAGCCCACCGCCAGCTTGGCCGCCACCTTGGCGATGGGGAAGCCCGTCGCCTTGGAGGCCAGGGCTGAGGAGCGGGACACCCGGGGGTTCATCTCGATGACCACCATGCGGCCGTCCGCCGGGTTGATGGCGAACTGCACGTTGGAACCGCCGGTGTCCACGCCGATCTCCCGCAACACCGCTATGGAGGCGTTGCGCATGATCTGGTATTCCCGGTCCGTCAGGGTCTGTGCCGGCGCCACGGTGATGGAATCGCCGGTATGCACCCCCATGGCGTCCAGGTTCTCGATGGAACAGACGATGATGCAGTTGTCCGCCTTGTCGCGGACCACCTCCATCTCGAACTCCTTCCAGCCGATGAGGGATTCCTCGATGAGGAGTTCGTGGGTGGGAGAGGCCTCCAGGCCACCATCACAGATCCGCACGAACTCCTCCATGTTGTAGGCGATGCCGCCACCGGTCCCACCCAGGGTGAAGGAGGGGCGGATGATGACCGGGAAGCCAATTCCAGCCTGAACCTGCATGGCTTCTTCCATGCTATGGGCAATACTGGATCGCGCGGAGCCCAGCCCGATCCGGGTCATGGCCTGCTTGAACTTCTCTCGGTCCTCGGCCTTGTCGATGGCTTCCTTCTTGGCGCCGATGAGCTCGACACCATATTTGTCCAAGACGCCGTGCCTGGCCAGGTCCAGGGCACAGTTCAGGCCCGTCTGACCACCCATGGTGGGCAGGATGGCATCCGGCCGTTCCTTGTCGATGATGCGCTCCACCGTCTGCCAGTTGATGGGCTCGATGTAGGTGGCATCCGCGGTTTCCGGGTCTGTCATGATGGTGGCCGGGTTTGAGTTCACCAGGATGACCCGATACCCCTCCTGCCGTAGGGCCTTGCAAGCCTGCGCGCCGGAATAATCGAACTCACAGGCTTGGCCGATGACGATGGGTCCCGCACCGATGATGAGGATGGAATGGATGTCCGTGCGCTTAGGCATTCTTCTTCTCTCGCATCAGACCGATGAAGCGGTCGAACAGATAGCTGACGTCATGGGGCCCGGGGCTGGCCTCGGGATGCCCCTGGAAACTGAAGGCCGGCACGTCGGTGCGAGCAATACCCTGCAGGGAACCGTCGAACAGGGAAACGTGGGTCGCACGCAAGTTTGCAGGCAGGCTCTGTGCGTCCACAGCGAAGCCATGGTTCTGGCTGGTGATCATGACCCGCTTGGTATCCAAGTCCTGCACCGGGTGGTTGGCACCGTGGTGACCGAACTTCATCTTGATGGTCTTTGCACCGGAAGCCAGGGCCAGCAGCTGATGACCCAGGCAGATTCCATAGGTAGGCACACCAGCCGCCAGGATGTCCTGGATGGCCCGGATGGCGTAAGCGCAGGGCTCCGGATCGCCGGGGCCGTTGGATAGGAACACGCCATCCGGATGCATGGCCAGCACATCCGTTGCAGGAGTTTGGGCCGGCACCAAGGTCACCTGACAACCGCGCTCGGTCAGCATGCGCAGGATGTTGCGCTTAACGCCGTAGTCATAGGCAACGACCTTGTAGGTCGCATTGGCGGGCCGGATGAAACCGTTGCCAAGCCGCCACTCACCTTCTGTCCATTCGCCCTTCTGGCCGCAGGTCACCACCACGGCCAAGTCCTGACCTGCCATGCTGGGACAGGCCTGTGCCTTGGCGATGGCTTCGGCCTCATTGATCTGGCCTGCCATGATGCAACCGTTCTGTGCTCCCTTTTCACGCAGCAACCTGGTTAGCTTGCGCGTATCGATACCTGCGATACCCACCACGGCGTGCCGTTTCAGGTAAGAAGTCAGGGGTTCCGCCATTCGGAAATTGCTGGGCAGCAGAGGCAGGTCGCGGATAATCAAGCCGGAAGCATGCACCTGGGCAGATTCCTCGTCCTCAGGGTTCACGCCCACATTACCGATATGAGGATAGGTAAGCGTGACGATCTGACGGCAATAGGATGGATCTGTCAGGATCTCCTGATACCCGGTCATGGAGGTATTGAACACCACCTCGCCAATACCCGCGCCCTGGGCGCCGATGCCGTAACCGCGGAACACTGTTCCATCGGCCAAGGCCAGAATTGCAGGCTCGAAAGCAGACAAGATAAACCCCGGCTACACGTGACAAGCGGGACAGGTTTGCACCTATCCCGCCCGGTTGATTTGCTTATGAATTATACGTTCGCCATCCCATCCAGCCAAGTCAGCGCGGTAATGGGAGGAGGAGATTCATAAAAGCGAACGCCCACCGTGGAGGTGGGCGTTTTGAGGGGGAGTCTGGCGATGACCTACTTTCGCGAGCGCGGGGCTCACTATCATTGGCGCTGGGGCGTTTCACGGTCCTGTTCGGGAAGGGAAGGGGTGGGACCGCCCCGCTATGGTCGCCAGACATAACTGGAAGTGGTGTCGCTTATGCGGCATCACGGAGTTGGGTCTGAACGGTGGTTCAGGCAAAGGGAAGAAGAGGTTTGGATGGGGAAGGGGTTCTTCCCACCTGGATTTGGTTGCCCTTGAGTGTGTATTCAAGGTTATAGGGTCAAGCCTTACGGGCAATTAGTACTGGTTAGCTTAACGCATTGCTGCGCTTCCACACCCAGCCTATCAACGTCGTGGTCTTCGACGACCCTTCAAGGAGGTCAAGCCTCCGGGAGATCTCATCTTCAGGCGAGTTTCACGCTTAGATGCTTTCAGCGTTTATCTCTTCCGCACTTAGCTACCCGGCGATACCACTGGCGTGATAACCGGTACACCAGAGGTGCGTCCACTCCGGTCCTCTCGTACTAGGAGCAGCCCCCGTCAAATCTCCAGCGCCCACGGCAGATAGGGACCAAACTGTCTCACGACGTTTTGAACCCAGCTCACGTACCTCTTTAAATGGCGAACAGCCATACCCTTGGGACCGGCTACAGCCCCAGGATGAGATGAGCCGACATCGAGGTGCCAAACTCCGCCGTCGATGTGAACTCTTGGGCGGAATCAGCCTGTTATCCCCAGAGTACCTTTTATCCGTTGAGCGATGGCCCTTCCATACAGAACCACCGGATCACTAGGACCTGCTTTCGCATCTGCTCGACTTGTGGGTCTCGCAGTTAAGCTGGCTTATGCCCTTGCACTATCAACACGATTTCCGACCGTGTCTAGCCAACCTTCGTGCTCCTCCGTTACCTTTTGGGAGGAGACCGCCCCAGTCAAACTGCCTACCATGCACGGTCCCCGACCCCGATAAGGGGCCCAGGTTAGAACCTCAACGACACAAGGGTGGTATTTCAAGGTTGGCTCCACGAGAACTAGCGTTCCCGCTTCACAGCCTCCCACCTATCCTACACATGTCCCGTCAAAGTCCAATGCAAAGCTGCAGTAAAGGTTCATGGGGTCTTTCCGTCTAGCCGCGGGGAGATTGCATCTTCACAAACACTTCAATTTCGCTGAGTCTCTGGAGGAGACAGTGTGGCCATCGTTACGCCATTCGTGCGGGTCGGAACTTACCCGACAAGGAATTTCGCTACCTTAGGACCGTTATAGTTACGGCCGCCGTTTACCGGGGCTTCGATCAAGAGCTTGCACCCCATCACTTAACCTTCCGGCACCGGGCAGGCGTCACACCCTATACGTCCACTTTCGTGTTTGCAGAGTGCTGTGTTTTTGTTAAACAGTCGCAGCCACCATTTCACTGCAACCCCATCGTGCTTCGACCGCGAGGATCTACACACTACCGGGGCACACCTTCTCCCGAAGTTACGGTGTCAATTTGCCGAGTTCCTTCTCCAGAGTTCTCTCAAGCGCCTTAGGATTCTCACCCTGCCCACCTGTGTCGGTTTGCGGTACGGTCACTATCCAACTGAAGCTTAGAGGCTTTTCTTGGAAGCTTAGGATCAACCACTTCGGAACCGTAGTTCCTCGTCATCACGCCTCAGCTAAGCCCTCCGGATTTGCCTAGAGGGCACGCCTACACGCTTAAACCAGGACATCCAACACCTGGCTGGCCTACCTTTCTCCGTCCCCCCATCGCATTGGATAGCGGTACAGGAATATTGACCTGTTTCCCATCAGCTACGCTTCTCAGCCTCGCCTTAGGGGCCGACTCACCCTGCGCCGATGAACGTTGCGCAGGAAACCTTGGGCTTCCGGCGAATGGGACTTTCACCCATTTTATCGCTACTCATGTCAGCATTCGCACTTCCGATACCTCCAGCATCCCTCACAGGACACCTTCGCAGGCCTACGGAACGCTCCTCTACCACGCATACATAGTATGCATCCCAAGCTTCGGTTACGTGCTTAGCCCCGTTACATCTTCCGCGCAGGACGACTCGACCAGTGAGCTATTACGCTTTCTTTGAAGGATGGCTGCTTCTAAGCCAACTTCCTGGCTGTCTGTGCCTTCCCACTTCGTTTACCACTTAGCACGTCATTTGGGACCTTAGCTGTGGGTCTGGGTTGTTTCCCTCTTGACTCAGGACGTTAGCACCCCAAGTCTGTCTCCCGTGCTCGCACTTCTCGGTATTCGGAGTTTGCTATCGCGGGGTAGATCTAGACGACCCCCCCAACGATTACAGTGCTCTACCCCCGAGAGTGATACACGAGGCGCTACCTAAATAGCTTTCGAGGAGAACCAGCTATCTCCGGATTTGTTTAGCCTTTCACCCCTATCCACAGCTCATCCCCTAGTTTTGCAACACTAGTGGGTTCGGTCCTCCAGTGCGTGTTACCGCACCTTCAACCTGGCCATGGATAGATCATCCGGTTTCGGGTCTACGCCCAGCTACTGAACGCCCTGTTCAGACTCGCTTTCGCTGCGCCTCCCCTATTCGGTTAAGCTCGCAACTGAACGTAAGTCGCTGACCCATTATACAAAAGGTACGCAGTCACCCCAGCACGATGGACTCTCGACGAGTCCACCGTGCTGGGGCGCCTTTCGTCTCGCTTCGCGATCCGAAGTCACCTTCACTCGATGTACTCATCAGAATCTATTTCTTCTTTAGTTCTTTTGAGTCGCGCTACGCGCTCCTCGAAAGAACCGAAAGCCCATTGTGCTGGGGCTCCCACTGTTTGTATGCATGCGGTTTCAGGATCTATTTCACTCCCCTCCCGGGGTTCTTTTCGCCTTTCCCTCACGGTACTGGTTCACTATCGGTCGATCACGAGTATTTAGCCTTGGAGGATGGTCCCCCCATCTTCAGACAGGATTTCTCGTGTCCCGCCCTACTTTTCGCACGCTCAGTTCCACAAACTTGTTTTCAAATACGGGGCTATCACCCTCTATGGCCGGAGTTTCCAATCCGTTCTCTTAACAAGTC